>NZ_JBEWCD010000002.1:2259293-2582049 GCF_040530035.1 Roseibium sp. HPY-6
TGGAATTAAGTTCTCTTTGTGGTTCAGCGCATTTGTGTTTCGTTTTTTACGACACTCACGCCGTTGTACAGCTTGACCAGCCTTTCGATTTTACGATCCCATAGACCGATTTCTTGAACCCGTTCAAGAGCCCCTTTTGCGAGCGCCGACAATCTTTCAGCGTCTGTCGCAAGTGTGCGAATTGAGCTTGCCAACTCGTCGGCAAATATGGCGGGTTCGGAGGGGGAAAGTCTTATTCCGCAACTGTTGTCAACGATGTGCCCGGGACCGCCAATCGATGTCGTAATGACCGGTAATCCGTGGCGCATTGCCTCAAAGAGCACGATCCCTGTTGGCTCTCGAAAACTTGGAAAGAGAAACACGTCTGCATCCGCATAAAGTTCGTCCACTTCATCCTTTGGCACCCGCCCAAGAAACTGCACCTGATCGGTCACACCTAATGCCTCAGCTTCCTTGCGGCAGTCCTGCAGATCTTCCCCGTCTCCGGCAATCTTGAGCACAACCTCTGGCAAATCCTTCAATTTGGCCATCGCTCTTACGGCGTCGCGAACGCCTTTTGTTCGAATGACGCGACCCACAAACAAGAGACGGAGTTTACCGCGGCCAACAGACGGACGTTTTTCTGAAATAGCCAAACTGTCGATACCCACTTCAGTATCATATTCGACTCGCTTGAGATTAAGGTGGGACAACGCCTCTGATACATATTCACCGGAGCAAATGACGGCCTCGGCGCACTTGTAAGTGCGGCGCAAAAACGGATCGTATCGTAGCCTGAAATTGTCTGTTTCACGAAGCCGGGCGAACAGAGGCTCTGTCTTCAACTCCGCCTTGAATTCTTCCGGCGTGGGCAAGCCGCCTGCCACCGGGCCAATAATGTACGGGTATCCCAAGCCTGCACAGGGGGTAGGGAATCTGAAGGCCATGGGCGTCAAGTGATGAATGAGGTCGAAGTGTTCGCCTTTCTTTCGGGCATTTTTGATCCATGATCTGGCTCGAAAGTAGAATGGTACGTAGAATGGTTTGAGGGTTCCATTGAGGCGACGCCAACCGTCAACCCAACCCAATGCGTTCCATTCGATAACACGCACACCGGGCAGTTGGAGGGAAGGGGCAACGCGCCCTGGAAGATGTAAAGTCAGCAGTGTAACGTCGCAGACTTTGGCTATGCGCGAAATCCATTCATAGCCGCAATGTGACTCGCCGATCTCCGATCTGTCGCATTGCGAGGCCACAATGAGAACGCGCAAACGTCCCGTCATGTTCAAATTCCTACCGACTTTTTTGTCGACCATGTCCGATGATGGTGCAGAACGACATTGATAAAGTGATTGCGCCGTTCTTTTGATTTAGCGTCTCTTTGAAGCAGGCTGGCGCAACTCCAGTACGCGGCTCTAGTCGCATTAAAGGTAAGAAGAACGAGCCAGGTGGCAAAACTGCCTAACAAGCCGTAGTGTTTCGCATGCAGCTTCACTGTCGCACTCGTGAGCATCAGGTCGCGTTTGTAGTTGAGTTTTCGAACGGAACCGCCGCCGTGATGGGTGATTACGCCAACAGGTGCAAAACGCAAATTCCACCCAGCGTCTTGAAATCTTTTGCACCAGTCGGTTTCTTCTCCATAAAAGAAAAAGTTCTCGTCCAGTAACCCGACTTGTTCCATCGCCGTGCGGCGGACCAGCATGTAGCATCCGGTCACAACGTCCACGTCTCTTTCGTCGTCTCTGTTCCAATTGACCATCTGATATCGGTCGAGGAATTTGGGCCACCGAAGTTTCGACAGCCCGCTCGTTTGAAGCATCAGATTGATCAAAGTCGGAAACCGGCTACAGGTCGGTTGTAAAGATCCGTCTGTGTTGAGCACGCGGCACCCCATGACTCCAACGTCTGGGTTTTGTTCAAGATATTCGACCGATTTTGGCAATACGTCGCCATGAATGAGAGTATCGGAATTGAGTAGAAGCACATACTCCCCTTTTGAAATTTCAATCGCTTGATTGTTTGCCGCGGCAAAGCCTCGGTTCTCCGAGTTGGCGATTAACACTGCTTCGGGGAAAGACTCTTCTACCATTTCTCTCGAACCGTCAGATGAAGCATTATCAACTACGATTACTTCAGCGTCGACTTCGCTCAAACCGGAAAAAACGGTCTCAAGACATTCCCTGGTCATTTTCAGGGTGTTCCAGCTAATAATGATAATCGAAAGCTGCATGATTTGTTTTATCTTTCATTCGAAGATTAACTTGATCGATCACTTCTAGGTATCAAGATTTGACAGTTGTCTTGATCGTCAAACAGAGATGCATATCTGGATATCCGCAGTTCTTAAGCTGAATTAAAGCTAAGATCTGAGTGGGACCCTATATCATTGATCACGAAAAAAAAATGTAAGCTTTCGAACATGATTTACGTCGTTAAATAACCTGGACAATGATTAGCGGCATTGAGCATCACATCCGGCTATCGTTGCAATTCGACAGTTCTGTTAAATGCAAACGGATGGCTTTCGTACGTACTTTTTTTTGACTAGAACCTCAACTTGAGACCAATCATTTGGTCCAAATAGAGATGAATTTGCAGGTAAGGCCGAATTCAGAATTATTTTCAATAGTAATAATCTTCGCTTTTAACGGTTTCGCACTTGTTCAGCACAATTCCGAGCAGTTTTTCAAGTTCACTAATTTGTAGCTCGCATTCGTCTACTTCTGCTGTTGTCGTCATGCCGGCCGCCACAACAAGCAAAGACGTGTCGACGCGAGGGAGAAACCCGAGCGCGTCGTCGCTGCTACGCATGGGCGGGAGGTCGAACAAGATGATTTCTGGTGAAAGTTCTTTATTGATGAACTCGAAAAGCTCTAGCATTTTTGGCGCTTGCAGCAATTCGGAAGATGCAGGCGTGTGACCGCTATTCAATCCAAGAGTTAAGTTCTCGTCGGCTTTCAGAAAACAGTCCTTTGCCTCAGCTCGTCCCAGCAGGAACTGTGCAATGGACCGATCCGGTTCAATATTTAATGTCGGTGCGATTGAAGGACGTCTCAGATCCAGGTCTACAACGACAGTTTTAAGGCCTGGATTGCGGGAAAGACTGAAGGCAAGATTGAGCGTGACCATCGTCTTGCCGCAGTTGGGTGTCGGGGAGGTGATTGCAAGCGACTTCCAATTGTTGTCAGACATCGCCTGGCGAACGCGTGTACGCAGCAGATTGAAAGCAATATAGTTTGGGTCATCCATCGATTTGGAGACAATCCGCTTTCTTTCCAAATGCTTTGGGTCAATCTCGACGGTGCGGAGAACAAGCTCTTCGGGCTTGGCTGAAACCTCGGTAGAGTCGACTTTCTGAAGTGGCAGGCGGCGTTCTGCCGGCCGAGGCGTTTCAGTCGCATGAGCGACTGTTTCGTCCAACACGCCGGCTTTTTTAAGCGCACTCTTGATATGTTCCACTCGATAACTCCGACTTTGTTTTCAGCACGCTTAGGTCAAATTGAATTTCGACAAGAGTGGTTCGATCATGAGCCAAACTCTTTCCGCCAGAAGGTCTATTGGCATGACATAACGATCAACAAGCAACGTCACGCATGCGACAAACAGCAAAAACAGGCAGAAGGTAAGAAGGCGGCGCACAACTTGTCGAATGCGCTCGCGCCTTGTTGTGACGTATGGAATGACGGCAATGGGTCTAACCTTGAGACGTCTTTCTAAGTCGCCGGCCGTCCGGATGCTGTTGTCTAGAAACTCGAGCAAAAACACAAGTGCAGCGCCGATAGCGAGCGCTCCGCCGCCGCCTGCGGCTACGATTTGTATGCGGTTTGGCTTGGTAGGAGCTTCAGGAATAGTCGCTTGTTCGAGAACTTCAAATCTTTCCGCCTGCCGGTCCTGTTCCAGCCGCTCGCCAATCTCGGCATCCGTAAGCTTTGCTTTCGTTTGGCTGAATTCGTCCCTCAAATTCTCATAGTCTCGTGTCATCGCGGCAAGCTCAACCTCAACCGTTGGGGTTTTTGCGATGCTTTCTTTGAGGTTGTCGGCCCGTCTCGTCAGTTCGCTTTGCTGTGCTTCGAGCAACTTGGTCCTTGTCGCGGGATCAGTTGTGAAACCTTCCTGGGCCATCCGCGCTTTAATAGCGGCAATTTCGATCTCCGCAAGGGCAATTTGCCGGTCCAGATCATCCATCGTCCGCTGCGAAACGAATCCTTTTTCCAACAGCGGGGTCAGCAATTCACGCCGCTCCACAAATGCGTCGTAGTTGAGTTCCTGGGACTGGAGACTGAACGCAAGCTGTTGTGCGTTGGCGTCACCTGTAGCCGCGCTATTAGAGTCCGCATTGCTCGCGATCTGAAGTTGAGCGTCAATCTGATTGAGATTGGACAATATGATTGTTAGCTGTTCGCGTCTTATTCCCAGGGTATCTGGCAATGCGGCTTCATTGTCGCGTTTATAGGCTGCAATCTTGCGCTCCATTGTGAGCAACTCATTCTCGAGGTCGCGCAATTGTTGTTGAAAGAATTCACTTGTCTCTGCTGCGCGGCTCAAGCGCGTCTCAAGGTTCTGCGATAGAATTGACGTCACGAGTTCGTTTGCAACACGTGCTGACATGGTTGCGTTAGAATACCGAAAAGCGACTTCAAAGCCGACGATTTGCGTATTTCTGCGCGACCGGGAAACACCGATCTGGTCAATCGAGATTGAATCCCGCATGCTGCCTACGATGGCCGTCGGCGAGGGGGGCTTGCCTTCGCTGCGGTAAAGCGAAAATTTTTCTGCAATGCTCAGCAGGTTGTCGCGCGCAAGAAGGCGCTGCTCGATCACTTTCAGTCGCTCGCCTGGATCGACATTCACTGTGGTCAGCGCAAGTTCACTCGGAATACGTTGCGATTCGATAAGGATCGTCGCCTTCGCCTCGTAGCTGCGAGGTAGCGAATAGGCGACGAAAACTGTGGCCGCGAGAACGAAAACGAACGGTAGGACGAAATAAAGATAGCGCCGCCGAACGATTGACGTAATCGCACTCAGATCAAAGCTCTGTTCCATCTATCCTTACCATGTCTGAAAACTCAAAATTCCGCTTCTTCTTAAGCAACTTAGTTCGACTCCGCGGAACCGTCAGAGTTTTTGAGACGCTCCACCGTCGCGCGCGCCTCTTTCAGATCGTCTTCTGTCATCATTGTCTTAAGATCAAGTGCCTTTTCCAGCGAATTTATTGCTTGGTCTTTCTGGTTAAGCGCCGCGAGCGCCATGCCGTAGTGGAACTGCACCAGGCCCATGTTCGGCAACTTCTGTGAGGCGTTTCTCAACAGTGGAAGTGCTGAAGAATGTTCACCACGCAAATAGTAAACCCAACCCAAAGTATCCATGTATTGCGGTACTTCGGATGATCGGAATCTTTGTGCAATCTCAAATGCGCGATCAAGCGATGCTTCGTCCCCGCGACGTTCAGACAACAGGCTCGCCAGGTCGTTCGCAACGATCGTGGATTCCGGATCGGAGGCAAACATTATCTCATATTCGTCTATTGCTTCGTCAAAACGCTGCATTTGCTGGAGGACGGTAGTGAGCATGAGCCGCAAGGTCATATTGTCGTTTTGCTTTTCCAACCCATCTCGTATCGTACCTTCGGCCTCGTCGAATTTTCTTGTCGCGAGGTAATATTGCGCAAGCGATGTATTTCCAAGGACACTCTCGCTTTCCGCGGCTGCGGAAAGGAACTGGGCTTCTGCGTCCTGGGATCGATTTTGAGACAAATACACCGAACCGAGAAGGACTTTGGCGAGCGTGTTTTCCGGGGTTTCCGTCAATACAGAGTTCAAGTGTTCTTCTGCCGCATCCTGACGACCTGCCTGCACATAGGCGCGAATGAGGTCTGGAAGCAGTGCCTCATCATCATTTGTCGCAGCCGATGAGTTCTGCAGAAGCGCAATACTCTCATCGTGACGATCTAGTCCACCGAGTGCCGCGGCAGCGATCTTGTCAGCCGTCTCCGAACTGCCGTTTTCAATTTGTCGAAGCGTGTCGGAGATCTCCTGTGCGCCCACAAAGTCGCGACGGGCAAGCCGCTGCTGGGCAAGAAGTGTCAGCACCTGACGGTTTGTCGGATTGCGCTCCCGGAGAGCTTCGAGAACACGCAAAGACTGTTCTGCTTTGCCGTGACGCAGCAAAAATTGAACCATGGGAAGCCCGACTTCGGGAGCATTGTCGGCAAGCGCCAGGGCTCTGGCGAATTGCTCCTCCGCGAGAATAGAAGCGCCATCGCGCTCATAGGCACTGGCCAGCATGGTGCGCAAACGTGCGTCTTCTGGTGCTTCGTTTAAGGCCAAAAGAATATCGTCTACCGCGCCAGCATTGTCGTTCCGAGTGATTTTTATTCGCGACCGCAGTCTGAGAGCTTCGACATTTTTGGTATCGTTTTCAAGCACCTCGTTTATCAGTTCTTCAGCTTGAGCCATGTCATTCGACCGGCCGAGCATGGTTGCAAGCATCAGGCGAGCTTGGTTTTTCTGCTGTTCGTCGCTGGTATCGGCGACGACCGATTCAATAACTTCGATCCCTTCTGAGACTTCGCCGGTATTGTACATCAACTCACCAAGCGCCAAACGGATCTCGAAAGAGTCTATGTTTTGCTCGTTACGCTGCTTGATAATGCTATCGAGTTCAGCTCTGCCGACATCCGGTCCCCGTCGCGAAATGAGAAATGAGACAAGAGCCAGTTGTGCTTCGTTGTTTTCAAAGCGGTCTGCAGCAAACTTGCGCACAACGCGTTCAGCGTCGTCTTCTCGGTCTTGGCTCAAGTACCACCTTACCCAGGCTTGGCTGAATTGCGGTGTATCGGGAAACGTCTCTACCAGATTTTCGAAAAGGTCTTCGATACCATCTTGATCGTCCAGGGCCTCAAGAACGCTCATGCGCAACACTTGCAGCCCTACGTGTTTGTCGCTGTCCGCCGGCGCTTGGTTGAGGTATTGCAAAGCGCCTTCCGGATCTTTTGCCAGCATGCGTGCAGAAGCGAGGACAATTAGGGCGTCAGACGCTGTCGGGTCGAGTGAGAACGCTTTTTTGGCGATCTTTTCAGCTTCATCCGGGTTCCGGTTTCTGAGCTCGAAACTTGCTTTGGCGACGAGTACGCTCAGTTCTTCCGGGGAAATCGCTATGGCCTCGTCCAGCTTCTCCTTTGCGCGGTCAAGTTGGTTCGCGGAGAGCAGCATGTAGACCAGTTTCACTCGCGACTGAATATGGTCGCTGGCCTGTTCAGACACAGAGGTATAGACCCTGAACGCGGCCGGAAGGTCGCCTTGGCGTTCTTGTATCTCACCGAATGCAAACAAGGCATCAACGCGGTTGGAATCCAGTTTGATCGCATTGCGAAATTCGATACCAGCCTTCGAAAGATCGCCCTGTTCTGCGAATTCCACTCCACGCTCGTAATGATCCTGAGCCCTTTCTTCTGAGGAACTGCACCCTGCCAGGACAAGAGCGCTGAAAATAAGGGCCGCACAGACAGTTGTACGCCCATGCTTTTTTGCCAGGTTCATTTAATGGTGCTCCTACAATTTCAACATTCGAACGTGCGCGTAAAATAAGGATTTTAGCGGAAAATTCGAGTAACCAATTTGTAAAATTTAACTCAAGGTTAAAGCTGTGGGGCGAATGTGAGCCGCTCGAATAGACATCAAGCGCGGTTCAATTCCCGAACCACCGGCTATGTTACCTTTAATAGGCCGTTGTACCCTACGCTTAACATTCAACAAGCTTCAACTTAAATAAAATCAATGTTTAGTGCGGTCTCGTTTTGTACCGTCGTACTGGTGCTCGTCGCGCCGGTTGGTCGCCAACGTCGGCAAAAAGCGGCTTAATGTGCCATGTTTCGGCGCTTTTGAAAAACCTTCACGAATAGCATGCCTAACCAAGCTCTGCGTTCGACCTCATGAATGGCGCGTTTTTGTAACCAACACAAGGGCGGACATCACCGACAGTGTGATTGGCCAGAAGACGGCGGTAACCAGTGCAAGCGAGAGCGAACCCGGCGCCGCGCGTGCCGTCTCAGCCAATTCCATTGCACTTAGTGCGAAGAAAGCCAAAGCAACGGCCAGGTAAGCAAAAATCCCCAAGCCTATAAGAAGCAACATTTCAAAATCCCGTTAGCCAGTTCGGCGTATGCATAAACCATCTGGTGCCTCGAAATTGGTTAATAGAATATAACGATGGCGGAAAAATAGGAAGAGGGAATGGTTAATCACGTGCTTTTGAGAAACCGGGCAGGGGTATTTGGCCCGATTGGCGGCGTCTCTCGTGCGGTCACTTTTGGTCCTGCCAGTCGACCGTGTGAACGCCACAAAGCATAATCGCCCAGCTGAAACAGTCCGTTCTCAATCCGGCGCGTTTCTCTGCGACGGCGCTGACCTGAACGCGGCGGGCGCGGGAAGATCACCTGATGCGCGCTGGCGGTTTGCGGCCTCCGCCCACCACATAAGCTGCCTGATCGTGCGGTCGATATAAGTGTCCCAGCGATCCTTGTCGGTCCCAGCGAGGTAAGCGCCATCCCCGTCGAACACCTCTTGCGCCTGCGGCACGTGAACCATCGCTGAAACCGGGAGGCACCCGAGTTCGGACAGAAATGTGCGCATGTTCACAGCGGCTCTTGCACCACCCCATTGGCCAGCAGAGTAGGTCACGATTGCGCTCGGTTTATAAGAAAACAAAGAACTGCCGAAGTGGTTGAGCAAATGCGCAAGGCTGGGCGACATGGAGTGATTGTATTCCGGACTGACCATCACATAGCCATCAGCACTCGCGATACGCGCTTCAAGCTCCTCAAGTTGGAACGGCGCTTTGCCTTTCGCGTAAGAAAAGTGTGGCTTGAACGGCTTGGGAAGATCAATTTCCAGAGGATCGACGAGAATATGAGCTGCGCCATAGGCATCCAGCCTGCGGCAGCACGCGGCTGCGACCCGTTCTCCCAGCCGAGCGGGACGTGGTGGTGTGCTTGCGCGTTCCGTGCCAAGAAATACCAGAAAGTTCATGCGGCTCTGCCTCGCGAAGTCTAACACAGCGGTTTAGTACGACGCAGCGAACGCGGCGTACCAGTTCTTGCAAATCAAGCGCCCGGTGGCGATTCCGTCTGTCTTTGCGTAATACCTTTACAATGCCTTTGCCACTGAGAAAGCGCCTCAAGAACGCCAAAACCCCGCTTTCAAGCCTGTCAGGCTTTCCAAACTAGGCAAATTTCTCAAAATAAAACTTAACGGTCGACAAATGGTATTAGATAGGTATTATATTTGCGGGGCTGACGGGCTCGCTTTGCCGAAAAATCGTTGTCCATTTGGATGCGCAAGAACAATACCATGGCAATAGAGCTGCGAATGTCATGAACTCGAGAGAACGGCATTGCACCGTCAGACAGAAACAAAAGAATAAAGACACAATCGCTTGAAAACAGGGAACAGCGCAATGACACGTAAGTTTTTATCCTTGGTAATGGTCAGCACGGCTCTTGTGACAAGCAGTGCTTATGCGCAGGACGTCACACTGACAATCGAGAGCTGGCGCAATGACGATCTGGCCCTCTGGCAGGAAAAGATCATTCCTGCATTTGAAGCGTCTCATCCGGGCATCAAGGTGAAATTCACACCATCGGCGCCGACTGAATACAACGCGGCTCTAAATTCCAAACTGGATGCGGGGTCGGCCGGTGATCTGATTACCTGCCGTCCGTTTGATGCCTCACTGGCACTTTTTGACGCTGGTCATCTGGTTGATCTCGATGACATGGAGGCCATGAACAATTTCTCCGACGTGGCAAAAGCCGCCTGGCAGTCTGACGACGGGTCAGCCAGTTTCTGCGTTCCCATGGCATCGGTGATTCATGGGTTCATCTACAACAAAGACGCATTCAATGAACTTGGCGTTTCCGTGCCGACAACGGAGGAGGAATTCTTTGCCGTTCTAGAAAAGTTCAAGGAAGACGGCAGCTATATCCCTATGGCAATGGGAACCAACGACCAGTGGGAAGCCGCCACGATGGGCTACAACAACATTGGTCCGAACTACTGGAAAGGCGAGGAAGGCCGCAACGCACTTATCAAGGGTGAGCAGAAACTAACCGATGAGCAATGGGTCGCGCCTTATGCGACACTTGCAAAATGGGGACCGTACCTTGGCGACGGCTACGAGGCGCAGACCTACCCGGACAGCCAGAACCTGTTCACGCTGGGGCGTGCAGCGATCTATCCGGCCGGTAGCTGGGAAATTGCAGGCTTCAACACACAGGCCGATTTTGAAATGGGCGCGTTCAAGCCACCGGTCCAGAATACTGGTGACACTTGCTACATTTCCGATCACACGGATATCGGCATCGGCATGAATGCAGCCACCGAGAACCCTGAAGCTGCCAAGACGTTCCTGGCCTGGGTCGCGTCTCCGGATTTCGCTGCCATCTTCGGCAACGCGCTGCCCGGTTTCTTCCCTTTGTCGAAGACCCCGGTCGAACTTGAAGACCCGCTCGCAAAAGAGTTCGTCGGCTGGCGTGAAGAGTGTGAAAGCACGATCCGGTCTACCTATCAGATCCTGTCCCGCGGAACGCCCAACCTTGAAAATGAAACCTGGGGCGCTTCAGTTGCGGCAATCAAGGGCACGGACACTCCGGAAGCCCTTGGCCAGAAGCTGCAGGACGGTCTCGCGAGCTGGTACGCGCCGCACCAGTAAGACTTTCCATCCTGCGATCATATCCGGACGAGGCCGCCTCGTCCGGACCCCTTGACCGGAGCTTCGGATGAGCAAGCCTCGTTTTCGCTGGCATATCGTCGTGTTTCTGGCCCCAGCGGTTCTCGTCTACACGGCGGTCATGATCTTCCCGCTATTCAACACCTTGCGGCTTGCTCTTTACAGCAAGATTGATCAGGAGCGCGTTTTTGTCGGCCTTCAGAACTTCACGACTTTGTTCGAGAACGCGATCTGGGCGGATCAGTTCTGGAACGCTCTGGCGAATAATTTCTGGTTCTTCCTGATCCACATGCTGGTTCAAAACCCGATCGGCATCGCGCTCGCCGCCATGCTCTCTCATCCGAGGCTGCGTTTCGCCGCGTTCTATCGCTCGGCGATTTTCATTCCGACGATTCTCTCCTTCGTGATTGTCGGGTTTGCCTGGAAACTGATTCTGTCGCCGATCTGGGGCATTGCACCGTCGATGCTTGATGCAGTGGGTCTGAAATGGCTTTATGCACCGTGGCTTGGAAAGGAAGAATATGCGCTGACAACGCTCTCTTTGATTTCGGTCTGGCAATTCATCGGCATCCCCATGATGCTGATCTATGCGGCGCTGCTGTCCATTCCCGAAGAAATACTCGAGGCCGGCGAAATCGACGGCATAACCGGCATGTCGGCCTTCTGGAAGATCAAGCTGCCGCTCATATTGCCCTCGATCGGTATCATCTCGATCCTGACCTTCGTCGGCAACTTCAACGCCTTCGATCTGATCTACGCCGCGCAGGGCGCGCTCGCCGGGCCGGATTTTTCGACCGACATACTGGGCACGTTCCTTTATCGCACCTTCTTCGGCTTTCAGCTCCAGCTGGGTGATCCCTATATGGGCTCGGCCATCGCCAGCGCCATGTTCGCGATCATTCTGGTCGGTGTCTGTATTTACCTCTTCGGCATCCAGACCCGGATGCGCAGATATCAGCTGTAAGGGGAGGGAGTGATGAACAAGGCCCGCACGAACCCTTTCAACACAGCTGCGATGCACGGCGCGCTGATCATGTACACGCTGATCGCACTCTTCCCGGTCTTCGTGATCCTGATCAACAGTTTCAAGAACCGGAAGGCGATCTTCCGTGAACCGTTGAGCCTGCCGAACGCAGACACGTTTTCCATGATCGGCTACCAGACAGTGATGAAACAGGGGGACTTCTTCCTCTATTTCCAGAACTCAATGATCGTCACTGTCGTCTCGCTGTTCTTCATCCTGCTTTTCGGAGCCATGGCAGCTTTCGCGCTCAGCGAATACAGGTTTCGCGGCAATCTGCTGATGGGGCTTTATCTGGCTCTCGGGATCATGATCCCGATCCGGATCGGAACCGTCGCAATCCTCGAAATGATGGTCGCGACAGGGCTGGTGAATACGCTGTTCGCCCTGATCCTGGTCTATACGGCACAAGGCCTGCCGCTTGCGGTCTTTATCCTGAGTGAATTCATGCGCCAGGTCTCCGATGATCTCAAGAATGCGGGCCGGATCGACGGGCTTTCCGAGTACACGATTTTCTTCCGCCTCGTTTTGCCGCTGGTGCGTCCGGCGATGGCGACGGTTGCAGTGTTCAACATGATCCCGATCTGGAATGACCTTTGGTTCCCGCTGATTCTGGCGCCGGCCGAGGAAACGAAGACCCTGACGCTCGGTAGCCAGGTTTTCATCGGCCAGTTCGTCACCAACTGGAACGCTGTGCTGTCAGCGCTCAGTATGGCCATCCTGCCGGTGCTTATCCTCTATGTGATCTTCTCGCGCCAGCTGATCCGCGGCATCACTTCAGGAGCTGTCAAATGACCCGTGTTCTGATTGCCGGGCTCGGCAATATGGGCCTTTCTCATGCGCTCGCGCACCATCGGAATGACGCCTCCGAGATTGTCGCCTTGGTGAACCGTTCCGGTGAGGTCGACCACGCGGAGCTGGACGGGTATCCGGTCTTCAACAGTTACGAAGTCGCTCTTGAAAAGACATCGCCCGACCTGGTGGTGATCGCCACGTATTCAGACAGTCATGCCGATTATGCAGTGGCAGCCATGCATGCCGGCGCGCATGTTTTTGTCGAAAAGCCGCTGGCGACGACTGTTGAAGACGCCAGGAGGGTCGTGGCATGTGCCCGGGAGACAAACAAGAAGCTGGTGGTTGGCTACATACTGCGTCATCACCCGTCCTGGGTGAGGCTGATTGAGGAAGCCCGGGCCCTCGGCGGCCCATACGTGTTCCGCATGAACCTCAACCAGCAGAGCACGGGTGCCGAATGGGAAACGCACAAGGCCCTGATGCAGACAACAGCGCCGATTGTCGACTGCGGCGTGCACTATGTGGATGTTTGGTGCCAGATCACGGACGCAGTTCCTGTCACGGTCAACGGCATGGGATTGCGGCTATCTGACGAGATCGCGCCGGACATGTACAACTACGGGCAGTTTCAGGTGACTTTCGACGACGGGTCCGTCGGCTGGTACGAAGCGGGCTGGGGACCCATGATGTCGGAAACGGCATTCTTCGTGAAAGACGTCGTTTCACCCGCCGGGTCCGTTTCCATCGTGGAGGGCAACAAGGGCGCTTCAGCCGACGTCGACGGCCACACAAAAGTTGGCGGCCTGCTGGTGCATCGCCCGGGTGGAGATATCAACATCGATCTGCCGGACGAACCCGGTCATCAGGAACTTTGCGATGCGGAGCAGGCCTTTATGCTGCGCGCTGTATCAGAAGACATTGATCTGACCCGGCACATGCAGGATGCCGTCCGCTCGCTCGCCATTTGTCTGGCTGCCGATCAGAGCGTGCGCACAGGGCAGCCTGTATCACTGAAGGAGCCAACGCCATGACGGCGCTCACGCTGAAGAACGTCAACAAGTCGTTTGGTCAGGTTCATGTCCTCAAGGACGTCAATCTTGAGGTCGAAGACGGTGAATTCGTTGTTTTCGTCGGCCCGTCCGGCTGCGGCAAGTCCACGCTTCTTCGCGTTATTGCCGGATTGGAGGATGTCACTTCCGGCGACATTCACATCGGCGGGGAACAGGTGAATTTCACACCGCCTTCGAAACGCGGCATCGCTATGGTGTTCCAGAGCTACGCGCTTTACCCGCATCTTAACGTCAGGGGCAACATGTCGCTGGCCTTGAAGCAGGAAAGGCAAAGCAAGGACGTTATCGAACAGCGGATCGCTGAAGCCTCGCGCATGCTGAACCTGCAGGACTATCTTGAGCGGTATCCGTCAGAGCTTTCCGGTGGACAGCGCCAGCGGGTTGCGATCGGTCGGGCCATTGTACGCCATCCCAAGCTTTTTCTGTTCGACGAGCCTCTCTCGAATTTGGACGCAGCGCTTAGAATGAACACGCGTTTGGAGATCGCCAACCTACACCGCCAGCTCGAAGCCTCGATGATTTATGTTACCCACGATCAGTCCGAGGCGATGACGCTGGCCGACAAGATCGTTGTTTTGCGGGACGGGTATGTGGAACAGATCGGCAGTCCGATGGAACTCTACAACAATCCGGTCAACAGGTTTGTTGCCGGTTTCCTCGGGTCCCCGGCGATGAACTTTCTGCCGGCCGGACTTCTGAATGAAGGTGATGAACGGACGCTCGGCGTGCGTCCGGAAGACCTCGTTCTGTCCGACAGCGGCGCGCTGAAGGCGACGGTCGAACATGTCGAACATCTTGGCGGCGACACCAATGTCATTGCCAGAATGAAAGGACACCCGGTCACGGCGAGATTTTTTGGACAGCATCAGATTGAGCCGGGGAGGGAACTGGATCTCTCTATTTCGGATGGCAAGTCCTATTTCTTCGATGCCGCAGGCGATCGTTTGAGTGCCTGATCCTGCGATCGCGCTCACGCGGCAACAGCAAGACTGGCGCTGGTGGCTGTTTCGCTCAAATGGTGCCGCAATTCGTTCTTAGCCGTTGCCATGCGCGATTTAACGGTACCGACCGGGCATCCGAGAATGTCGGCAGTCTCGGAATAGAGGTAGCCTTCAAAGAAGGTGAGTTCGACAATCGTTCTGAGGTCCGGCTTCAGCTTTTGAAGAGCATTTCTCAGATCGCGTCGTTGGACGATGGTATCGGCTGTATCATCACCGGCCGGGATCTCACATGAATCCAAATCGAGTTCTTGTGTACGCCCGTTCCGTTTTTGCCTCTGCTTGATCGCAAGCCGGTAGGCGATGCCGAACATCCATGTGGACGCCTTGGACCGGCCCTGGAACCTATCGGATTTGCGCCAGACCACCAGGAAGGTATCGTTGGTGACTTCTTCCGCTGCTTCATGATCCCCGGTCACCCGCCGCGCAAAATTCAGCAGACGTGACGCGTGTCTGCGATGAATTGTCTCGAAGGCTGCCTGGTCGCCTCTCGTAACGGCGCGCAGCAACTGATCATCGTCCGTTCTCAGTTGGTGCGCTTTGCCGTTGTTGACCGCGTGTAATTGTCCCATCTTCAGCGCCTATCCTTAAGCAAAGGGGGTGCGTTCGCCGGCTCGGGGAAAGAGCTTGCGGTCTCGCAGTCCTGTTCAAATCCAGTTTGAAGTTCGCAGTTCTCTGCAGAACCTGAGCCTAGGATGGCAATCTTCCGCTTCAGTGCTTATGACGCGCGTCACAACCAAAGAGCTGTGCTCTTGCAAGATGCACTAAAATCATCGCGAGACGTTGAGTTCGTCAGCACCAGGGTCTTCGAAGGAAAATAAAGCGAAGATGCACAGGAAAAGCCCCGCCGGTGGCAGACCGGCGAGGCTTCCAAAGGAGTTTTGTTGCGTGCGTTATGCGAAGTGGAAGTCGTTGGTGCTGAAATCCTCAACGCTTGCGTCTTCAAAGGTGATCAGCTTCCCGTTGACGTCGAGCTGCACGTCATCGCCATCCTGCACAAGCTGGTTCACAAGATCAGACGCCGTCAGGTTTTCATCCGTGATGAAAAGAAGCCGATCCGCGTTGATATCGAAGTCAGTGATAATCTTCACACCTGTGTCTTCGGCAGTGAACACGAACGTATCCGAGCCTTCGCCGCCCGCCAGAATATCAAAACCCGATCCGCTGCGGATGACATTGTCCTGAGCATCGCCCGTGATGACGTCATCGAAGTCTGTGCCGGTAACATTTTCAAAATTCACTGCCGTCGAACCGTCCAGCGTACCGGCCGCAAGATCGACCTCAACACCTGCAGCTGCCTTTGAGAGGTCCAGCGTGTCGATACCGTCGCCGCCATCGAGATCCAGTTTGATTTCGTCCAGAACGTTGTCGACGATCTGTGCCGTGTCGTCGCCTCCGCCGAAATTGGTCTCAAGCACTTCCGTATTGCGGATGTCGAGCTGGAAGAGCCCGTTGACGGTCTGGTCATTGACTTCAACACGCGCAAACTGCACGCCGTCGGGTGTCACGGAAAATTCGGCAACGTCCTTGTTCTGCAGGTCGTCATTGACGAGATCGGTGTTGAAGTTGACCTGGACCCGGTCGTAGTCGGCACCGCCATCCATCAGGTCCGAACCATCGCCATTGTTCCACACAAGCAAATCATCGCCGTCTTCGCCGAAGACAAAATCATTGCCCTTGTTGGCGACCAGCGTGTCGTTGCCGGCGCGGCCATAGATCGTGTCGACGCCGCCAAGCCCGGAAATGACATTGTCCTGATCGTCGCCGGCAATCTTGTCGTCGAACTCAGTGCCGATAACGTTCTCGAAATTGACAGCCTTGGAGTTTTCCAGCGTACCGGCCGAAAGATCGACCTCAACACCTGCAGCTGCCTTTGAGAGGTCCAGCGTGTCGATACCGTCGCCGCCATCGAGATCCAGTTTGATCTCGTCCAGAACGTTGTCGACGATCTGTGCCGTGTCGTCGCCTCCGCCGAAATTGGTCTCAAGCACTTCCGTATTGCGGATGTCGAGCTGGAAGAGCCCGTTGACGGTCTGGTCATTGACTTCAACACGCGCAAACTGCACGCCGTCGGGTGTCACGGAAAATTCGGCAACGTCCTTGTTCTGCAGGTCGTCATTGACGAGATCGGTGTTGAAGTTGACCTGGACCCGGTCGTAGTCGGCACCGCCATCCATCAGGTCCGAACCATCGCCATTGTTCCACACAAGCAAATCATCGCCGTCTTCGCCGAAGACAAAATCATTGCCCTTGTTGGCGACCAGCGTGTCGTTGCCGGCGCGGCCATAGATCGTGTCGACGCCGCCAAGCCCGGAAATGACATTGTCCTTATCGTCGCCGGCTATCTTGTCGTCGAGTTCCGTGCCGATAACGTTCTCGAAATTGACAGCCTTGGAGTTTTCCAGCGTTCCAGCGGCAAGGTCGACCTCAACACCGGCAGCAGCCCGCGACAGGTCAAGAGTATCGATACCGTCGCCGCCATCCAGATCCAGTTTGATTTCGTCCAGAACGTTGTCGACGATCTGTGCCGTGTCGTCGCCGCCACCGAAATTGGTTTCGAGCACTTCTGTCTTGCGAATGTCGAGTTCAAACAACCCGTTGACGGTCTGGTCGTTTACTTCAACCCTTGCAAACTGGACTCCCTTAGGGGTGACGGAAAACTCGGCGACGTCCTTGTTCTGAAGATCGTTATTGACGAGATCGGTGTCGAAGTTGACTTGAACGCGGTCGTAGCCGCGGCCGCCGTTCATGAGGTCCGACCCATCACCGTTGTTCCAGACCAGCAGGTCGTCGCCGGCACCGCCGAACATCTTGTCGTTGCCCTTATTGCCGACCAGACGGTCATCACCTTTGCCACCACGCAGCGTGTCCTCGCCGTCGCCGCCATTCAGATTGTCGTTGCCGTGGCCTCCGGAAATCTTGTCATTGCCTGCGCCGCCAAAGGCGAGGTCGTTGCCATATCCGCCAAAGATCTTGTCGTTGCCGATGCCGCCGAACATCAGGTCGTTGCCGTACCCGCCAAAGATCTTGTCGTTGCCATAGCCGCCGAAAATCAGATCATTTCCGAAGCCACCGAAGATGTGGTCGTTACCCTTACCGCCAAAGATGAGGTCGTTGCCGAACCCGCCGAAGATTTTGTCGTTGCCGCCGTTACCGAAAATCAGGTCATTGCCAAAGCCGCCAAAGAGAAGATCTCCTTGATCGGATCCGTTGATGAATTGAGGGCGGAAGAAATTCAGGAAGGAATAAAGGAAGCTCATTGCAGATCTCCTGTCGTCTTGAAAAAAGCACCTGCATTGGCCCGCCAGGTGCGGCGGGGCTGTTCAAAACTGTGATTGGGAAAGTGTGCCGGTGCGCTCGCGAGGTGCGAGTACCTCTATGTTCGCGGCTGGCCGGAAAAGGTTCAAAAAAAAATTTTGGCAGTCCAACAGACAAGGCTGCGAACAAAGAAAAAGCCGCCCAGGTCGTCCCGGGCGGCTGTCATTTCGAAAGTGTCAGGCGATTACTCGATCATGGTCAGCAGCTTGTCGAGGCTGGCTTTGGCATCGCCGTAGTACATGCGCGTGTTCTCCTTGTAGAACAGCGGATTCTCGATGCCTGAATAACCTGTTCCCTGACCGCGCTTGGAAACAAACACCTGCTTGGCTTTCCAGACTTCCAGGACCGGCATGCCGGCAATCGGAGAGTTTGGATCCTCCTGGGCCGCCGGATTGACGATGTCGTTGGAGCCAATGACGATGGCGACATCCGTTTCCGGGAAGTCCTCGTTGATCTCGTCCATTTCAAGAACGATGTCGTAAGGAACCTTCGCTTCCGCCAGCAGCACGTTCATGTGGCCGGGCAGGCGACCGGCAACCGGGTGGATGGCAAACCGGACATTCTTGCCCTTGGTTCTGAGGCGCTTGGTCAGTTCGCTGACCGATTGCTGCGCCTGGGCCACCGCCATGCCGTAGCCGGGAACGATGATGACGTTGTCCGCATCGTCCAGGGCAGCAGCCACACCGTCGGCATCGATGGCGATCTGTTCCCCTTCGACTTCCATTGCCGGTCCGGCTGTATTGCCGAAACCACCGAGGATGACGGAGATGAACGACCGGTTCATCGCCTTACACATGATGTAGGACAGGATCGCACCAGACGAGCCGACGAGCGCGCCGACAACAATCAGGAGGTCATTCCCGAGCGAGAAGCCGATGGCCGCCGCTGCCCAGCCCGAATAACTGTTCAGCATCGAGACGACGACCGGCATGTCCGCACCGCCGATACCCATGATCAGGTGATAGCCGATAAAGAAGGCCAGCAGCGTCATGAGGATGAGCGTCCAGATGCCGGCTCCGTTGAGGAACAGGATCAGCAAAATGAACGACAGGATCGCGGCGCTTGCATTGAGGGCGTGGCCACCTGGCAGCTTTTCTGCCTTGGATGTGATCTTTCCGGCCAGTTTGCCGAATGCCACGACCGACCCGGTGAAAGTCACCGCACCGATGAACACGCCGAGGAAAACCTCGACCTTCAGGATGGCTTGCTCGGCAGAGGTCTTCTTGGCAAGAATGGCAGCGAAACCTTCGAGTGCCTTGCGCTCTTCGTCGCTCATGGCCAGTACGCGGCCGAGTTCGATATAGGCGTTGAAGCCGACAAAGACAGCGGCAAGGCCGACCAGTGAGTGCATGGCGGCGACCAGCTGCGGCATTTCGGTCATCTGGACGCGCTGGGCGACGTAGTAGCCGATGACGCCGCCGCCGGCGATCAGGATGAGAGACAGCAGCCAGAGACCGGAGCCGGGCCCGATAAGTGTTGCGACAACAGCGAGGGCCATGCCGACGATGCCGTACCAGACGGCGCGTTTTGCACTTTCTTCACCCGACAGGCCGCCGAGCGAGAGAATGAACAAGATAGCCGCGACCACATAAACGGCAGTGGTGAAACCAAATTCCATGGTTCGGCCTCCTTAAGACTTCTGGAACATGGCGAGCATGCGCCGCGTGACGAGGAAACCGCCGAAAATGTTTATTCCGGCCATGAAGATGGAGAGACCTGCGAGCAGGATGATCAGGAACGAACCTGAGCCCACCTGTAGCAACGCGCCGACAATGATGATCGACGAAATGGCATTTGTGACGGCCATCAAGGGTGTGTGCAGCGAATGGCTTACGTTCCAGATGACCTGGAAGCCGACAAAGACCGCGAGAACGAACACGATGAAGTGCTGGAGGAAACTCGCCGGTGCGACGAGGCCGACCAGCAGCATGAAGAGACCACCGACAGCCAGGAGTGTAACCTGCTGTTTTGTTTGCGCCTTGAACGCCGCAACTTCCTGCGCGCGTTTTTCTTCAGGCGTCAGTTCCTTTGGCTTTTCCTTGGCCTTAGCGGCGATCGCCTGAACTTTTGGCGGCGGTGGCGGGAAGGTGATTTCGCCTTCATGCGTTACCGTTGCGCCGCGAATGACATCGTCTTCCATGTTGTGAACCAACTGCCCGTCTTTTTCGGGGGTGAGGTCCGTCATCATGTGACGAATGTTCGTTGCATAGAGACTGGAGGATTGCGCCGCCATGCGGGACGGGAAGTCGGTATACCCGATTATGGTCACGCCATTGTCTGTCACGACCTTCTCGTCAGTGACAGTTCCCTCGACATTACCGCCACGCTCCGCTGCAAGGTCGATGATGACCGAACCTGGCTTCATGGCCTTGACCATGTCTTCCAGCCAGAGCTTGGGAGCAGGGCGGTTGGGGATCAATGCCGTGGTAATGACAATGTCCATGTCGGGCGCAAGCTCCCGGAACTTCGCCAACTGCGCTTCGCGGAATTCCGGAGAGGAGACACTGGCATAGCCGCCGCTCGAGGCGCCGTCCTGCTGTTCTTCTTCAAAATCGAGGTAGACGAATTCCGCGCCCATGGATTCGACCTGTTCGGCGACCTCCGGGCGAACGTCGAATGCATAGGTAATTGCGCCGAGTGATGTCGATGTACCGATGGCAGCCAGTCCCGCAACACCTGCGCCAACGACCAGTACTTTGGCGGGTGGCACCTTGCCGGCCGCCGTGATCTGGCCGGTGAAGAAACGCCCGAAATTGTTTCCGGCTTCGATGACCGCACGGTACCCGGCGATGTTAGCCATGGAGGAGAGCGCATCCATCTTCTGCGCGCGCGAAATCCGAGGCACCATCTCCATGGCAATGACGTTGGCACCGGTTTCCTTGGCGCCCTCAAGCCCCTTTTCGTTGCCGCCCGGATTGAAGAAGGAAATCAGGGTCTTGCCTTTCGTCAGGTAACCCATTTCCTTTTCTTCCGGCTGTCGAACCTTCGCGACAATGTCCGATTTCTTCCAAAGGCTGGGCGCCGTTTTCACGATTTCTACGCCGGCTTCCTGGTAGGCCTCGTCCGAAAAACCGGCTGCTTTCCCGGCCCCGCTTTGGACAAGACAGGTGTATCCGAGTTTCTGAAGCTGCTTCGCCGACTCCGGGGTCATGGCCACGCGGGCCTCCCCGGGAAAGACTTCCTTTGGTGTGCCAATCTTAAGGGCTTCTGACATATGTCGCTCCGAGATGGTGACCGGGACGTGGCCTAAAGAGAGAGAATCCGGCGGTTGCGGCAAAGGATTCACCGCTGCCCCACGGATCTTGTGTGCCAGTTCGCATATAGAGACGAAAATTTTACTTATGACAAGATGTGTTTGCGAGTGAACCGGAGGGTATTTCGGTGCTGATCCTGCATAAGCGCGCAGTGGGAGAGTTTGCGAAAACGAGCTCCATTAGCATCGTAGTCTTGCAAGCTGTGTAGAAGATTGGTCGGAATACTCGCAATTCCAACGACTTTAGTATTTTTTTCTCACCAGTTCCGTATGTTGTTGATCTGTGTGAACAAGGAAGCACATGAACGATCAGGTAGCGACCTGTGGACGCAGGCCGCTACCTGTATGACTATTCTGCCGCGCTTTCAACGGCAGGCTTTGGTTCCAGATCGTCAGCGCTGTGGCGCTCGTGTACCTGCTCGTGCTCTTCACCCCAGGCCTTGTTCACTTTTCGCCCACGAATAACAGCCGGCCGGTTATCAATCTTTTCGGCCCACGCCTTCACATTCGTGTAGTCGTCGACGGCGAGGAATTCTGCAGCATCATACAGACGTCCGAGAACAAGCGCGCCGTACCATGGGAAGATTGCCATGTCGGCGATGGTGTAGTCGTCGCCTGCAATGTAAGGCCGTTCGGAAAGAGCCTTTTCGAGCACATCGATCTGACGCTTTGTTTCCATGGTGAAACGATCGATCGGATATTCAAACTTTTCCGGCGCATACTTGTAGAAGTGTCCGAAGCCGCCTCCGAGGTAGGGAGCCGACCCCATTTGCCAGAACAGCCAGTTGAGCGTTTCGGTTCTGGCAGCGGGGTGCTTGGGCAGGAACGCGCCGAACTTTTCCGCCAGATAAAGCAGAATGGAGCCGGATTCAAAAACACGGGTTGGTGGCGTGGTGCTGCGGTCGACCAGAGCCGGGATTTTCGAATTGGGGTTTGCGCCGACGAAGCCGCTCGAAAACTGATCGCCTTCGTTGATGCGGATCAGCCACGCATCATACTCGGCCGCCTCGATGCCAAGGGCGAGAAGCTCCTCCAGCATGATCGTTACCTTGACGCCGTTTGGCGTTGCGAGCGAGTAGAGCTGTAGGGGATGTTCGCCGACCGGCAGGTCCTTTTCATGCGTCGACCCGGACACGGGACGGTTGATGCTGGCAAACTCGCCGCCGTTCGGCTGCTCCCAGGTCCATACTTTGGGCGGCGTGTAGGTTGAGGTCTCACTCATCGGGAAGGCTCTCCGGCTCGGATCACGTTGGACAGGTCAGCGTGCGTCTCGGCGTAAGCAACGAAACTCATCGCAATGTTACGATTAGATAGGACGCTGAGTGATGTTTGCCTAGAGCAAGTTTGCGTCGGGAACGGTTTTTTTCCAAGAGGGAAGTTCCGAGCCCTTTCCCTGTTGGTCTGTAACCATCAACGATTTCGTTCATTGTGGCTAAGACCAAGATTTAATGTCTCTTTTGCTCTCGACCGGCGGATGACGTTAGGGCATTCTGCGTGTATGAGGGCCGGAGGAATAGGTCAATACAGGCATTGGTCCTCATAGCAGCAAGATCTTTGAAATCGAGCTCAGGAGAACTTTGCGGGACCAAGAAGAAAAAACAACACCCGTCTTGATAATTGTCGCAATTCAGGGAGGACGACATGAATTTGAGGCCAGATCCGAGTTTTTATCCGACTGCGCAAATGGCAATGGAGGCACCGGTTGAAAAGCTGGCCTTCACATTGATGTTAAGTCCAGATTTCAGCAGGCCGGACGGGCTGGCCGTGGTGAATGTCGATCCGGAGAGCGCGGAATACGGCCAGATCGTGCACACGGTCATGATGCCAAACAAGGGAGATGAATTTCACCATTTCGGCTGGAATGCCTGTTCGTCGGCGCTGTCTCCGCTCACTGGTCATGCCTTTCTTGAGCGGCGCTACCTTATCATCCCAGGCATCAGATCCTCCCGGATCTATGTGATCGATGTGAAAGAGCCGCTGCAGGCAAAGATCCACAAGATCATCGAACCCGAAGAAGTTTTCGCAAAAACAGGATACTCACGCCCGCACACGATCCATTGCGGACCGGAGGGCGTTTACGTCTCAACGCTTGGCGGCGGTGGGGCCGACGGTACCGACGGACCTCCGGGGATCTTTATCATGGACTGCGAAACGTTCGAGATCCTCGGGCGGTATGAGATGGATCGGGGCATTCAGGACAAGCATTACGATTTCTGGTGGAACCTGCCGCGCGACTACATGGTCTCGTCAGAGTGGGGCCTGCCTCCACAATTCGAAAACGGAATTGTCGCGGAAGATCTCTTGTCGAACAAATACGGCCACCGGATCCACTTCTGGGACCTGCGCGCGCGCAAGAATGTACAGACAATCGATTTGGGTGAAAACCATCAGATGGCGCTTGAAATTCGCCCGGCACACGATCCGGCGAAACAATATGGATTTTGCGGTGTGGTTGTTGATACGACCAATCTCCAGGGTTCCATATTTACCTGGTGGCGCAAGGACGATGGGACATTCGAGGCGAAGAAAACCATCACGATCGATCCGCAGCCTGCCGACCCGAACGACTTGCCGGAATTGTTGAAGGGATTTTCGGCGGTGCCGCCGCTCGTCACCGATATTGATCTCAGCCTGGACGACAAATTCCTCTATGTTGCGTGCTGGGGGACGGGTGAGATGCATCAATATGATGTTTCCGATCCCATGAACCCCACGCTCGCCGGCAAAGTAGAGATTGGCGGGATCGTGAAGAAGACGAAGCATCCGAATGGAAAGGACTTCGGCTACGGACCGCAGATGGTCGAGATCAGCCGGGACGGAAAGCGGGTCTACTGGACCAATTCCCTCTACTCCACCTGGGACGATCAGTTCTATCCGGGTGAGCGTGGCGCTGCCATGGTGATGGCGAATGCGGGACCGGACGGCGGGCTGACGCTCGATGAGAAGTTCTGGGTCGAGTTTCCCGAAGGCTACCGCTCTCATCAGATCCGCCTTGAAGGCGGAGACTGTTCGACGGACAGTTTCTGCTATCCATCGGTCTGACCTTGGAGGGGATGAGCGTGACGGCCCTTTGGCTGGCCGTCATCGGATCCGGCCTTTATCACGGCCTCAACCCGGGAATGGGATGGCCGCTTGCGGTGTCCGCCGCTCTCATGGAGCGGCAGACACAAGCGCTTCCGCGGGCACTTTTGTCCCTTGCTGCCGGGCATTTGCTGGCAATGCTGGCGATCCTGTTGCCGTTCTCGGCAATGATCGTGCTTGTCAGTCTTGAGCGTGAAATTCAGATCGTTGCAGCGTGTCTTGTGATCGGTCTGGGGCTCTACCTGCTCATCACCAATCGCCATCCGAGGTTTCTCGCAAGAGTATCACCTGCCAAACTTGGTATCTGGTCCTTCCTGGTTGCGATCGCCCACGGAGCTGGTCTGATGCTGGTTCCGATCTATCTGGGCATTTGCTCAATTCAGGACAGTCAGGGGCACCAGGCTGCCGGGATGCTGATGGCGGCAGACGTTCAAATGGCACTGCTGGTCGCTGTCGTGCATACGCTCGCGATGGCGACCGCAGGTGGTCTGCTCGCCTTCGGCGTCTACCATTGGCTGGGTCTTTCGTTCCTGCAAAAGGCCTGGTTCAACCTCGACCGGGTGTGGGCAGTCAGTCTCGTTCTCGTAGGGGCTTTCGCGCTTTTCTTCGCCCACGGCTGACCACACCCTTTAAGACAACAACTTGTCTTCAAAGGGAAACTCGGACAGCAGCTCTATCCCCGTCTGCGTGATCAGCACCTGCTGTTCAAGCTTGACGCCTTCGCGGCCGTTGTCTTCACCGATAAAGCTCTCCACGCAGATGGTCATGCCCGGTTCCAGCACGCCGTCGTAGCCGGCGTCGGGGAAATCTCCGTGGTGATAAAGATATGGATATTCACCGGTCATGCCGACGCCGTGGGCGGAAAGATAGTAGCGGTTGGTGTAGTACCGCTCTGGAATATCCCAAGCCTTGTCTGCGTATTCCCGGAAGGTCATGCCCGGAAAAAGGATATCCATATTGTGATGCACCTGCTCAAAGGCGACCTTGTAGAGATCCTTTTGCGCGGAGCTGGGCCTGTCCGGACCGGCATGAAAGGTGCGGGAAAAATCCGCGTAGTAGCCGTGGCAGCCGACGACATCCGTGTCGAGCGCGATCAGATCGTTGGGGGCAATCACGCTGGATGAGGTTTCCTGAAACCAGGGATTTGTCCGCGCACCGGCGTTTAGAAGACGCGTCTCAACATAATCGCCATTCTGCTCGATGATGGACTTGTGGAGCACCGCCCACAACTCTGCCTCAGTCAATCCCGGGCGGATCGCGTCACGCAGCTTCCCGACCCCGATCTCGGTGGCGCGCAAGGAGGCGATCATGCATTTCATTTCTTCAGGAGATTTGATCGCGCGCGCCATTTCAACGGGTTGCTGTGCATCGACAATCCCGAGGCCAGTTTCCCGAAGCGCGATGCTCGTGCCGGCATTCAGCCGTTCAAGCCCGACAACTGCCGTTTTGTTGCCCGTGAGTTTGCGGATGAGATCCGCCATTTCCGTCGCCCATACATTTTCCCGTTCCGCAATATGCGGCCCGGCAGCGACGTAACTGGCCGTGGATGATGTCCTGACTTCGTCGATCGTTTCCAGATCCTCCGCCAAATGCCGGCATCCTGTGAACTCGAAGAGAATGCTCTTGTCCGCGGTCAGGAGCAGATAGCGCGATGGCGCGTTCCGCATGGAAAAGACCTGCATGTTGCGAGCGCCGGTGGCATAGCGAATATTGACCGGATCGGAAAGAATGACGGCATCGACGCCGTATTCCGCCATTTTCTGGCGTACGCGCGCTTGCCGGTAGGTGCGAACGGCAACGAGATCGATACTGTCGTCTGAAGTGACGCTGTCCAACTGGGCCAGCCCGTCAAGGTCGCTCCGTTCCGCGTGCCAGTCGAGTTCCGCCATGGTGATTAGCTCCGTTTCCGCACAACACGGAATAACCACATTCGTAAGCTGTCCGAAAAGTCTGGAAAAACTCTGCCTATTGGATAACCTGAAGTTATGGAAAGCTATCGCAAATCCTTGCCGCCGCTTGATACGCTGGTCTTCTTTGAAGCCGCTATGAGGCATCTGAATTTTACCGAAGCCGCGGACGAATTGTTTGTTACGCAGGCTGCGGTCAGCAAACGGATCCGGCAGTTGGAAAGCTGGCTGGGCGTTGATCTGTTTGAACGAACGGGCCGCAAACTCGTTCCAACGGAGGCGGGCGCGTATCTGGCAGAGAAAACGGGTATGACGCTCGATTATCTCGACTGGGCGCTGCGCACGGTAAAAGTGCCTGCAAGACCGGTCGTACGCATCGCATCTGTAACGGCACTGGCAACGTTCTGGCTGCAGCCGAAGCTGAGAGAGTTTGCGTTGTCGGATGATGCGTGCCCGTTCAATCTTGTCACCGCCGACGAACTTGGCGACCTGTTACGGCCCGAGCATGACCTTGTGGTTCTGCACGGCGAGGATCGACTGCCTGGATGGAATGCCGAGCTGCTGTTTCCCGAAGACATTGTTCCGGTTGGAACGCCGCGCGTTGTGAAATCGGCTGAAAAGGCATCGCCGGATGGAGCGCCACTGCTTCTGAACTTCGCGCGCATGGCCCCCAACTGGACGGATTGGCCTGTCTGGATCCAGAGAACAGGTTGGGCGGAGTTCGACCAATGGCCTGTTCTGGAATGTGCAAGTTATAATCAGACGATCGGCCGAGCACTCAAGGGCGAGGGCCTTGCTCTTGGCGCTTTGCCCCTCCTGCAAGACGAAATATCATCCGGTTCCCTGGTCGCCATGACGAAAAGAATGCACTCAACGGGGAAGGGGTACTTCATTGCCTGGCCCCAGGCACGACCGCTCAGCGATGAGGCGAGGAGATTGAAAAATGCTCTCTTAAGCGACCCCTGAACCCTTCCAGAAGGCGCTTACGGACAAAGTTCTTGAATGACAGCTTCAAGACGTGATCCCGTAGGTTTTCAGGATCATGCTGTGCGTTCCGTCTTCGACAAGCGAATTGAAAGCATTTTGCAATTTCTCGACGACCTCATCTGAGGTCTGGTGATGGAGTGCCAGATACAACTGCCCGCGGTCTAGTTCGTAGACAGTTTCATAGTCGTCCAGATTGGCGCCGAATTGTTGCAATCCCCAGCGCGTGACCTTGGTCTCGTAAGAAATCGCATCGACCCTGCCGGCCATCAGCTTCCGGAAGTTCTGTTCGTTTGACAGGACCGCTTCGATCCGGTCGTCCGGAACCCCTTGCGCCCGTAGCAAAAGCTGTCCGACATCGTCCTTTACGACACCGATCCTGATGTTCGCCAGGTCATGCACGGTCTTGATTTGCAGCTCACGGCTCTTTTTCGCCGTCAAGCCGACGACGGTTGGCACAAACGGCCCGACCCACTTGAACAGCTCCTCACGGTCCTGGGTGCGCGTCGTCGAAAAAAGCGCATGCCCCGGCCGTTGCAGCGTGAGGTTATAACCGCGTGCCCAGGGGAGCAGTTCAATATCGCTGCGATCATGACCTGAATTCGTCCGCCGGAAGATTTCGGCCATGATTTCGACGCTGATCCCACTCAGGCCCGATCCATTCTGATAGTTGAACGGGGGATATTCCTCAGTCATGACCTTGAGCGCATTCAGTTCCGAGCGAGCAAATGATGCTCGTCCCAGGGGCAGGGTAGAGAAGGCAGCAAGGCCGGCGACAACGGATCTCCTCGTCAAGTCTCGCATCGGTTGACCCTCGTTCTCCAGGTTGTCCTAACCAAATCCGGTGTTTTTGAATGCAACGTCCAATGTCGGCGCTGTTGCTGCGTTTGCGCTGCTTTCACGGGAAAGCAGAACGTCCAGGGGCGCTGCTTTTCCAAACAGGAAGCCCTGGCCTGTTTCTACGCCCAAGTCGACAAGGCACTTGCGCTGGCGTTGGCTTTCAATACCTTCCGCAATGACACTAAGGTCAAGCTTTCGCGCGAGCCCGACAATCGCTTCGATCAGGGCGGCATTCTTCAAAGAGCGTTCGTTTCCGTTACCTGCGTCGAGACCATCGATAAACGATCTGTCGATCTTCACGATATCGACCGGGAAACGGTTCATGTAGCTGAGCGAAGAGAAACCGGTACCGAAGTCGTCAAGCGCAAATGCGCAGCCCAGTTGGCGGATGTCTTCAATGAGACCGTCCAGTCCCATGCTGTTCTGCATCAAGGTCGTTTCCGTGATCTCGAGCACCAGTTGACCGGGGCGAATGGAATGCGCCGAAAGCTTGCCGGCAAGCTTGGTTGGCAAGTCGGGAAGAAACTGCGCCGCAGAAAAATTGAGCGCCACATAGCTCGACCGCCACTGGTCCTCAGATTGCAGGCGGTCAAGCGCTTGGAGCCCAAGTTCGAGGACGAGATCTCCAATTTCCAGGATCCCGCCGGTCTGTTCCGCCGCGCGGATATACTCCAGCGGAGGAAGTACGCCTCTTTCGGGGTGCACCAGCCGCAACAACCCTTCAAATCCCACGGGGGTGCCGCTCTTGAGATTGACGATGGGTTGGAAATGCAGCTCGAACCAGTCGTTTTTCAGCGCTTCGGAGATGATCTCCTTTACCTCGAGCTGCTGCGCTGCCTCTTTGCCGAACTGCTCGTTGAAAACGCAAAAACCGTTGCGTCCGCTGTTCTTCTGCCGATACATCGCAACATCCGATGCCTTGAGAAGCTCCTCCGCACTTTTTGCGTTCTCCGGGTAGAACGAGATGCCGACGCTGGCGGAAATTTGCAAAGTTCGGCCGCCGAGGTCAATCGGCCGGTTCAGGGTCCGGTTGATCTTGGTCGCAAGGTCAACAGCGCGTTTTTTGGTAGATTCGCACGACAACATTATTGCGAATTCATCGCCACCGAAACGGCCGAAACTGTCGCCTTCGTCCAGCAGCTGTGCAACTTCCCGGGTCACGGATTGCAAGACACGGTCACCTGCAAAGTGACCCAGGTTGTCGTTGACCCACTTGAAACGGTCGAGATCGAAAAACAGCACCGCAATATCTGCCTCGCCATCGCTGTTTTCGATTGCGGCATTCAGTCGGTCTGCGAAGCCTTCCCGATTCAATAGTCCCGTCAGGAAGTCCGTGCGCGCCTGCCGCAGGATCTTGGCCTCAGCCGCCTTCAACTTGCTGATATCCGTCATGACTGAGAGCGAGCGCCGACCGGCCGAACTGTCGTCGAAGTCCTTGGTTTCGGTGATCAGGACATCAAGGCGTGTTCCGTCCGCCTTTTGAAACACCGAGGTGACCTCAAGGGTCTCGTTCTTTCCAACCGAGAGCATTCCGCGGTTCGTCAGATAACCGTCTTTGAAGTCCTCGTGGATGAACTCGGAGAACCTGCGCCCGATGACCTGCTTTCGGCTGTAACCGGTCGCGTGAAGCCAATAATCCGAAACCTTGATGATCCGGTCTTTGCTGTCGATCGAATACAACATGACCGGCGTGTTGTTGTAGAGAAACGCCAGCCGCTTGTTCGCCTTGATCAGCTGCGCTTCGTCCTGATCCAGACTGTCCTGCATTTCGTTGAAGGCGTTTGTAACCCGGCCCAACTCGTCCGAAGACGTCCAGTCGACTTTCTTTCGCGTTCCCGTGCGATGCGTCGTCTCAATGGCAGCATTCAGGCGCGTCAGAGGCCTGGAGATCATGAAACGGTTGGCGATCAGTGCGGCCACGAGGACCGAGATCGTGGACACGATAAACAGGATCGCGGATTTGCCGACCTCCCGTATAGCCGCATTGCTTATGTGATCGGACATGAACCGGATGCGCAGCGTACCCACAAGGTGATCCGTGCCGTCGACCGAATGCGTGATTTCCTTGGAAAAGAGCGCTTCTTCAGTCCCGGGCATCGTGTGCAGGTTTTCGCTGTTGGTGACGTGCGTGAGGCTTTTGCCCTTATCGTCCAGGATTTCGATGCTGAATATGTCGCGGTCATTTGCGATCGCCCCAGCCCATTTTCTCAGATTTTCGTAGTCGAAATCCCAGAGAACCTTGCTGAGGGCCTTGCTGTTGGCTTCCAGAAAAACACGTTTTTTGGCGAGCATTTCGCCTTCCAGAGTGTCCTTCGTGATGATGAAAAAGGTTATGAGCAAGGGACCGTTTACAGCTATCAAGGCCGCAAACATGATGGCGAGAAACTTCCGCTGCGTTGATGTCTTAATCAGTCTCAGCATGGAGTAAGAATACCCCGGTTGCGGTAAACAAAGTGCTTCTCTTATGGTTGAGAAGTGTTGCGTATTGTCTATTCTATCGCTGCGTATGTTGTTATTTTTCAGCAGCTATCAGCACAAAACATAGCCTGATTCGCCTAATCGAATTCAAAATACATTTTGATAATTGCAGGCAAACGAAACGAATGCTGTCTTCCTGGCACATTCTTCTTGCAACGCAAGAGCTGAGTATTCCCTTTATTGTCAGTTACTTGTCCTGCCGCTATGGTGAGCCACGCGGTTTTTGCGCACGGGTAAACCGTGCTTGAAGGCATTCAGCGGCTTTTGCTTTTGCGGCTGTCAGCTCCTGATTACAATTGGCATCGGTCAGTTCCGCACGATGTAAACGGAACACTCCGAGTGTCTTGCAACGCGGGCAGCGTTTGGACCGAGCAGAAACTCTTTCAGATCGGGCTTATGTGCGCCAATGACGATCAGGTCGGAGCCTGCCTGTTTGGCTGCCTGCAGAATTTCCTCATAAATCGAACCCGCCGCGACGATATGACGAATATCCTTGTTGCGCTCCTCACCAAGCACCTTGCTGACCATAGCCGTCAGCGCGTCCTTGGTCTTTGAAACCATTTCGCCCTGAAAATTCTCGTCGAAGTAGGAGTTCACAAGCGTCACGCCATAGTTTGGAACCACCGTTATGACATCGAGTTGCGCGCCGTCGAGGCGCGCGATCTTGTCGCCGGTCTCGAGAACCCGGATATCGTCCTCATGGGAAACGTCGACCGCACACAACACTGACTTGACCGTCATGCCGCCACTCCTTTCTCGCGACCAACGCGTGCGCGCTGGATCAGATAGACCAACACCAGAAGCAGAAGGCCGGGGATATAGATAAGCTCCTTGGGAAGCTGTTCGACCTCGATTTGAGCCGTCTTCGCAATAACCGGGTCGTCGGCGTAGAAATCAAAATCTCCCAGCTCTTCGAAATAGGGCGTGCCGGGGAACGGTTCGTCGATTTTCAGAACGCCATCCTCATCCAATACAGTAAGGCCGAGAGCCTCGAGCCTGGCTTCACCGCCTGTTTCTGAACCGGGTTTCACCACGATTGTCTTTTCGGTGGTGTTTCCTGTGTCGAAATCGGGTCCGCTTACCGTGACCCGGATCTCCTGACCCGCCGGTGCGTTTCCGACAGCCTGCACGAACTGTGACGGCTCGATCTGCTCGAACGGGGGTTGGATACGGTTCATGAAGAAATCTGGCCGGAACAGGATGAATGCAATCAGCACCAGCGCGACACTTTCATAAATCCGGCTTTTTGTTACGAAATAGCCCATCGTGCCCGCGGTAAAGACGAGGATCGCTATCGTCGCCACGAAGAAGACGAGCGTCCCCTGAAGCCAGCCGACATCGATCAAAAGCAGGTCCGTGTTGAAAATGAACATGAAGGGGAGGGCGATCGTTCGCAGCGAATAGAAGAAGGCCGTGAATCCCGTTCGGATCGCATCGCCGCCGGAGACGGCCGCCGCGGCAAAGGACGCCAATCCGACCGGTGGCGTCACATCCGCCATTATCCCGAAATAGAAGACAAATAGGTGAACCGCGATGAGCGGCACGATCAGGCCGGACTGGGCGCCCAGCTCAACCACGACACCTGCCATCAGCGATGACACCACGATGTAGTTCGCCGTTGTCGGCAGTCCCATGCCAAGCACAAGCGACAGCAGGCCGACAAACATCAGCATGAGCACAAGATTGCCGCCCGATACGAATTCGACCAGATCGGCCATGACCTGACCGATACCGGTCAGCGTAACGGTGCCGACGATGATGCCGGCGGTGGCCGTGGCCAGTCCGATGCCGATCATGTTGCGGGCGCCGTCGATCATGCCGTGGACGAGATCGTTGACACCTTCCTTCAGCTCATTGAAGGTTTCGCTTTCCCCGCGGAAGATCGCCTTGATCGGGCGCTGGGTCAGCAGGATCACAAATAGAAGCGCGGTTGCCCAGAAGGCGGAAAGACCCGGCGATTTCTGCTCGATCATGAGGAAATAGACGAGCACGACAATCGGCAGCAGATAATAGAGGCCCGCCTTGTAGATCTCGGAGATTTCCGGAAGTGTGATTTCCTTCTGGTTGGGATCGTCCGGATGCAGGTCATCGACAGTCGCTGCAAGCTTCAAGAGAGCCAGGTAAGCGACAAAGACGAGGACGGCCAGGATCCAGCTCGCGCCTTCAGGAACGGCTGCAACGATCCAGCCGACCGGGAATTTCACGCCGTAACAAAGTGCGGCGAAACCGGCGAAGAAGAAGAACATGCCAAGCACGGTGCGCAGCGTCGAAACGGTTTTGTGCCCGATGGTGGGCATGTTCCGCTTCACGGCTTCAAGGTGAACGATATAGACCAGCGCGATGTAGGAAATGACGGCCGGCAGGAAGGCGTGCGTAATCACGTCGACATAGGAAATACCGACATATTCGACCATCAAAAAGGCCGCAGCGCCCATGACGGGTGGCATGATCTGTCCGTTGACGGATGATGCGACTTCAACGGATCCGGCTTGCTCGGATGAAAAGCCGACACGTTTCATCAGGGGAATGGTGAAAGTGCCGGTGGTCACAACGTTTGCGATCGAAGAACCGGAAATCAGACCGGTTGCGGCAGAACCGACGACAGCGGCTTTCGCAGGTCCACCCTTCAGGTGACCGAGCGCGCCGAAGGCCATCTGGATGAAGTAGTTTCCGGCACCTGCCTTGTCGAGCAGAGCACCGAAGAGAACAAAGAGGAACACGAACTTGGTGGAAACGCCGAGCGCTATGCCGAAGACACCTTCCGACGTGATCCACATATGGCTCATGGCTTTCTTCAGCGAGGCGCCCTTCCAGCGAATGACCTCTGGCACCCATTCCGATGAACCGAAGAAGACGTAAAGCAGAAAAACGGTGGCGACAGCTGCCATGGCCGGACCGAGCGCCCGCCGCGCCGCCTCAAACAGAACAACGATGCCGGCAAGCGCGAACCATTTGTCCATGTCATCGGCAAGACCGCCGTTGTTGACGATTTTTTCGTAGAAAAAGAACCCGTAGAGGGCGATGAACGCGCCGAAGAGGGCGAGGATCCAATCCTGTATCGGGATGTAATGGCGCGGGCTGCTCCGCAGCGCCGGATACGCCATGAATGCCAGGAACATTGCAAACGCAAGGTGAAACTGGCGGCTGTTGTTGATCAGGTCCCCCGGCAGAACGTAGTAGGCGATCGGGGAGGCCAGCAGAACCTGAAAGACTGACCAGGCAAAGGCGACGGCGGCGAGCAACAGGCCAACACTGCCGGCCGGATTGCGGGATCCGGAATCAGAAGCAGCGACCAGTTCCTGAAGTTCTTCTTCGGAAAGACCTCGTCTCGTGTCCTGATTGTTTGCTTGGTTTTGGTCCGCCATGAAAGTTCCCCATCTTTCGGCTCTTGTTTTGAGCCGCTGCCCACTGGTTTCGGGTCTTCAGGGCCTCTCCGGCCCTCGAAATCACATGTCGTGCAATTGAAACGCACCTGAGCCTTTCAGACGGCTTCTTCCGGCGCAAAAGGATGGGTCCGGAGAAATGTCTCCGGACCCTGAATGAATGTGGCTTAGTTGATCCAGCCTTGTTCTTTGTAATATTTGGCAGCGCCAGGATGCAGCGGTGCGGACAGGCCGTCAGCGACCATCTCTTCCGGCTTCAGGTTGGCAAACGCCGGATGCAGCTTCTTGAACGCGTCAAAGTTCTCGAAGACCGACTTGACCAGCGTGTAGACCGTGTCGTCCGCAACGTCTGCAGAGGTGATGAAAGTCGCGCCCACACCGAAGGTATTGGTGTCGCCGTCGTTACCTCTGTACATGCCGCCCGGAATGGTCGCCGTGCGGTAGTAGCTGTTGTCGTCGACGAGTTTCGAGACAGCGTCACCACCAACATTCACCAGAACGGAATCGCAGGCGGTTGTTGCTTCCTGGATCGAACCGGACGGATGACCAACCGTGTAGACCATGGCATCGATCTGGTTGTCGCAAAGCGCTGCGGACTGTTCGGCTGCTTTCAGCTCGGTCGCCTGTGCGAAGTCGCCGGTGGTCCAGCCCATGGCGTCCATCAGGACTTCCATCGTGCCGCGTTGACCTGAGCCGGGGTTCCCGATGTTGACCCGTTTTCCTTTGAGATCCTCAAAGTTCGCGATGCCGGAATCGGCGCGTGCCACAACAGTGAACGGCTCCGGATGCACCGAGAAGACCGCGCGAAGGTTCTCGAACGGGCCTTTGTCTTCGAACTTCGAAGTCCCGTTAAAGGCGTGATACTGCCAGTCGGACTGCGCCACACCGAATTCCAGTTCGCCTTCGCGCACGGTGTTGATGTTGTAGACCGAGCCACCGGTGGATTCGACGGAGCAGCGGATGCCGTGGTCTTTCCGGCCCTTGTTGACCAGCCGGCAGATCGCGCCGCCTGTCGGGTAGTAGACGCCTGTGACACCACCGGTACCAATCGTGATGAATTCTTCAGCCGATGCTGCACCGGTAAATGCAATGCTGGATGCCAGGACGGCACCTGCAAGATTCATTTTCATCATCATTTGACTAGGCTTCCCTCTTGTTAAAATTCTCAAGTCAAGCGTGGTTCACCACCCTAGACATTTTCAAACTCATCGAGCAAGCGATTATACTTGTCGACCTCCTGGATCCTTGCGTCTGCTTCGGATCCGGCTCGCGCAACCAACATGCCTGTTATTGTTTCTATGAGCACAAGCGTGGCTGCGTAAGACGAAAAAAAGTGTGGACTTTCAGTGCGTTGAATGAAGTGAAAGTCGGCATATTGCAGGCCGGGAAAGGCTCGGCTGTCCGTCAGAACAACCACCTTGGCACCGCATCCGGACGCAAGTTTGGCCGCCCTGACCGAGCGGTGTGCGTAAGGATGCTTGGAGATGATCAATACCGTGTCTTCCGCCCCCAGAGCGGCAAGGGTGCTGCCCAAAGTGGTTCCGTTCCGGCCGGCGACCAGCCAGCGGTCGTCAAACCACTTTGCCAGGTAGGCGAAGTAATCCGTGAAGCCGGCCGAGGCGAGCGCGCCGATGAGAACGATCTTCCGTGAAACGGCAAGCCGGTCGACGACGGTCTCGAGCGTTGCAGGGTCGATGTCCGCGACGAGGCCCTGGATATTGTCGATGCAGGCTGCAACCTGGCGCGGCAGCAACGGTTGATCCACGTCGCTGCGAAGACGCCGGGCTTTGTCCTGAAAACTGTCCTGCTCGCGTTTGCTGAGCTCAAATCGCGCCTGTTCCCGAAGCGCTTCATAGTCTGAAAAGCCGAGCGCCCTTGCCAGTCTGGTATAGCTTGCCGGGCTGACGCCGCTTGCGCTCGCAACGGATCTCAAGCTTCGTGTCGCTATTTCCACTTGATTTTCAGCTATATAGTCGGCAGCAATGCGAAGAGTTTCACTCAGCTCAGCATAACTGGCCGAAATTGCCGTGCGGATTTGGGGCTGCGAACTTGCTACCATTTGTTTACTGTTTCATTTGTTTTTTGCCTTGTCAAACCCTGAAACAAATGTTTCGCTGGCGCGACTTTTGAAAGTGAAGCGACCACTCCCCAATGACCTTTCACTGCTGTCCCGCATGTGCTTTGGCCGTTGTAATCGCAGGCAGCGTTGTCGCTCGAGCCTGGCCTGTTCATTATTGGAAAAAGAGTGATGATGACTGTCTGTCAGCGGGAACGAGATCAATCATTCTCCGGATTGAAGAGGCATTCAGGTCCGTGGCTTTGCGCCTCGCAGGGGCTTGATCTTTTTGGGCACACTCGCCAAACCTTCCTGAGAAACGGGGGAGCTAGCCTTGATACCCATTGAAGTGTTGAGTGTCTTTTTCGTTGCCGCGGTCGCGCTTGGCCTTGCGCCGGGGCCGGACAACATCTTTGTACTGACACAGTCGGCGCTTCATGGCCGGTTTGCCGGCCTGTTGGTCTCACTTGGCCTGTGCACGGGGCTTGTCGTGCATACCGTCGCGGTCGCGTTTGGTGTCGCCGCGATTTTTGAAACATCTGCGTTGGCGTTCACGGTTCTGAAGGTGGTGGGCGCCGGTTACCTGCTTTTTCTCGCCTATCAGGCCTTTCGCGCCGGAAGCGCTGAATTACCGAAAGGCGACGGACCGGTCCTGTCGGGATTTGCGCTTTACCGGCGCGGCATCGTTATGAATGTCACCAATCCCAAGGTCGCAATATTTTTTCTGGCCTTTCTGCCACAATTCGCGGACCCCGCACGAGGGTCCGTTCCGCTTCAGATCCTGGTGCTGGGTGCACTCTTCATCGTGGCAACAATTCTGGTGTTTGGTGCAGTGGCTTTGGGCGGCGGCTTGCTCGGAAGCTATCTCCGGCGCTCGACAAAAGCTCAGATCTGGCTCAACCGCCTGGCGGGAACCGTCTTTGTCGTGCTGGCCGCCCGCCTTGCCATCGCAGAGCGTTGATCGCGCAACAGAACTGCCTGGAGGCGCTACGAAGGCGGTCTCCAGGCAAAGCGCGTTTGTTCAGTTCAGATCGCCTGCAGGACGTAGACAGAAAACCAGGATTGCGCATCGCGGTGCTCGTCCAGGATCCGCCAGCCGCTCCTGTTGGCTATTTCAGCGAATGCGGCCGCGTCATATTTGTGCGAGTTTTCCGTGTGGATGGTTTCACCTTCCTGGAAGGGAATCACGGCGTCACCGATCTGCACGGACTGGTCCGCAAGGCTTTCAAGATGCATTTCAATGCGGCTTTCCGATGCGTTCCAGACGGCTCTATGGACGAAACGTTTCAGCTCGAAAGTACCTGAAAGATCCCGGTTGATCCGTTGCAGCAGATTAAGATTGAAAGCTGCTGTCACGCCGGAGGGGTCGTCATACGCTTCCAGAAGGACCTTTTCCTCCTTTGGCCTGTCGACACCCACAATCATCGTGGCATCGGGCATGGCCTCCCGGACGGATTGTAGCAGCAAGGTAGCTTCGTCCTTTTCGAAATTTCCGATCGTGGAGCCGGGAAAAAATACCAGAACCGGTAACTCGGGCAGCAAGGGGAGCTTGCCGAGAGGTTGGGTGAAATCGGCTGCAACGGGTATCACGGCAAGGGAAGGGTAGGCGCGGCGAACACGATCGGCGGCATCTTTCAGGTGATTGGCCGAGATGTCAACCGGCATATAGACCGACAGGTCCGGAAAGGCGTCGAGCAAAAGGTTCGTCTTTCGGCTCGATCCGCTGCCGAGTTCCACCATAGCGCCGCGCGCTCCTGGGAGGCGCGCGAAATTGCGTGCGTGTTTTTCCAAAAGAGCAAGTTCGGTGCGCGTTGGATAGTAAGCATCCAGCTCCGTGATGGCTTCAAACAGATGCGAACCGACATCGTCATAGAGCCACTTGCTGCTGATGGTTTTCCGCGGCGCCTTGAGACCTGCCAGGATATCGTTCCTGAATTCAGTCACCTGATCTACAGGGGGAACATGTTTGGTCATTGGTCTGCTGCCAGTCTGAGCCCCAGCATTTGCCAGCGCTGATGTGGATAGAAAAAGGTTCGATAAGAAGAACGCATTTGAAGCTTCGGGGTTGCGCAGGAGCCACCGCGCAGAACCATCTGGTTCACCATAAACTTGCCGTTATATTCACCGATCGCTCCCTCGGGCGGCCGGAAGCCCGGATAAGGCGAAAAGGCGCTGCTGGTCCATTGCCAGACATCTCCCCAAAGACCTTTGCGTTGACCGATCGGTACGTAGCTGCCACTTTCAAGGAAGTTTCCGTCAATCTCAGTTGGCTCCGCCGCAGCTTCCCATTCGGCTTCCGTTGGCAGGCGGTGTCCGCTCCAGCGCGCAAAGGCTTCGGCCTCGTAGTAGCTGACATGAACAACGGGCGCGTTCAGGTCGACAGGACGCGGGCCCTGAAGGGTATAGGTCCACCACTGGCCGTCCTGCTGCCACCAGTAAAGGGGCGAATCCCAGCCGTTTTGCTCACGCACCGCCCAGCCTTCCATCAGCCAGAGCGTTTGGGTCTCGTAGCCGCCGTCATCCATGAAGGCGATCCAGTCCCCGTTGGTCACTGGCCGGTCGGCAAGTTTGTAGGGATTGAGCCAGACCTTGTGTCTGGGGCCCTCACAGTCGTAGGCAAATCCGGTCCCGTCGTGCCCTATCTCAACAAGGCCACCGTCATAGGACGTCCAGCTGCGCTCCGGCGGTGTCCCGACGACGGCAGGCTGGGGCGTAATGTAGGTCGGCAGGAGCGGGTTGTATGAAAGGGCATGCAGGAGGTCGGTCACGAGCAGCTCCTGGTGCTGCATCTCGTGATGACATCCCAGCGTTAGCAGAGCGTTCAACTGATCCTGCTCAAGCGTGAACCTGTCGTAGATCAGTGCTTCGCGCAGCGCGTCTTCGACATGGGCGCGATAGGAGGTGACCTCGGTCACGCTGGGTCTGGACAAGAGGCCACGTTTCGATCGCGTATGCCTTGGGCCAGCCTGCACATAATACGAATTGAATAGAACGGCGAACCTGTCGTCTTTGGGATGGTAGCCGGGCAGATGCGGTTTCAGGATAAATTCTTCAAAAAACCACGTCGTGTGCGCCAGATGCCATTTGGGCGGGCTGGCGTCTTCCATCGATTGAAGCCCCATATCTTCGTCGCTGAGCGGGGCGGTAAGTTTTTCCGTCTGTGTCCTTGTTGCGTAGAAAAAATCCAATAGATCAGAAGCGGAGGATGTGTCGCTCCGTTCGTCCAGGTAAGTCATGTATTTCCCTCCACGAGGGCATCGGCAAGATTGCCTTCCACCGGCCCTGTGACTGCCACCAAGCGACCTGAACGTAGGAAACAAAGTTGGCATTCCAACGTTGGGAAACGCACCACACCGGTGCAAAAATGCGCTAATAACGTGGCAATACGCTTGGTGTTTAAGAAAATCACCATGATTTCAGAAATCATCGAAATTCGCTCCTGATTAGCGTTAAATCAGCAATTCGTTGATATTCGGCGGGTTTTCTTGCCGTGTGGCGCGGGACTTGCGCGCCTCGCCTGAGCCTGAATTTAGAAAAGTGTTCCTGACAGCTGCCTGTCAGGATTGCTTAGGTCTTCCCTTCACAAACGTGTGAGGCGCGAAAAATTCACCCCTGAGTTTTCTCCCGGCACTCTTCTGCAATCCATGCGACGAGGTTTAATTCCAAAGGCACAGGAAGTACGTTGACGAATTAGGTCAATTGTCCTAATTGGAAATAGGTCGTTCGTCCTAAACTCTCAAGCCGGCAGTCGACCCGTTAGAGTTGTGACGTTGCAGGAGTGCCCATGAAAGCCGAAGCCACACGGCAAAAAATCGTCGAAAGAGCGGATGAGCTGATTTACGCAAAGGGATTTGGCGAGACGTCTTTTGCCGATATCGCCGGCGCTGTCGGCATTTCGCGCGGCAATTTCTACTATCACTTCAAATCCAAGGACGAGATCCTGGACGCGGTTATCGAGAAACGGCTGGCGGACCGTGAACAGCTTCTCGCAATCTGGGGCGAGACATCTGACGATCCGCTCAAACGCATCGAATGTTTCATCAAGATCGTCGTCGTGAACCAGACCAAAATCATGGCCTATGGTTGTCCGGTCGGCACGCTGACGGCTGAACTTGCCAAGATCGATCATGGATCGGGAGCAAAGGCCAACGAGATCCTCGCCCTGTTCCGGGACTGGCTGACCCGGCAGTTTCTTGAGCTTGGCTGCGGCGACGAAGCGTCTGCGCACGCCCTTCATGTGCTCAGCTGGAGCCAGGGCGTTGCCACACTGGCGCAAGCCTTCAAGGACGAAGCCTTCGTTCGCCGTGAAGTGGAACAGATCCTCAGCTGGGCCGAAGCGGCCAAGAAACAGGCTGACCATGCGCTGAAGGGTGCTTCAGGTCGCTGACAAATTTTGCAAATCGGCATCAAGGAGAAAAAGATGTTTGTCGTCACACTGACTTTTGCTGACAACAAGGTGAGGGCGGGCGAGCTTATGGAGGGGCACAAGGACTGGATCACAAAAGGCTTTGATCAGGGCCTCTTTCTGATGGTTGGCAGCCTTCAGCCGAACGCGGGCGGCGGTATCATCGCTCACAATACGACACGCGAAGACCTGGAAGCCTTTATCGCTGGAGACCCCTTCGTGGCCGAACAGGTCGTCAAGGCACAAATCCTTGAAATCACCCCCGCACGCATGGACGAGCGTCTGCAGTTTCTGGCGGCATAAGGCTCCGCAGAATCACAAGCCTCGGCCAGGTCAGAATGAAAAAAGCGCCCGGAAAGGGCGCTTTTGTGTTTGCTTTATCCGGCCCGGCCTCTACTGAACCCGCGGAAACAGCGGCTGGATGTCGCCGAGTTCGGTGCCGCCGGGCAATCTGTCCAATTCCGGTTTCCAAGGACGCGCGACATCGGTCACGTTCAGCATGGCAAGCGCCTTGCCGGCGGATACCGGAATCACCTGTTGCAGCGCTTCCATGACGATGCGCAGGCAATCGAGGCCGACATAAACAACGGTGCGGGCGCGGTCCTGGGTTTCTTCGGACTTGAAGAGTGTCCAGGGGGCCTGCTTGTCGAAATAGTTGTTCATCTCCGCTGCGGCGTCGATGATGGACTGCATCCGCGCCGGAATGTCGGCCAGATCGATCCATTCACCCATACCCGCGGTCGCTTCCAGCACGGACTGTCGCAAGGCCTCGTCTTCCGGCGTGAGCGCACCCTTGACCGGGAGCTTGCCGTCGAACTTGGACTTGGCGAACTTGGCGGCGCGCGAGAGCAGGTTGCCGAGCTTGTTGTTCAACTCACTCTCGTAGGTCTGTGCGATCAGCTCAACCGAGATCTGGCTGTCGCTGTCCGCGCGCATGTGGCGGGCAAGATACCAGCGCAGCGCATCAACACCGAGCTTGTCCATCACCTCGATCGGATCGACCACGTTGCCGATGGACTTCGACATCTTGACCCCGCCGGCTCCGACCCAGTGGCTGTGCACGGAGAGCTTTTTCGGCAAAGGCAGATCGGCGGCCATCAGCATCAGCGGCCAATAGACGCCGTGCGGCTTCAGAATGTCCTTGCCGATCATGTGTTCGCAAACGGCCCACCAGTCCTGGTAGCCGTCATCCGGCCAGTTGATGTTGGTCAGGTAGTTGGCGAGTGCGTCGAACCAGACATAGGTGACGAAATCAGTGTCGAAAGGCAGTTCGACCCCGAGGGTCACACGGGATTTCGGCCGTGAAATGCACAGATCGTCAAGCGGTTCGGCGAGCATCTTCTTGAGCTCGTTCTTGAACGGCTCGGGCTGCACGAAATCCGGATTGTCGTCGATGTGCTTCAAGAGCTTCTCGCGGAACGGTTCCATCTTCAGGAAGTAGTTGGTCTCGTCCGTCTGCTCGACCTTCATCGTCGGATGCAGCGGGCACTGTCCGTCCTCGTTGAGGTCGCTCTCTTTCTTGAACTCCTCGCAGCCCTTGCAGTAGATGCCGGTATATTGCTTCTTGACGATCAGGCCTTTGTCGAAGATGCGTTGCTCCATCTCCGCGACAGCCTTCTTGTGGCCTTCGCGGCTGGTACGCACGAAATAGTCGAATTCAACGCCGAGCTTCTCGAACACATCCCGGAACTCCGCACAGCGCATGTCGAGATATTCCTCGACCGGCATGTTGAGGTCCTGCGCGGCTTCCTGGTTTTTCTGGCCATGCTCGTCAACACCGGTGGAGAGCTTGAGCTCATATCCGAGAGCCAGGCGGTTACGCTTGAGGATGTCGGCCATGATGGACGTGAAAGCGTGACCGATATGCGGAGAACCGTTGACGTAATAGATCGGGGTCGTGATGTAGCTTTTCATCCAAACGCTTTCGAATTTTCGGGGCCTTGCCGGAAGACGCGCTGAAACGTTTTCCGCATGCTGCAGCGTGCCCGTGAATGGGACCGCAGCTATATTTCACACTCAAGGGATCAAGGAAAGCCCCGGGTCGGGTTTCTGACATCAATGTGGGGTTCCCGGGCTGGAAGGCAATGCTCCGGTATTGCCGGCTTTGACTGTCATTCGTGCACCGGCTCGCACGGGGGAAACTCCGACGGGGACGACAAAACGGTGCGAATTCCGAATTCTCACAACAAAGGCTGATTGTTTCCCGCCGTGTCATCCCTGCGAAGGCAGAGATCCGGTATTCTCCTGTCTGACCGTCTTGTTCAATTGCCGTCCAAACGGAGTGTTGGGTCCCGGCTTTGCTGCTGACGCGCCGAACCGGGACGACAACCCGAGAGTGCCCCATCTTGGTCCACCGGGCCAAAGTGGCGCTCCCATTCATCAGGCAGCGAGTACGCGGACCAAACGCCGCTACCCGATCACCCATATGCCCGCGAGAACGAAGAGAGCCAAAAACACCGTTTGCGTCACCAGCATCCAGATCGCCGGGCCGCCGACTTCAAGAAGTTTCGGGATCGACGTTTTCATGCCGACTGCCGCAATCGCCGCCAGCAAGGCCCAACGGGACACCTGACCGGCCAGTTCCTTGGCCGTTTCGGGTATGAGGCCGAAGGAGTTGATGGCCGCCAGGATCAGGAAAGCGACCACGAAAAGCGGCATGAGCGGTGGCCGGGCGGATCCGACTTCGCTCGCACTGCGCAAGATCAGGGCGGCTATGAGAACGAGAGGCGCCAGAAGCGTCACCCGGATCAGTTTGACGAGTGTTGAAAGATCGCCTGTTTCGTTCGAGATCGAGAAGCCTGCTCCGACCACCTGCGCAACATCGTGAATGGTTCCGCCCAAAAAGACGCTGGTTGCATCGACCGAGAGGCCGAGGCTCGCGGTTAGGATTGGATAAAAAATCATGGCGAGTGTCGACAGAACGGTCACGGTAATGACCGTGAAGGCAAGGTCGCGTTCGGCGTTTTCCCGCTTTGGAAGTATCGAACCGATCGCCATTGCGGCAGACGCACCGCAGATCGCGACAGCGCCGCCCGACAGAAACGAAAACAGCCGGTCTTTTCCGAAAAAACGTCCGATCAGCAGGGAAAAGCCGATGGTTGCGAGGACACCAAGAATGACCAGCAGCAGAAACGGCAGCCCTAGCGCCTGGACCATATCTATGCTGATCCGCACGCCGAGCAAAGCGACACCGATGCGCAACAGCGTACGTGCCGCGAATGCGATTCCGTCTGACGTGCGCGGCTCCTCTGACAGGAAATTGAGGGGCATGCCGAGCAGGATCGCCATCAGCATGGCAGGCGCGCCATAGTGCTCATTCAGAAACTGGGCGGAGATGGCGACAAGGCCGGCAATTGCAATGCCGGGAAAAAGCTGATTTGCCCGGCTCTTTAAAGCTTTGATCATGAGGGTCCTGTCTACGGTCGGTCGACCGGAAGACCGCTTGGTACGCTCTCTGGTATGCCAAAGGGCGGTTCGGAAACGGACCTTGTACCCGTCAGTGCCTTCAAGAAGGCGACGAGGTCTGCGATTTCACGGTCGGTGAGGGATATTGGCTCGATATCCCTGAAGCGAGCATGTCTTGCCATTTCGCGTTTGTCGTTGAAGACCACGAAATCAATAGGTTCCAGCCACGGTGCCTCCGGGAGGTTTGCCATATCCGGTTGCCAGCTTTCAAGCATCGCGTGTGAGTCCAGATGATGACGGACAATGCCTTCAAGTGTCGGGTAGGCACCGTTGTGTCCATAAGGAGCCGTCAGTTCAACGTTTCGCAACATGGGCGTGCGGAACCGGTAGGCGTCCTCGAGCCTGTCGCTTTCACCCATGCGCCCCACATCGCGCACCATCGGGTCAAACCGCCGGGTGCGGCCCGGACCGAACGGCGGCAGGCCGAGCGCGTGGAATTTCTGATCGCTGAGAAGTTGGCCGGAATGGCAGCTCGCGCAGTTGGCCTTGCCGTAGAAGAGGTCCAGTCCGCGTTTCTGCTCAGCCGATAGTGCGTTGTCGTCGCCGGAAAGAAACTGGTCGAACGGGCTGTCGAAGCTTGTCCACTCAATGGCCTGGAAAGCCGCGAGGGCGTTGGCGATTTCTGAAATAGTGACCTGTGCGGGCTCTTCGATATGATCAAAGGCCTCGACGAACAACTTTCCGTATTCCGGGATGACCCGGACCCGTTTGGCCAGAATCGGCCAGGACGCATCAATCCGGTCGTGAACAGCGCCGGCGATTTCGTTTTCCTTCGGGTTGCCGGCCATCTCGAACTGGGCGACCAACGGGAAAATGGCCTGGGCCCCCAGCAGCGTTTCGAGCCCCTCGGGCAACCATTCTTCTGCGGGTGAATTGAAGCCGTTCTCATAGTCATCGGAAATCGAAAGGCGGCCGTCGTGAAACAGGGTGTGAAGCTCTTTTGCGCCTAGGTTCCAGAGGCCTGGAGCATTTCTCGGAATCCGTTTCTTAATCCTGTTTTCAGCGACGAGGGCGGTCCGGTGCCGTCCAAGACCTTCGCCGCCTTCACCGATCCCGAGAGAAAGCCCGTCACCGGTCCCAAGAGACGGATGATGGCAGGTCGCACAGGCAATATTCCTGTTTCCCGAGAGAATCCTGTCGTAAAAGAGGAGTTGGCCGAGTGCGGCCTGCTTCTTGTCGAATGCGATGAAATCGTCTTCGTTCAGGGGAGGCGGCAGGTCTGCTGCAAGTGCTGGAGCGGACAGAAAAACAACGAGTGGGATTGAACGAAACAGATGAAGAAGACGCTGACCGCCGCCCTGATCGGATGTGCTCTTATGGCGGTACCGGCCAAGGCCGAAATTGAAGCCGCCCGCGACCTGATGGAGGCCGGACAATTCGAGGAGGCGCGCAAGGAGCTTTGGCCGGCCGCGCGCTCCGGCAATGCGGATGCCGAGGAACTCATCGGCGTCATGTACGCCATGGGGCTCGGCGTTGAGCGGGACGATCAACGGGCTTTCGAGTGGTATCTCAGGAGTGCCATGAAAGGGCACCCGGGCGCTCAATCCGGGATCGGCTGGTACTACGAAGTCGGCAGAGGCATGCCCGCACCGGATCTCGTGCGCGCCTACATGTGGTACACGCTGTCGGCGATCGGGGGCGACCCCGACGCTGCGATCTCGCTGGAGGAGGTTGTGAAGAAAATGACCAAGGAAGAGATCGAAAAGGCGCATATTCTGGTCGATGATTACAAGGTCTGGATGTATCCGTTCCGGTGAGGTTTCCACCCGGTTTGTTTGACATCCCGGCCAAGCGTAACGCGAGCCGGGGTCAGAGCGCTACAACAAAAGTGATTGCGCTCAGCAACCCTCGCTGCGTGTTTTCCAGTGCCGGATCTCGGCATAAGCCGCGTCCGGAATGACGAAAGCAGGGAAAATTGCGAACGCGCCCGGCCTCGGCCGGACGCGTCTGGTCAACTAACCTTAGTTCAGGTCGGCGTCGCGTGCGCCGTTGATGTCGGTTTCAGCTGCCTGGACGGCTTCTTCCAGAGCACCGAAGATCTCACCACCGCGGGCGACATTCGACTTGAACCAGTCATAGACCGGAGAAGCGGCTTCCTTGAAGGCAGCCTTTTCTTCAGGCGTCGGCACATAGAGATCACCGCCACCGGCGACAAAATCTTCGTAAGCCTGGATGGACTTGCGCTTCGGCGAAGCGAACGTTGCCTGCTGAAGGGCATAGAAGCCGTCCACAACGACACGGCGCATGTCTTCCGGCATGGAGAGGAACTTCTCGTTGCTCATCCACCACAGCGCGCCCATGTAGGCGTGGCCGTCAAGCGTGACATATTGCAGGCCGGCATCCGGGAACTTCATGCCCATGATGTCGGTGATGCCGTTCTTGGAGCCTTCGACAACACCGGTCTGGAAGGAGGTGAACAGTTCCGGCCACGGAATCGGCGTCGGAGAGGCACCGAGTGCCTTGACCAGTTCCTGCGGAAGGTCAGCTACAACGGTCCGGATCTTCAGGCCTTCCATGTCGGCAGGAGCTGCTACACGGCGCTTCGTATTGGCAAAATTCCGCCAGCCACCGGTGTTGCCGACCGTCATCAGGCGGATCGTGTTGTCGGAATCTTCAAGAGCCATGCCGCGCATGGTCCGGACGAAGTCACCGGAAAGAACGTGCTCGGCGATACGGTCGTCGGACATCATGTAGGGCAGGTCGAGAACCTGCACATACGGGAAGATGCCCGAGGCACCGCCCGAGGTGGAGATGTAGATGTCGATGGCACCGCCTGCGACACCCTGAAGACATTCCGCGCCGTTCGAGCAGAGCTGTGTGCCAATGAAGAGTTCAACTTCGATCGCGCCGTTGGATGCGGCTTCCACGAAGTTCTTGAAAACGACAAGACCGTCATAATCCTCGTCGTTCTCGTTGGAGTTTGCAGTTGCGCGCAGCGTGTAATCTGCGGCAACGGCACTCAATGACGATCCGGCAAGCATTGCCGCGACAGTGAGTGTTTTAAGGGCAGATTTGAGCATCAGGTACCTCCCATATTAAGCTCAAGATCAGTTGGCAAATCCGGTCAATCGAGGGATCGTCATCGAAAGTGCCGGTATGTAGGTGATCAGGAAGATCACCGCGATTTCTACCGCCAGGAACGGCAGAATAGCCTTGGCGATGGTTTCAACCCTTTCCTTTGAAACCGACGCTGCAACAAATAGGACCAGTCCCATGGGCGGTGTCGCCAGACCAATGGTCAGGTTCACGCTCATGATGATCGCAAAGTGAATGGGATCAACGCCCAATTCCACAAAGATTGGCCCGAGGATCGGTCCGAGAATGATGATCGCCGGGCCCGCGTCCAGGAACATGCCGACGATGAACAGCAGCAGGTTGATCAGGAACAGCAGGATTAGCGGGTTTTCAGACAGCGACAGCACGAAATCCGCCATGATCTGCGGTGCGTAGCTGAGGCTGACAACGGTCTTGAACGCCATGGCAGCTCCCACCAGCAGCAAAACCACGGCAGACGTGATCCCGGCTCTGTTCAAGATGCCGGGAATTTCCTTCACCTTGATGGAGTGCAGCACGAAAAAACCGATAATCAGGGCGTAGGCCACAGCAACTGCCGCGGCTTCCGTCGGCGTGAACACACCGATGAGAATGCCGCCAAGAATGATGATCGGCGTCTGCAGCGGGGCAACGGCCTTCTTGCATACCATTCTGAAATCGTCTGAAACGGCTCCGCGCAGACCCATCAGAATGAAATGCGAAATGCCCAGAAGCGCGACGAATAGGATTGCCGTTGTGCCGCCAGTGAGCTCGAGCGATGTCTGACCGACAATGCCGAAAGCGATGGCAATCAGCACGGATGCAAGGTTGATCCTGAGCAGGGCAAACGACACCCAGTACTCAACAGTCGCCATTTTCTGACCCGGGTTCACGATCCTCTGGGCCTTGGGCAGATCGTACTTATCCGCCATGAGACGGACGACGAGCATGAGGCCGACGCCGACCATCACGCCGGGCACGATGCCGGCGAGGAAGAGCGCAGCCACGCTCTCACCCATGACATAGGCGTAAATGATCATGATGCCGGACGGCGGAATGATCGGCCCGATGACCGAGGAGGCTGCCGTAACAGCCGCGGCGAACCGGCGGGTATAGCCCTGTTTTTCCATCGCCGGGATCAGCATCGAGCCAAGCGCAGATGTGTCGGCAACGGCCGAGCCGGAAAGGCCTGCAAAGAGCATCGAAGACAGGATGTTCACGTGCGCCAGACCGCCGCGCAGGTGTCCCATGAGCGCCTGGCTGAATTCCACAAGTCGGGTCGTGATGCCGCCTTTGTTCATCAGCTCGCCGGCGAGCATGAAAAATGGAATCGCCATCAGAGGAAAGCTGTCCATGCCGTTGTAAACGTTACGGTAAAGCAACGTGATGTCGCGTTCTTGTCCGCTCATCCACAACAGGATGCCCGGTGCTGCGAGCAGACCGAAAAAGACCGGCAGGCCGATCATCAGGAAGAACAGGAAGACGGGGAGGAACCAGATCAGCATCAGTCAGCCCCCGCCATGTCAGCATCCGGAATGGCCGGCAGGCGATCGTCGCCGCCAACGATTGAAATCACGCTTCGAAGAATGAGCTCAATGTTCACCAGGGTGAGGAGAACGACCCCAACCAGAAGCGACATCATCATCCAGCTTCTCGGCACGCGGATCCATTCCGTCAAGGTGAAATTGCCCGGTACATAGAGGGACGCGGTCGCAAACTTGCCGCCGAAGCCGGTCACCTCTGCATAGCCGATCTGCACGGCGATCACGAGAACAAGGAGCGAGATAAGCAGCAGAAAGAGCGAGAGAAGCCGTCCAATGGCTTGGGGCAGCGCATGACCGAGCATGTCGATCGCCACGAACCCGCCGCGCCGGAAGGCGGTTGGCGCCATGAGCCCGGTCATCCACAACATGCAAAAACGCGCCGCCTCGTCAGGCCAGGGCAGCGCGTTGTTGAACACGTATCGGAAAACAACCTGAATCAAGATCGCAATGACCATCAAGGCCACCGCAACGATGCCTATCGCCCGGCCTATCCGCAACAGCTGCGAATTGACGTAGGCGAGCGGTGCAAGAACCGCCAGCAATGCCCCCATACGGGCTCCTCCCTAGTACTTCTTATCCGACCGGGCGATTCCGTCCGACCGTGTGCTCTCATTCTGGAGCGATTTGTCCGAGTTTGCCTGCAAAAAAAGTCAGCGCCTCCCCGTGGCGCATTTCTGCCTGCATGACCTGACCCAAGACTATCAGGTGATCGCCGCCTTCATAAGCAGCAAAACGCTTGCATTCGAAACGGGCAAGGCAATGCTCGATCAGCGGCACACCGTTTTCATCGATGGTGTGCGGCAGCTGGTCGAAGGCGTGTGCATTGCGCACAAAGCCGTTGCATACCTCAGCCTGATGATGACTGAGAACATGAATGGCGTAGTTTTCTGCCGTTTCGAAATACTGGAACCGGCGCGAACCTTTGTCCGGCATCCAAAGAACAAGCGGCGGATCAAGCGAGACGGACGAAAAGCTGTTGGCGGTAATGCCGACGGGTCCGTCATGTGACCCTGTGGTGACGACGGTCACCCCTGTGGCAAAACGGCCGAAGGCGTCGCGCAGGAGCCGGGTGTTTTCGGTATGCGGTTCAAAGGTAACGGGATGATTGGCATTTTGCATGGTCATCAGGGTACCTCGTTTCCAAGGGCGGCTTCATAGAGCCGGTACCAGGTTTCACGATCAAGGGTGACTTTCAGCGCGTCCGAGATTTTCGCGATGCGGTCAGGGTTGTTCGTTCCCATCACCGGCAGCAGTTTTGCAGGGTGAGCGAGAAGAAACGCGACCGCGACGGCAGACCTGTCGACGCCAAATTGCGCGGCAATCTCGTCAAGAACTTCACCGAGTTTCCCGCTTCCGGAGACTAAGGCGCCGCCGCCGAGCGGGGACCATGCCATGAGCTTGGTGCCAAGACGCTGATGAAAGGCAAGATCGCCATTCGTGAACGGAGAAATCTCCGCCAGCGATATTTCAATCTGGTTCGTCACGAGCGTGTTGGACATGGCGGATTGCAGCAACTCCCAGTCCCACGGACGGAAATTGGAAACGCCGATGTTTTTCACCTTGCCGCTTTTGACCAGATTGTCGAGCGCAGCGCCGGTCTCATGGTGATCCATGAGTGGGTCCGGACGGTGAATGAGCAACAGATCGATCGTTTCAATCCCCATGTCGCTCAGCGAATTTTCAACCGATCTGTCGATATGCGCGCGCGACGTGTCGTAGTATTTCACCTTCGCATCCGCGTATCGGCCAACCGGGGCGACGATGTCGCACTTCGTGACGATCTCCATGCTGTTGCGCAGGGACGGATTGGCTTTCAACGCGCCGCCAAGAACTGCTTCAGCAGCGTAGCCACCATAGATGTCAGCCTGGTCGAACGTGGTGATACCCTGGTCCAGGCACAGTTGGATTTTCTTTTCCACATATGCGGGCGACGTGTCCGCATCGTCGCCGAGCCGCCACATGCCATAGATCAGACGGGAAAATTCCAGAGTGTCGGAGAGTTTGACACGTTCCATTAGCGGCGGACTCCATTGCCAAGCGGGGTTGCAGGTGTTTCGGCCGGAACGCGGCCATAGGCGTGGGGCAGGGAGCAGGTCTTCAGGTTCGGTAAGACGCGCGCCCCGAAATGCTTTGCCTCTTCGATGTGCGGGTAGCCGGAGAAGATGAACGCGCGAATGCCCATCTTCTGGTAGGCCTCGATTTTCGACATGACCTGGTCGGCAGAGCCGACAAGCGCGGCACCACATCCGGACCGGGCCCGGCCGACACCTGTCCAGAGGTTCGACTCTATGTAGCCGAATTCGTCTGCAACTTCCCGGTTCTTTGCCTGATGGCTGACGCCGAGCGACTTTGCGTCGAGGGCGCGTTCACGAATGGCCGTACCCTGAACGTCGTCCAGCTTCGAGACGATATAGTCGGCATATTCCTGCGCTTCTTTTTCCGTGTCTCTGACAATCATGTGGACGCGCAGGCCGTAATCGAGTGTGCGGTCGTATTTCTCCGCAACCTCGTTAACCGCCTTCATGCGGCCTTCAAGTTCCTCGATCTTTTCAGGCCACATCAGGTAGACGTCGCAGTGCTGTCCGCACAGCTCAAGCGCCGCCGGAGAGTAACCGCCGAAATAAAGCAGCGGGCCGCCCGTCTGATAGGGTCTTACCGGATCTGTCGTTAAACCCTTGAAGTTGTAGATTTCGCCTTCGTAGTTGATCTCATCCTGTGTCCATGCCTGTTTCAGGATTTCGACAACTTCGCGCGAACGCTGGTAGCGGTATCCGCTGTCGGCCTGTTCCCCCGGAAAGTCCGAAGAAATGATATTGACCGTCAGCCGGCCTTCCAGCATGTGGTCGAGCGTTGCGATCGTACGGGCAAGCATGATCGGCTGCATTTCTCCGCAGCGCACAGCTGCAAGCAGATTGATTTTCTCCGTGATCGGCGCGCAGCCGGCAACGAAAGAGAGCGTGTCCTGACCGACCTGATAGGACGACGGGCACAGGATATTGCGAAAACCTTGTTCTTCCGCGGTTGTCACAATCTCCGAGCAATGCTTCCAGGACGAGCGCAAGTCACCTTCCGGAAACCCCAGAAACTGGTAGTCGTCCGAGCACAACGCGGAGAACCAGGAAACTTCCGCTGCATCGAGGTCCGGAGATGTCACTGGGACAACAGTCATTCATTTTCTCCCTGGAGCCGCCTGCACTGGTTCTGACGCAGGTCGCGGGCTCTAACTCATTCAAATCGATCTGTTTTCAGCAGCTGGACCGCGAACGATCGGGGTGATTTCGGATCTGGGTTTCGTTTGATTTCGAACGGGTTCACTTTACCGTCGATTTATTCTTGCTTATCATCCGCATTGATGTAAATCAATAGTGTATCAATTTAAAAGCCAGGCCGCCCGAACGCCATGCAATCATCGTCGCAGACCTCAAATGCGCTGCCGCTCTATTTGCAGATCAGTGAGCTTCTGATCAGGGATATTGCCGCCGGACGACTGATCGATGGAGAGCGTCTGCCACCTGAACGCGACATGGCGGATGAATTGGGTATTTCCATCGGAACGCTCCGAAAGGCGCTTGCCGACCTTACGGAGAAAGGCTTACTCGAACGGGTCCAGGGTTCGGGGAACTACATACGCCAGGGCCGTACTCAGCAGAGCATCTACGCGATGTTCCGGCTGGAGCTCCTGAGCGGAGGCGGTTTGCCACGGGCTGACATCCTGAGCACGGAGCGTCTGCGGAAGCCGGACGAGTTTCCTGAGTTCGGCAAAAGTCCGGAAGGCACGCGGATCCGCAGGTTGAGATATCTCAACGATGTCGTGATAGCCGTCGAGGAAATCTGGCTTGACGGTGATGCGGGTTTTGTGAAACGAGACCTGCTTTCGGACTCCCTTTACAGGTTCTACCAGAAGCATCTCGGATTCTGGATCACGCGCGCAGAAGATCGTGTGACGATAGGAGAGGTGCCAGACTGGGCTCCGCAGGATTTCACACTTGTGCCGGGGACAGTCACGGGTTTCATCGAGAGGTTCAGCTGGTCAGACCGGCCGGAACCGGTCGAATATTCACGCACCTGGTTCGACACGAACAGGGCGCATTACGTACAGCGGTTGAAATAGGCGGGCCGCAAGAAGCCCGCCGTGAAGGAGACTTGGATGCCTGCGAAGGTAAGATATGGTGTTATCGGCTGCGGAATGATGGGACAGGAGCATCTGCGTAACATCGCGCTGCTGCCGGACACCGAGGTCACAGTAATATTTGAGCCCGACGCAGAGATGTCGGCGAAAGCCGCCGAGATCACCCCGTCGGCAAAATTCGTCTCCTCCGTCAGCGATCTCCTTGAGGTGGAGGAGTTGGACTGCATCCTGATTTCCAGTCCGAACCACTGTCATGTCCCGCAGATGCAGGAGATCCGACAAAAACGCCCGTTGCCGCTGCTTGTTGAAAAGCCGCTGTTCACGGACCCGAAGGAACAGGCGGAACTTGAAGCATTCAAGGCGGCTTACCCGGCACCGATCTGGGTCGCGATGGAATACCGTTATATGCCGGCAATTGCCGCATTGATCGATCAGGTTGACGATGCGACGGGCGGCATCAAGATGCTGACGATCCGCGAGCACAGGTTTCCGTTCCTTGAAAAAGTGGGTGCCTGGAACCGGTTCAACCGCTACTCCGGCGGCACGTTTGTTGAAAAGTGCTGTCACTTTTTCGATCTGATGCGGCTGTTGATGAAATCCGAGCCGGTTCGCGTGATGGCGTCCGCCGGGCAGGACGCGAATCACAAGGACGAGGTCTACGACGGCGAACAGCCTGACATTCTCGACAATGGCTATGTGATTGTAGACTTCGAGAACGGCGCGCGTGCATTGCTCGATCTGTGCATGTTCGCTGAAGGCTCGAAGTATCAGGAAGAGGTCGTCGCGATCGGGCCACAGGGAAAAATCGAGGCATTTGTTCCCGGTCCCAGCCGCTTCTGGCCGGAAGATCTAGGCGAGCCACCCGTCGCGCAGCTTGTCGTTTCGCCGCGCAACCCGAAAGGACCGCGCAGCATCGATATCCCTGTAGATCCGGCACTGCTCGATGCAGGAGACCACAACGGGTCCACGTTTTATCAGCATGAACGTTTCGTGGCAGTTGTGCGCGGTGAAATCGCGTTGCCGGAAGTCTCCCTTGAAGACGGGTGGCGCGCTGTGGAAATGGGCCTGGCCGCTCAGCAATCCGCGCGTTCAGGTCAGGTTGTTTCGCTCTCTTCTCCTGGCGTTTCTTCGGTTGCCTGCTGAGGACTTCAGTGTTGCACAGGTGTCAGCAGGCGCGTTGAATATAGTGTAATCAAGAGATTAGACGGACCGGCGCGAATGCGGACGCGCCGGTCCGCATTTGCTACCACCGATCGACGGGCCGCACGATGGGGGCTGTATTCGTGCTGAAACCGTTTCGTCCGCGGCGCAAATTGAATTCACGTATTGCGACTTTGTATTCGCGACCATTGTGGGTGTTTTTGCACTGCTGTGTGCGAAGTGCGAGGTTGTTCGGCACGCCCTTGTGGTTCTGAACCAAAACACAGAACAAATCGTAGCGGCCATTTAGCTCCACGTGCCGCCTTGCTCCCTGTGCGACAACGATCTGGCGATGGCGATTGAAACCGTTATCGAACAACAGAAAATTGCAGTACTTGGCATTGCCGCCGGGTGTCTTTGTGCTTTCGCAGAAAAAGGTTTCGGCTTCTGCCGCTGAAGGTGCGAAAGTTACTGCGAGCAGGGCGAGACCTGCGCCACTCAACAAGGCTCTCAAAGCGAATTTTCCGGGCATCATTGTCAAAACCTCCTAGCCTTACAGGCCTTTGAAATCTGTGTCATGCTGCTGTGAGAACGAACTTAGCGCGGTGTGTTTTCCATGACCTGTGACGCTGGACACAGGCAAAAATTGCTGCGAAAGATTGGTTCCGTAATTCGGATTGCATACTCTGAAAAGATAACCAGAAGCTGCATTCGTTATTGAAGATAAAGCATTTTCCGCCTTTGGGAGGGCCAGATGCGCAAGATTCTTTCGGTCATTTTGTCATCAGCATTGATCGCACAAACAGTGCTGGTCCATGGGGCATATGCCGCGCCGGCGGTCACAACGGCCAATGTGAATTTCAGGCAGGGCCCGGGCACAGGTTTCGGATCCCTGGGCACGGTGCCCAATGGAACACAGGTCGAGCTTGAAAACTGTGATGACACCGGTGCCTGGTGCACGGTCAGCTACAACGGTCAGAACGGCTTTATCAGCGGACAGTATCTTCAATTGACCGAACCGGAACAGACAACGGGGTGGCCGCGGTCTTTTGAAACAGACGGCGGTGCGACCCTCGTTCTGTATCAGCCGCAGTTCACGGCCTGGGACGATTTCAAGTCGCTCAAGGCGCTGGTGGCTGCCGAGTATGTCAAAGACAAGGATGCGCAGCCGGTCTTTGGGGTGATCGGGGTCAGCGGCGAAACAGTTGCAGACCCGGCGAACGGCGAAGTTGCGGTCAGCAATATTCGCGTTACGGAACTGGATTTTTCAGCCCTTGACCGGGCTTCGCTCACAGATCTCACGCTGCAGGTCGGCAAGATCATGCCCACCGGAACCATTACGGTAAAAGAGGACAGGATCACGGCGGGTCTCGCCGAATATCAGCGCATGGAGGACGTGAATGGTCTCAATTCCGAAGCGCCTCCGATTTTCATCTCAACCGAGCCAGCGATCCTGGTTCAGACCGAGGGCGCGCCCATCCTGGCGCCTGTAAAAGGGGACCAGGGCTTGAGTTTCGTGGTCAACACCAACTGGGACGTCTTGAAGATCGACGATACGGAGGAATTCTATCTCCGCGACGAAAAATCCTGGCTGATGACCAAGGATGTCTCCAGCGGCTGGGAAACGGTTTCGGCGCTGCCGGATCTTATTACCCACCTGCCCGAAGACGACAACTGGTCTGAAACCCGCGAGGCGATCCCGCCGCAGCCGTTCCCTGACGACAAAGCGCCGAAAGTTATCTATTCCGATAAGCCCGCCGAAATGATCGTTTTCGAAGGTGAGCCGAAGCTTGAGCCTGTCGAGGGTACCAATCTTGAATGGGCATCCAACACGGACAGCGATGTCTTTTTCCTGAAGACCACGTCAACCTGGTACATTCTGGTTTCGGGACGCTGGTTCAAATCGGCCTCGCTCGACGGACCGTGGGTATTCACGACGCCAGACATGCCGTCCGATTTCCTGAATATTCCGGAAAATGCACCCTATTATTCCGTGAGATCCTCCATTCCGGGCACATCCGAAGCGTCGCAGGCACGCCTCAAGGCGAGCATTCCGACGACAGCCCGCGTGGAAGTCGGGTCCGTCAGCGCCGATATCGCCTATGCCGGTGATCCGGAATTTGAGCCGATCGAAGGAACCTCAATGTCCTACGCGGTCAACACGAACGACCAGGTCATTCAGGTTGGCGCGAAATATTACGTTCTTCAGAACGGTGTCTGGTTCGTCGGTGACAGCCCGGAAGGGCCATTTGTCGTGGCAACGTCTGTGCCCGACGAGATTTACACGATCCCGCCATCGTCTCCGGTCTACAACACCACATATGTTCGCGTTTACGAAACCGAACCCAACGCGGTCTGGTACGGCTACACAATGGGGTATGTAACCGGCTTCCTTGCCTGGGGCGTCTTTGTCTATGGAACCGGGTGGTACTATCGCCCGTGGTACCGGCCGGGCATCCGACCGATCTATTTTCCTCGCCTGGTGACCTACGGCATCGGTGCCTTCTATAACCCTGTTCGGGGCGTTTATGGACGCTACGGTTATGCGTATGGCCCAAGGCGCGGCATTGCCGGGGGTGGTATCTACAATCCCCGCACCGGTGGTTACATTCGCGGCGCGGCAATCAGCGGCCCACGCGGCAGCGCGGGTTTCATAACCGCCTACAATCCGCGCACCGGCAACCGTATCGTTGCTGGAGGTGCCCGCGGAATTTACGGATCATGGGGCGGCGCAGCTGTGTCCGGGCCGCAATGGTCGCGCACCCGGGATATTCAAGCCGATGCGGTGCAAAGGTGGAAACAGGATGGAAATCTCGGACGTGTCGCCAGCCTTGATCGGCGCAACGATGTCTTTGCCGGCCGTGACGGTTCGGTCTACCGGCGCGACGGCGAAAACTGGCAGAAGTTTGAAGGTGGCCGCTGGGGAGACGTAGCAGCTCCGTCGCGCGAGAATTTGCAGAACCGTTTGGGCGAGATCGGTACCGGCGCCGCGATTGGGGCCGGGGCAGAGGCTGCGATTGCAAACCGTCCGGCGGGCGACAGATTGCAGAACCGGCCGAATGCCGGGCAGGGCAATCTCCAGAGACCACAGAACCTTCCCGCGGGCCAACGTCCGAACGTGAATCGTCCGGCGAACCAGCCGGACACACAACGACCGAATGTTCAGCGGCCTGCACAGCAACCCAATGTGCAACGACCGAACGTGCAACGCCCTGCGCAGCGGCCGGCAACCCGTCCGGCTCCGCAGACACGGCCCGCGCCAGCCCACCTGAACAGGGACAGGAAAGCCCGCAATGCCGGCAACCGACAGGTCAACCGGCAACGCAACGTTCAGCGGACAAGACCTCAGCAGACACGTCCGAAACAGAGCAGGCCGCAGCAGGCGCGTCCGAACCGTGGGGGCGGCAACGTCAAGCGCCGGGGCGGTGGGCACCGCAGGCGCTGAGGCTGCTTTTGACGGAACAAATGCCGCAGCTTTGAGACCACAAGGTGAGCGCTGTCGGTCAGATTGGAAGGTCGCGGGAATCCGCGATCGCTTCCATCGTCATGTAGGACGTCACCGTATCCAGATCGATTTTCTCGATAAGACGCTGATAAACGCGGTCGAACGCGTTCATATCCTCCGCAACGACCTTCAGCATGTAATCGTAGTCACCGGCTACACGGTAAAAGTCGATCACATTGGGAATGGCGGAAACTTCCTGCCTGAAGTTTTGAAGCCAGTCCTTGGAATGATGACGGGTGCGGATCATCACAAAGACCGTAAGGTTGAGGCCGAGACGCGCCGGGTCGAGCCTGATCGTGTGACCTTCGATAAGTCCGCTTTCGTAAAGCGTCTTAAGGCGGCGCCAACAGGCATTTTGCGAAAGGCCCACGATATCGGCGAGTTCGCGTTGCGACAAACGCGCGTCCCGCTGCAGCGCACGCAGCAAAGACCTGTCAATTTGATCGAAAGACTTTTCCATTCGCAATCAAATGACACACAAAATGTCAGTTCGCAAAGGTTTTAGGTGAAGTTTACCAAGTCAGTTTGGTCATATGATTGATTCGAAGGATTTCGGAGATACTTATGACACACGTGACAGGAACCGCACTCGATCATTTCAAGCAGTCACTCGAAGGTCCGCAGTTGATTGAGCGGTTGCGTGCTGGGCTTATTGGAGAAGGCGCAAGCATTGCGGGACCGATGGGCGAATGCGAGCTGATTTACGCCGACTACGTGGCGTCTGGCCGGGCTCTCCGTCAGGTGGAGGAATTTGTCCTGGAAGAAATCCTGCCGGTCTACGCCAATAGCCACACAGAGGCGTCCTATTGCGGCAGCGTCATGACCCGGATACGTGAGGCGGCGCGCTCTGAGATTGCACGCATTTGCAATGCAGACGACCGTTTTGAGACGGTTTTCTGCGGCTCAGGCGCAACCGCGGGCCTTAATCGTCTGGTTCATCTTCTCGGCGTGACGGATGCGGTTGAGCGAGGGGAAAACCCGCTGGTGATCTTGGGTCCCTACGAGCACCACTCCGACATTCTGCCGTGGCGTGAAAGCGGAGCCGAGGTCATGGAACTCGGCGAAGACGCAGCGGGTGGTCCCGATCTACGAGAGCTGGAGGCCGTGCTTGCCGCGGCAGAGAGAGGGCGACTGATCGTCGGGGCCTTTTCGACGATGTCCAACGTTACCGGCATCGTGACCGATGATCAGAAGGTCACACGCATCTTGAAAAAGTATGGCGCTCTGAGCGTTTGGGATTGCGCCGGCTCCGGTCCTTATCTTCCCATTAATTTGCAACCCACCCAAAACGCTCAAAAGGATGCGGTAGTCGTGTCGCCGCACAAGTTCATCGGCGGACCGGCGTCTTCGGGCATCATGATCGTTCGGAAAGACGCCGTGCGCAGAACGGCTCCGGTTTTTCCAGGCGGAGGCACTGTGCGCTTCGTGTCGCCCTGGGGTCACGATTATGCTGAAAACATTTCGGCGCGCGAGGAGGCGGGAACGCCGAATGTCATCGGAGACATCCGGTCGGCACTGGCCTTCCAGGTCAAGGAGGCTATCGGTCAGCGGGTCATGGATGCACGAAACGCAGCCTGGCGCGAAAAAGCACTCGCTGTCTGGAATGAGAACCCGGCAATTGAGATTATGGGGAATCAGACCGCAAAACGTGTTTTGCCCGTGTTTTCGTTCCGGATCCGCGATCTCGAACGTGGCGGTTACATTCATCAGCAACTCGTCACGCGAATGCTGTCCGATGCCTATGGGATACAGGCGCGTGGCGGTTGCGCGTGCGCCGGGCCCTATGCGCATCGCCTGCTCGGTATCGGGCCGGAAGAGTCGCACGCACTGCGCGCGGGCATTCTGTCCGGGGAGGAACTTAAGAAACCCGGATGGACACGGCTGAATTTTTCCGTTCTGCTGACTGAAGAAAAGGCCGGTAAGATCATCGCGGCGGTCGACGAACTTGCGCGCAATCCTTATCCGCTCGCGGACGGATATGCCTGCGATAAGGAAACGGCGCGCTTTAGCGTCGCCAAGGCCGCTGCATAGGAAGGTAATTCAACATGTGCCGGTGGGCAGCCTGGAGCGGAGCTCCAAGATATCTGGAAGAAGTGATCTGCGATCCGGCGCATTCTCTGATTGACCAAAGCCGCAACGCGCTATCTTGCAAGACTGCGGTCAACGCCGACGGTTTCGGTGTTGCCTGGTACGGCGACCGTGAGACGCCTTGCCTCTACAAGGATGTCCGTCCCGCCTGGTCGGACCCGAACCTTCTTCAAATCGCAAGGCATATCCGGTCCGGACACTTTCTTGCGCATGTGCGCGCGTCGACCGGGACTGCGACCACCAGGGACAATTGCCATCCGTTCACGCATGAGCGCTGGACATTTATGCACAACGGTCAGGTCGGGGGATACGACAAGGTTCGCCGGCGTCTCGACAATATGATCCCGGACGACCTTTACAGACATCGCATGGGCGGGACAGACAGTGAGTGCCTGTTTCTGATCGCGCTCGCCTATGGACTTAAGCTGCACCCGCGCGCCGCGATGGCTCGCGCGGTTCATGAAGCTGAAGCGCTGTCCCGATATGCAGGGGTAACACCCCACATGCGTTTTGCGTCGGCCTGGTCGGACGGCACAACCCTTTACGCCGCGCGATACGCGTCTGACAAGTTTGCCCCGACGCTCTATTTTCGCGAATTTTCAGACGGGGTCATGGTTGTCTCAGAACCCTTGGACGAAGCCCCCGATTGCTGGGTTGAAGTGCCGCAAGGCCATATGATCGAAGTCCGCGACGGACGCGTGACAACCCTCGCATTTCATAGCCGCGAAGAGCTTGCCGAAGCCTGAGCCTTGGCACCGTCAGGCTGCAGGAAACACCGTCTTCCGACGAGGTCAAGGCGGACTGCTGAGCGCGGCTTATGCAGCGGGTTTCGTAGCTTAACGTAAAGATTACAAAGCCTTAATTTGTACGTTGGCAAACCATAACCAAATTCTCCGCAGGGACAGATTGTCATGAGACATATGGAGAATAGTCGGGATGGTAACCTATGCTGCCGCGACAAGTGCGCCGGAAGATTATAACGAAAATTCAGCACATCGGCTGAAAGACATCGACGAGCACGGCGAGTTGCTTCGGGAACTCGCGCTTCGCACATTCCATATTGCCGAAACGCCAAAAGTGGCCGATTTCGGCTGTGGTCCGGGACTGTGCAGCTTGAAGGCTGTTCGTCCGGTACTGGAGACCTGGGCTGGTGAGGCTCCCAGGAAACAGCTTTCGGCGTGTTTCGCGGACCTTCCGGGAAACGACTGGGGCGTGTTGCGCGAAACGGTATTCGGGCAACAGGGCCTGGTTTCCGGTCACAATGTGCCGCAGATCGAAATGCTGGCCGGTGACTTTTACAACCAGATGCTGTCCGGCGAATCCGTCTCGTTGGCAATCTCCTTTTTTGCCACCCACTGGCTTCGCAATCCGGTCTATTTGCAGTCTCAGAACGCTTTTTGGTTTTCCGATCTGCAAGCGCACCAATACCAGCGTCTGAGACAGGTTGCGATGGCGGACTTTGCCCTCTTCGTCAAGAAACGCGTCAATGAACTCGTCCCCGGAGGCAGCTTGCTCGTTTCAACCTTGGGATCTTCCTCAGCGGAAACGGCACCGAATGGGATCGTTCCCTCAAACAACGTGGTGGTTCCGTTTACCAGGGAAGTCCTTCAGGACATGGTGGCAGACGGGATACTGGATCAGGTTTTCCTGAACAACTTTCTCTTTCCTGTCTGGTACCTTACCAAGGAAGACGCCAGGCAAGCGATCCTGCAGAACGAGGAACTGGCGGCGAGCTGCGACATAGAACTTGTTCAGGTGAGATCGCGCTCGCGCGAAGACAGCGATCCATACGCCCGCTTTCTGGATCAGCCGGAGGTCTATGCACGAAAGAAAACGCTGTCGGACCGGGCCATTCTTCAGACCACGCTCGAGGAAAACGTCTTCCGCCGGTGCGTACAGTCGCCCGAAGAGCTTCGGCAGCTTTCCGAGGAGTTTTTCGCCCGTATGGAACGAGCGATCCTCAGCGACGTTCTTGCCGGTCCATACCGGCGTCATATCGAGCGCAAACGTATTCTGACGGTTGTTTTGAGAAAGAAGCTGATGACGTGCTGACAAGAGAGGTATTCGGTTGAGCCGCATTGAGGATCTGCCTGTCGTCTCCGTAAACGAGCGATCAGGCGATCCTCAGCTTTCGATCCAATGCCAGGCCGTTTCAATCTCGTCGGTCGCGAAATGCATCTCTTGTATTCCCGCAAACTTGGCGAATGTCGCGTCAACAGCGACAAACGCAGCGATCAATTTGCTGTCTGCGACGATGGCCACTTTTTGCAGATGCGCCATGTGTGTCAACGCCCATTTGACGTCGGTTGTTGCGGCTTCGACCGACAGGGACACATGATCGCCAAGGACTGCGAGGACACTGATCCTGTCGTGTTCCTCGATCAGGTCTTCTGCAACGGCAATCAGTTCCTTCTCCTGCTCGATGTCGATCTTGCCCGTGATCTCGACACCGAGAACCGGACCGTTGCTGCGGGGGAGGATCGTGTACATGGCCGCCTTCCTCTGTTGCGTTTCACCGAGCGTCTTCAGCACTAAATGCTAGAGCACCAGGCGCAACCATAGCAAGCAGGGGACACGACAAATTGGAGGAGCGGTCACCTTCCGGTATCTGCGCTGAGGATTACGCAGTCCCTTCTTTCAAGCTGGAAATAATGGTCTGAGTGTTTCCGTCGACAATGTCCCGGATTTGCGATGTGAGGTCCGAAACGTCGGTACGTGAACGCCCGTAAGTCATATTGAACTCGTGAAATTCGACACTTTGGGGTGGCATCAACTGATGCTGCAAAATCGTCTCGAGCTTGTCGAAGGCCTTGGCGAGGCAGGCCTCCGGTGTTTCAGCTTGCGCGTATTCGTCCCAGAGCGCGAGCATGTCTGCGCCGAGGTCTTCAGGAAGCTCGCGGCAAAGGATCAGAAAGTCCCGGCGTTCGCGTTCCTCACGATCATCACCTTCCTGCTGCAACGGTGCTGGCACGTCGCCGGATATCGCTTCGCCGAGATCATGTATCACACACAGTTTGACCAGCTTCAGAAGATCAATTCCGGCCAGTTCTCTTTCGAACAAGAGGACCATGAGAGAGAGCCGCCAACTGTGTTCGGCGGTGCTTTCCGGTCGTCCCTGGCGCGTTGAGCCGGAACGCAGGGTGTCTTTAAGTCTCTCGCTTTCCTGCAGGAAAGCGAGGATCCCCTCGAGCCGGGGATGAGGGATGGCTGCCGGCGCGGCTGCGAGATCGCTTTTGGTCATGGTGCAGATACTAGCGATCTGTTTGAGGATTGCGACGGTCTGAATATTTTATTCAGCGGCAACCGTGTCATCGCGCACCAGACGTGCGTACCGGCCATCGGAAAGCGCGAGACGGGATATCCGGATACGGCTTTGCGGGATGGTGAGTTCCGCAAATTCGGCACGCTCGGTCTGATAGACAATGTCCGGTCCGAGCGGCTCGAACCAGCCCTTTTCATCGAGCGTGTGCTCGACTTCGCGTATGCTTTGCGATGCGAACCGCCACAATGGTTTGTCCATCAGTTCGGCGACCGGTACGTGCCAGTTTTGGGTGCGCTTGGGAGACGCGGCAAGCAGCCGGTGTGTCAGGTCGCATACAAGATGCACTGGTGTGGAGGCAAAGGAGACAAGCTCCAGGAGAGCCCGGTCCGAAACTGTTTCCGGGCGTGCGCGCAGCAGGCGCGTGATCTTGCGCCGGTCTGTTTCGTCCGGTTCCAGCACGCCGCTTTCCCATCTGGAGATCCGGCTTTGCGACACTCCCAGATCTGCTGCCAAAGCCTGTTGTTTGACGCGGTTCAGAACCCTCCATCTGCGCAGGGAAGGGCCAAGGCTGGATTGTAGTACTGCGGTCTCTTCCGTCATGACGCTATCATAGCGTTATTCATCGAGCCATGGGAGTGCATCAGGTGGTGGATTTCGGGGACGGCTCTTGGACGCAATTCAAGGCGCCTTGAAGGCCCGGCTCGAAATCTGGATGGCATTGCCGTCCGGATCCTTCGCGTTTGCAAATTCATAACCGTCTGCCTGGTGGATTGTCCCGAATTTCAGACCTTTGTCCGCGCAAGCGCTGCTGAAAGCGCCGACGTCTTCCACATCAAAGACAAGCTTTAGGGAAACCTGCCCGAGTTTCTGGGCCTTTCCGGCCTTGTGAAGCAGAAGCCGGGCACCGCCGTCTTCCATGAAGAGCTCGGTGAGCCTGTCTTTTGGTGCCGTCATCACCTTGAAGCCGAAAAAGAACGCATAAAAAGAAGCGCTCATTTCCACGTCGCGCACGTAGAGAATGATCCGATTGATGCCGAGGGCCGGCGATTGGCGTTGATTTGGTGCTGCCAGCCCTTCCGTTGCGCTCATTTTCTCAGTTCGCCTTGCGTAAAAGCGATCGAAGGATCGGATGAGTGCTCGACTTTGTCACCTTCGATGGAAACCCAGTCGTGTTTGCGGTGCTCGTAAACGGAAAACCTCGGACTTGGAAAGTCCGGGTCCGCGAAAGCACCGACCGGGACGGCGATGACGCCGGGCCAGCCCTCGATCACGAAAGCAAGCGTAGAGCCGCAAACCGGGCAGAAGCGATAGGTCGCGACATGCCCGCTGTCGCAATCCCGCTTCCACTCTGAATAGTTGCCGGAAAGGGTCACCTGATCGTCGGGCCAGCGCGCCTGCAGACCAAAGGCACTGCCGGTTCGCTTTTGGCATTCAAGGCAATGGCAGGCGGAAACGCGTACCGGTGTACCTGTACAGACCACACTGAGTTGTCCGCATCTGCAAGACGCACTTCGCTTCATCATTCGCCGGCTCCCACGCTGCCTTTCCAACAGCAAAGCACCTGGCGGCGGGAGAATTCAATAGGGGTCGTGTCGAACACACCTATCGATATTTTTCAATAAAGGCATCAATCGGCAGGTTTCTGAAGTCGGGCAATCGTTCGCGCAATTGCGGGTGGGTCCAGTCCCACCAGGAGATCTCCATGAGCGCTTCTTCCTGCTTTTCGGTGAACCGCCGCTTGAGCGTCCTGGCTGCCACGCCGCCGACCACGGTGTAAGGCGGAACGTCTTTGGCGACGACCGCGCCGGCGGCGACAATGGCGCCTGTACCTATGGAAACGCCGGCAAGAACGGTCGCATTGTGCCCAATCCAAACATCATGTCCGATGGTGACCCAGTCATCTTTGCGCCATTGAAAGAAATCGGCGTCGTCGTCTCCCAGGTCATAGGCGGCAGCGCGATAGGTGAAATGGTGCTGTGAGGCGCGCCATGTGGCATGGTTGCCCGGATTGATGCGCACACGGCGGGCAATCGAACAGAATTTGCCGATCGTCGTCCAGACGACATCACCTTCCTGAACGATATAGGAATAGTCTCCCATCTGGCTTTCGCGCATCTCGGTGCGCGCACCGACCTCCGTCCAGATGCCCAGGTCGCAATTGAGCACCTTCGCCTCAGGGTGAATGTTCGGAGCTTCGGTGAGGGAAGACTTCTGTGTTGGCGCAGACATGGCGAGTCCATCTGTTGTCGATTTTGGGAGCTGTGTTTTAGCGGGGACCGGGGTCGTGTTCGTGAAGGTTTGATAACAGCGGTATGACGGATATTGCTTTTTTGTCGGGTCTTGCGGCACGTAATTGATTTCATACCGTGCTTTTGGTGGAACAACGCCACCGCGAAAACTCTGATGGTTGGGCGTAGAAGTGGTGCCGCGGAAAGGCCGTAGTGCTCTCGCAAAGCTTCGGAATTTTAGTTATCCAGCTAACTCAGGAAAAGCAGGAAGCTCTTCATGTCATTGAATTGACATGAATTTTTAGCCTCACCGTTAAAAACTTGTCATGTATTTGTAATCGAGCAGTGGCTCTGTCCCCCGGGCGCTTAAGGCAAGAACGGACAGGGCTAACGCGTGATTCAGTTTCAGGACGTCACCAAGGTTTTCGGATCTCGGACTGCGGTAAACAAAGTCAGTTTTAATATCGATGAACCGCAAATGGTCGGCATTATCGGCCGCTCGGGTGCAGGAAAGTCGACCTTGTTGCGGATGATCAACAGGCTGACCCCGGCCTCCGGCGGGGAGATCTTGTTCGAGGGCCGCGACATATTGCGTCTGAAAGGCGCCATGATGCGCCGCTGGCAGCGCGATTGCGCAATGGTGTTCCAGCAGTTCAACCTCGTGCCGCGCCTCGACGTTGTCACCAACGTCATGCTCGGACGTCTCAACGGTCACGGAACGCTCAAGAGCCTCTTCAACATTTTCAGCGCTTCGGATGTCGCCGATGCACTCGCTGCGCTCGATCGTCTCGGCATCGTTCAGGAAGCGACCAAACGCGCCGAGGAATTGTCAGGCGGACAGCAGCAGCGTGTCGCTATCGCGCGCGCACTGATGCAGCAGCCGCACATGATTCTTGCCGACGAGCCGATTGCATCGCTTGACCCCATGAATGCGAAAATCGTCATGGACGCGCTGCGCGAGATCCACGAACGCGACAACAAGGTCGTGATCTGCAACCTGCACACGCTCGACACCGCGCGCACCTACTGCGACCGGGTGATCGGAATGCGGGACGGTTTCATCGTCTTTGATGGCAAACCGGAAGAACTCACGACCGGTGCAGCCCGTGAAATCTACGGGGCAGATGAGAGCTTCAACGAGGCAGCAACATCCACTGCCATTGATGCCGGTCGCGCCGTTACCCAGAAATCCGCCGGTGCGATGACCCCGGCGGCAGCGGCGGTCTAGTCCGCTTGCGCACCTTTAAACGTCATCTGATCCAGACCCTCGGGGAGTGTCCCAAATGAAAATCGTTTCCAAAGTTGCTGCGCTTGCTGCTGTCAGCATGATCGCTCTCAATGCGTCCGTTGCCGGCGCCGAAGAGATCACCGAGTTCCGTATCGGTATCCTGGGTGGCGAAAACGCCTCTGACCGTCTGCGCGCCTATGAGTGCCTTGAGCAGAAAACGGCCGACCTTCTCGGTGTTCCGGTCAAGCTCTTCGCACCTGCCGATTACAACGGCGTAATCGAAGGCCTGCTCGGCGGTAACCTTGACCTTGCCTGGCTCGGTGCCTCCAGCTACGCCAAGGTTTACCTGACCGATCCGGAGGCAGTCGATCCGGTTCTGGTCAAGGTCAATGTTGACGGCGGCTATGGCTACTACTCCATCGGTTTTGCCCGCAACGACAGCGAAATCAACTCGCTGGAAGACATGAAGGGCAAGGTCTTCGGTTTTGGTGATCCGAACTCCACATCCGGATACCTGATCCCGTCCATCGCTATTCCGCAGGAAGGCTACTCGATGGAAGCCGGCGACTATTTCGGCGACGTCGTCTTCACCGGTGGTCACGAGCAGACCATCGTTGCCGTATCCAACGGTGACATCGACGCAGGCGTGACATGGGCTGACGGTCTCGGCGAATGGGAAGACGGTTACAACTCCGGCGCTCTGCGCAAGGCATCCGATGCTGGCCTTGTCGACATGACCGAACTGCGCCAAATCTGGCAGTCTCCGGTGATCCCGGAAGGCCCGATCGTTCTGTCCAAGAAGCTGCCGGAAGACGTCAAAATCAAGATGACCGGCCTGATCGCGTCCTTGAATTCCATTGATCCGGATTGCGCCTACAACATCGCCGCCGGTGAGACCAAGGGCTTCATGCCGATCACGCACGAAGCTTACGTCAACATCGTCGAAGCCCGTAAGGCCAAGAACAAGAACTAAGGTTCAGTCGAACCTGAACACGGGCCGGACGCCGGCCCGTGTTTGCTTGAGGCCCGGCGCTGACTGTCATCGCCGTTGATGCAGAGCTCAGAGCCGGGATCCTGTGCTCACAAGACTGACGTCTCAACGGGAATGTTGTTGCACTTTTAGTTGCCGGGTCCCTGCAGCGGTATGCGCTCGCGGCAGCGGTCGCAGTGCGACAAGACCAAAATCTCACTGCGCAGCATTGCGTTGCTGACACGCGAAAACTGTTTCACAGAAGGCTCCTCGAACATGGCCGTTGCCGCTCTCGAACAGGAAATCCTGATACTGCGCAAACGCCGCCAGCTTTACTCGTTGATCGGGTTGCTGCTGGTTGTTGCGGTGCTTGTTTCCGGTTTCTCGAAATCCAACGAGATGAATTCCGGCGGCTTCCTGCAAGGGCTTTCGAAGTTTTTTGACTATCCAGGTGAAATTGTCGCCGAAGCCTGGCAGGCCGGGCCCGCGTTCTTCGGGCTTATTTTGACCTTTGTCCCCGCGATGCTGGAGACGCTGAACATCGCCGCGGTCGCGACGCTCTTAGGCGGTGCGATGGCGGTAGTGCTTGCAATGGCTTCGACGCGTAACGTTGACAGTTGGGGACCACTCATCCCGGTCGTCCGCCGCATCATGGACATCACAAGGGCCTTTCCCGAACTGATCATCGCGCTGTTCCTGATTTTTGTTCTCGGGTCCAGCCCCGTTCCAGCGATGATCGCGGTCGCGATCCACACGGCAGGGGCGCTCGGTAAACTCTTTTCTGAAGTCAACGAGAACATAGACCGAAAGCCGATCGAAGGATTGTCTGCCTGCGGCGCGAGCTGGCTGCAGCGCATTCGCTACGCCGTGATGCCCCAGGTGGCTCCAAACTATCTGAGCTACTTTCTGCTGCGTCTTGAGATCAACGTTCGTGCATCTGCCATTCTCGGCTTCGTCGGCGCGGGCGGCATCGGACAGGAACTGCGCCGGACAATCGGTTGGGGGCAGGGCGCAGGGGATGAGACAGCTGCAATCTTCGTGCTTCTGTTCTGCACCATCATGATGATCGACCAGGTCTCGTCCTACCTGCGTGGCAAACTCGTCGGCTCTGGCCGGGCGCATTGAGGAACTTCATAATGGCTGTCGACACACTCAATGAACCGGTCTTCGACCGAGAAACCGTGTTCCGCAATGTTCGCCGCCGGGCCTGGATAACCATCGGCGCACCTTTGGCGATCGTTCTTTATCTGGCATACACCTGGTTTGCCTTTGGCGTACCGGATCTGCTCGCAAAAGCGCAGCCCGAAAGGGCGGTAATTCTGGCGACTGACAGTGTCGCCTACAAGGTTCATGTCACCAAGCTCCTGCGGCGCGACATCATGGAAGTCGCCATCGAAGGCGAGCGCCGGGCGACCTACGGCCAGGAAGATCTGCCGGAGTGGGTCGAAGTCGACGGGACAGATGCTAGTGTCGACCTCGGCGACGGCTATGAAGTCACGATCACCGGCAAGGTGATGGAGTTCTTTGTTCCCGACTATGGAAACATCAAGGTCACCGCAACGAACAACGGCGTCACCACCGAATTGCCGCCGGGTCCCGTTCCGGAGTGGTTGAAAGACGATCCGAGAAAGTTCGACGCACGCCCGACGCTGGACCGGCGTGTTCAGGTAACAAAGACAAAGATCGAGGTGCACAACTATTTCGGAGGATGGGAGAATTTCTGGTTCTCATTTCAGTCGGAGCTGCACGGCATGCCCTTCAGCCAGCTTTGGGCACTGGCGCTTTCGAATGAACGCATAGATCCGTCGCAGTCCAATATGTCGCTGATCATGCACGACTTTCTCGGAAATCCTGACTGGCAGCATGGCGAGGTGTTCACGGCTCTGTTCGAGACGATCATGATGGCCGTTCTCGGCACGCTCATCGCCGCCCTCGTCGGATTGCCGCTGGCTTTTCTGGCTGCGCGTAATTTCACGCCATCCATCATCTTGCGTTTCGGCACACGGCGTTTGTTCGATTTTCTCCGCGGTATCGATATGCTGATTTGGTCGCTGATCTTCATTCGCGCCTTTGGGCTCGGTCCGCTGACCGGTGCCCTTGCGATTGCCTTTACCGACACCGGCACACTGGGCAAGCTGTTTTCCGAAGCATTGGAGAATATCGATAACAAACAGGTCGAAGGTGTCAGGGCAACCGGAGCCAGCCAGATTCAGCGCTATCGATTTGGTGTCATTCCCCAGATCCTGCCGGTTTTCGTGTCTCAGGTTCTTTACTATCTGGAATCCAATACGCGATCCGCGACCGTCATCGGGGCACTCGGGGCGGGCGGCATTGGCCTGATGCTCGTTGAGACCATGAAGACGTCCCGCGACTGGGAAAACACCAGCTACATTATCATTCTCACGATTGTGGTCGTGATCATGATGGATCAGGCCTCGGGATGGCTGCGGCGCAAACTCATCGAAGGCAGGTAGCAGGCCGTTTGTAAGTGGATTGCCTGCGGCTTTGAGCGTTGCGTTTTGCCAGCCTTCGTGATTCGGTGTGTGCATGCAGGATGTACCGGGCACGCAGGCAAACATCGGATTGCTGATCATTGATGTGCAGAAGGGTTTTGTCAGCCCCACGACCACGCACATTCCGGCAATCGTCGAAGAGCTGCAGGAAGCTTATGCTCATGTCGCGGCTTCAAGATTTATCAATCGGCCTGACTCGCCGCATCAGCGGTTTCTCGGCTGGAAGCGCTTGCTGCCGGACACTGAAGAAACCGAGCTCGCCTTCACGCCTTCATCGCAGGCCTTTGTTTTTGAAAAGCCGCAATATTCGGCGGTTTCGTACGATTTGCTGCGGTGGGTCCATCTCAATCGGCTTTCGGAAGTTCACCTGTGTGGCATCGACACCGAGGTTTGCGTGCTCACCTCGGCAACGGCGTTGTTCGAGATCTCCATCAAACCGGTCGTGCTTGCGTGGGCTTGCGCGTCCGGTGGTGATAGGGAAGGTCATACCGCCGGGCTCATTGCACTCCGCCGGCTTATCGGCCGCGACAATGTCTGGGCGGATGCAACAGGCAAAAGTCAGCTCAGCACCGAATAGTCAGGATTTTGTGAGGGAAGGTACGGTTTTTGCCGTTCGCCGGCGGATGTATGGGGTTAAGTCCCGCGTCATCCCTTTTTTGCCGCATTTCCGTCGTGCGATGGTCACAGCATCGAAATGACGATTCAACGCTCTTGGAGGGGCACATGCCGTCAACAGGCTGGAAGAGACTGGCAGCACTCACGCTCGGATCAGGACTGATACTGACCGCCCATTCCGGAAGCGCATTGGCGATTGAAAGCTGCGTTGCCTCGCTTAAGAAAGAGGCGGTTTCAGCGGGCGTTCGCCCCGACATCGCCGATCGCATGCTGAAAAACGCCTCGTTCGATGAAAAGGTCATCAGGTTCTCGACGTCGCAGCCGGAGTATAAAACCGAGATCTGGGACTATATGGCCTTCCTCGTTGACGCAGAACGCATCAAGGACGGCAAGAAAAACCTGAAGAAGCATCGCAAGACACTGAGCGCGATCGAACAGCGCTATGGCGTCAACCGCCACGTGGTTGTCGCGGTCTGGGGCATCGAGAGCGACTTCGGCCAGTTCAAGGGTGACTTTTACACTCCGCACGCGCTCGCAAACCTGGTTTGTGCGGGCAAGAGACGGCAGAAATATTTCAGGGGCGAATTGATCAAGACGCTTCAGATCGCCTCGCGCGGTGACGTTCCGGTCGGTGATTTCCAGGGCTCCTGGGCAGGTGCCTTCGGACAGACCCAGTTCATGCCCAGCACCTATAACAGTCTTGCCGTCGATTTTGATGGCGACGGTCGCAAGGATCTCGTCAATTCGGTGCCGGACGCCCTGGCATCAACCGCAAACTTCCTGAAGAATGCCGGTTGGCGGGAGAGCCGCGCGTGGGGCTATGAGGTCACGGTACCGGCCGGATATTCCGGACCAACCGGACTGAAAAAGCGTTCTGCATTGTCGACATGGGGACAGCGCGGCCTGAAGAAAGTTGGCGGAGGTAATCTTTCGGGCAAGACCGAAGCAGCTTTGATCCGCCCGGCAGGTGCAAACGGCCCTGCTTTTCTGGTGACGCGTAACTTCAACGCCTTGCGCTCATACAACGCGTCGACCTCCTATGGCCTGGCGATTGCCCTTTTGTCGGAACTCGTTTCCGACGGCGATCCGTTCGCGACACCCTGGCCCACCGATAATCCGGGACTTTCCCGGGCTCAGCGGCTGGAATTACAGAAATTGTTGAACAAGAACGGTTTCAATGTCGGTGAACCGGATGGGAAGGTCGGCCCGCTGACCCGGGCGGGAATTCGCAAGGCCGAAGCCAAATACGGGTTGCCCGTCACCGGGCGGCCGTCCTGGAATGTCTACTCGGCTCTTGGCGGCAAATAGCCGTTTGATCCGGTTTAAGGGGAGCCCGGACGTTCTGTCGCATTCTGAGTTTGCGTGATTTCCGCGTTTTGCAGCATTGTTTTGTTGCACTGCGAAAAATCGCATCGCAATATACGCCGCAAATTTTGGAGAATTGCGATGTCCGGTCGAATATTGACAGTTGCTCAGCAAAAGGGCGGGTCCGGCAAAACCACGCTTGCAGCCCATCTTGCTGTTGCACTTGCCAAACAATCGGGCGAACCGGTCGCCATTCTGGACGTCGATCCACAGGGTTCTCTTGGGACCTGGTTCGAAGCGCGCGAGCAAAATCTCGGCGAGGATGAAACAGGTCTGGAGTTTCGCACGGCATCCGGATGGGGAGCGCGGCGTGAGGCCAGATCATTGGCGCGTTCTCATGGCTATGTCGTGGTTGATACACCGCCGAAAACGGACACGGACGCCAAACCGGCAATCGATGCAGCTGACTACGTCATTGTACCTGTCCAGCCGACGCCTGTTGACCTTTGGGCAACCTCGCAAACGATCGAGCTTGCCGCGCGGGAAAGCACACCCGCGCTGCTTGTCCTCAATCGCGTTCCCCCACGCGCTTCTTTGACAGGCGAAATGGCGGAGGCGATCGCCGAATCCGGGTATGACACACTGGAAACACGCCTTGGAAACCGGACAGTCTTTGCCTCCGCAATGGGCAAGGGTTTTGCCGTGACTGAAGACGCTCCGTCCAGCAAGGCGTCGCAGGAAGTCGCCGCTTTGATTGATGAACTGGTCGCCAGGATCGGCTAGCGACCTGAACAGGACCGACTGATACAATTTTATGCCTTGTCCTTGTCACGTTCCGGTGCCTTGATAGAAGAAATCTCGGTCCGGGAGGACAGGCATGTTTCTTTTTTCTAAGTTTTTCAATCCAGAACGGTCATCTTCAGTGTTTCATATCAACCGATTGCCCACCCTTTTCTTCAGTCTGATTCTGTTGGGTGCTACTGCGCTTCAAGGTCCCGCGGCGTATGCGCAGGAAAAACGCATCGTCACAATCGATGATGCCGATTTCTTTGGCGGTGACTACAGAACGGTCAAGGATGTTGATCTGGAAGGATGCAAATCCGCGTGCCTTCAGGACAACCAGTGCCGTGCCTTCACGTACAATACATCCGCGAGCTGGTGCTTTCTTAAGTCCGATTTTGGTCAGTTGCAGGGGTTCAGCGGCGCAATTGCGGGCCGGGTCGTCGAAGTACAGGCGCCGCGTGCCGATCTCAGCACGGATCGCCGGGCAGAGCTGACGTTTCTCTCCCGCGAGCGGTTGGAGAACGCGGAAACATATTCGCAAAGTCTCGCAAACGCGCGCCGTGTTGCGGGCGCCACTGTCGAGCAACTGCGTGCAGACGGGCTTGCGGCTCTCAGAAACAGGGACGGGCTACTTGCCGAAGCTGATTTTGTAAGACTGATAAAACTGGAACCCGGCGATTTCGACGCCTGGACCCAGCTCAGCGCGGCCTTGCTCCTTCAAAATCCTGATAACTGGCGGGAAAGGGAGACCAAGCAGAAAAACGCGATCTCGGCGTCGATCAACACTTATCTGCGTGCCATCGATCCTCAGGAACGAGCCCTGGCACTCGACCTGATTGCGCGATCCTTGGTCCGCCGAAGCGAATACAAACCTGCGATCAAGGCGCTCAGGGCTGCACTTGCTCTTGAAGAAAACGATGCCCTGCGCAAACGCTACGACGAACTTGTGGCACAGCACGGATTCCGGATCGTCGATCATCAGGTCGATTCCGACAGTGTTTCTCCGAGGATCTGTCTTGTCTTTTCCCAGAAACTTCCGGTTGGCGAGGACCTTCGTCCATATGTCAACGTCAGGGGCTCGGGTACTGTTTCAATTGAAGCGGAGGGAACGCAGATCTGCGCGGACGGATTGGAACACGGTGCCCGCTATCAGGTAACCGCCCGGTCCGGGCTGCCCGCGGCCGACGGCGAAAAGCTGGAGAAGACTGCGGAGCTTTCAATCTATGTGAAAGACAGGTCTCCGTCGGTTCATTTCCTGAGCCGCTCATATGTTTTGCCGTCCGGTGGAACGCCAACGATACCAATCGTTTCAGTCAATACGACCGAGATCGAAACGGCCATTTATCGTGTCGGAACCAGGTCGGTCGCCGATGTACTTCGCGACAACCGGTTCCTGCGCCAGCTCGATTCCTGGCAGGCAGAGCGGATCGAGGAGGAACTTGGCGAAAAAGTCTGGTCCGGTATCCTGGAGAGCGAGAACCTTCTCAATCAGGACGTGACGACTGCTTTTCCCGTTGCCGAGACCGGGATCGAACTGAAGCCCGGCATTTATGCCATGACGGCGCGTTCGAAACTCGATAGTCAAAACAGATGGGGCACGCTGGCGACCCAGTGGTTTCTGGTCTCGGATCTCGGCCTGACGGCGCTGTCCGGTGACGACGGCATCGCCGCAAACATCCGCTCGCTGTCAACGGCAAAAGCAATTGAAGGCGTGTCCGTAAAATTGTTGGCTGTAAACAACGAAATTCTCGCTGAAACGCAGACCAACGAAGCGGGTTTCGCCGAATTTGCCGCCGGCCTGACACGTGGTCGTGGTGGGCAAGCGCCGGGTGTTCTGATAGCGGAAACAGACAGTGGCGATTACTCGTTCCTGGATTTGCGCAAACCAGCGTTCGATTTGTCCGACAGAGGGGTGGAAGGCCGCCCTGCACCTGGACCGCTTGACGTCTTTGCCTGGACCGATCGCGGGATCTACAAGGCAGGCGAGACGGTTCATGCACAGGCATTGCTGCGCAACGCAGAGGCAGTTGCCCAGGAAGACTTTCCGCTGACATTCGTTTTCACTAGGCCGGATGGTGTTGAGCACGCCCGCTTTACCGTGACGGACAGCGGCCTTGGCGGCCACTTGCAGGACCTGGACCTGAGTTCATCTGCGCAACAAGGCATCTGGTCCTGGCAAGTCTTCGCCAACCCCAAGGGCAGCGCACTCACACAAACAACATTCCTTGTCGAAGACTATCAGCCGGAGCGCGTTGACTTTGAGCTGAAAACGGATGCAGGCGCCTTCAGTCGGACCGTTCCGACACCGGTTTCTCTGGACGCCAGATTTCTCTATGGCTCCCCGGCCAGCGGTCAGACGCTCGAAGGGGATATTATTGTCCGTCCCGTGCGCACGTTGAAAGACTATCCGGGCTATCTTTTCGGGTTGGAAAACGAAGAGTCTTATTCACAGCGCGGTGCACTGCCATCGGGCTTGAAAACGGATTCAGATGGCAAGCTCTCCTTTGAAGTGTCACTGCCTGATTTGCCGGAAACCACTGCGCTTTACGACGGTGAACTTGTGGCGCGGCTTGTGGAAGCAGGCGGACGCTACGTGGAACGTGATCTGGATCTCGCCGTCGCGCTCGATGGGCCGCGCATAGGGATAAAACCTGCATTCGATGGAGGAGTTGACGAGGGCGGCCCGGCGGCCTTTTCGGTAGTCGTTGTCGGTGCCGACGGTAAATCTCAGGACGCAACAGGCTTGTCGTGGACGCTGTCGAAGGTCAATCGCAGATACCAGTGGTACAGGCTGGACGGACGATGGTCTTTTGAACCCATTACAACGTCGGAACGCGTAGCCAGCGGTGAACTTGATCTTGAAGCGTCAAAACCGGTGCAGCTTTCGCTTCCGGTTGAATGGGGTGAATACCGGCTCGATGTTTCTGGAAGCGGTGCGCTGCAGGCCGCATCGAGCTTCACGTTCAATGCAGGCTGGTATTCGGCGGATGCGACTTCTGACACGCCAGATTATCTTGAGGTTGGCCTGGACAAGGCCAGCTATCGCCCCGGCGAAATCGCAAAGCTGCGTCTGAAACCGCAGATGGCCGGTATTGCGGTTGTCAACGTTGTCTCGGGTGGTTTGCTTGCAAGTCAGACTGTCGAGGTATCTGCAGAAGAAACCGAAATCGATATCCCGGTAAGTGATGACTGGGGAGCTGGTGCTTATGTCACTGCGAGCCTCTACCGTCCGATGGATATTGAGCAAAAACGCATGCCCTCCCGTGCCGTTGGTCTGTCCTGGTTGACAGTCGACCCGGAAGAGCGCGTGCTTGCCGTTGAGATGTCGGCTCCAAAGCGGATCCTTCCCGAAACCACATTGAACGTTCCTGTGCGGCTGAGCGGTCTTGAAGCGGGCACACAAGCCTATCTGACGATTGCCGCCGTTGATGTCGGCATTCTCAACCTGACGAACTTCAAGACCCCGGACCCGGACACCTGGTACTTCGGTCAGCGGCGTCTGGGAACGGACATAAGGGATCTCTACGGGCAGTTGATTGACCGGATGGCCGGGACGCAAGGCCGCGTCCGGTCAGGAGGTGATGCGGTGGCCTTGCGCCTTGAGTCACCTCCTCCGGATGATGAGCCGGTGGCGCTGTTCTCTGGTCTCGTGGACGTGGGAACGAATGGGGAGGCCGTGGTTTCCTTTGAAGTTCCGGCATTCAATGGCGCGCTGCGGCTTATGGCGGTGGCCTGGACGAAGGAGGGTGTCGGACACGCCGAGCAGGACGTTGAAGTGCGCTCGCCGGTGGTCCTGACGGCAAGCGCGCCGGCATTCCTTGCGCCTGATGATACGTCTCGCCTCGCTATCGAAATCAACAACGTTGACGGGGCAGCGGGGACCTATGAGCTCGAAGTATCAGCTGCCGACGGCTTGTTCATAGGCGACACGTCGAGCGAGGTTCGCTCGCTTGAGATCGGTGAGGGTGAAAAAGCCGTCGCCCTGGTGCCGTTGCGGGCCGGATCTGTTCCGTCAGAGAGCGAGCTTGTTGCGGCCCTGACCGGTCCTGACGGGGCAACCACGATCAAGCGGGTAGCACTGGACATCAAGGACACGCAGCCGGAAGTGGTTCGAAGGTCATCGTTTCAGCTTGCTGCCGGCGGAAGCCTTACGCTCAGCGCCGACACGCTCGATGGTTTGCGAGCGCAAACGGTCGACGTGACACTCACGGCCGGAGGTGCTGCGAGCATCGATCTTGCCGGGTTGCTCTCAGCTCTCGACAGGTACCCATATGGCTGCACCGAGCAGACAACCAGCCGCGCACTTCCCTTGCTTTATCTCAGCGAAGTTGCCGAAGCAGCCGGTCTTGGCGGTGACGATGCCATTCGAGAGCGCGTCGTTAAGGCGATCGCCGCGGTTCTTGCAAATCAATCCTCGTCCGGCGAGTTCGGTTTGTGGAACAGCTATGGGGGAGGCGACATTTGGCTTTCAGCCTATGTCACCGACTTCCTGACGCGTGCGCGAGAGAAGGGATATCAGGTTCCCGATCTCGCTTTCACGACAGCGCTCGATAACCTGGAAAACCGGCTTGCCTATGCGTCCGATTTCCAGAATGGCGGTGAAGGTATTGCTTATGCGCTTTATGTGCTTGCGCGAAACGGTCGCGCCTCAATGGGCGATCTGCGGTACTACCTCGATGCCAAACTGCAGGACTTCGCGACGCCGCTGGCAAAGGCGCAGGTCGCAGCCGGACTCGCGCTCTACGGTGAACGGGAACGGGCAGTGACAGGCTTCAGCGCGGCGCTTAGCGCACTGCCGGATGATCGGAAGCAGTCATACAGAAGCGATTACGGATCGCGTTTGCGCGACAGTGCGGCGGTCACGGACTATATCGTCTCAGCTTCTGTCGGAACGCGCCTTCAGGACGAATCCGTCGAGTTGTTGAAATCAGCACAGGCGCAAACCGCGAACCGCTCGACCCAGGATATGGCCTGGTTGTTGTTGGCAGCACAGGCGTTGAACGAGTCGGCCGATGAGGCCCGGATTTCAATTGATGGAACCGAAACACCTGGTCGCCTTGCCTGGTCGCTCAAAGGCGGTGACGTTGAAGCAGGCCCGGTTCGCGTAACGAATAATGGAACGTCTGCGACAGACCTGCTTGTGTCGGTCGTGGGACAACCTGTTGTGCCTGAACCCGCAGGAGGCCGGGACTATTCCATTGAACGCGTGATCTACGATCTGGACGGCAATGTGATTGATTCGTCAGCCGTCCCGGTCAACACGCGTCTGGCGGTCGTTGTCACCGTGCGAGCGCTGACGGATCAACCAGCGCGGCTCATGGTGGTCGACAGGTTGCCGGCCGGTCTTGTCATTGACAACCCGCGGCTTGTCCGCTCCGGAGATCTCGGCGGTCTTGAGTTCCTTTCAACAATTGATCGTCCGGAACATGCAGCGTTTCATGCAGACCGGTTCGAGGTCGCGGTAGATCAGACCCGGCAAAGCGGGAAAGAGTTGACCTTCGCGTATCTTGCTCGCGCGGCTACGCCAGGCGAATTCGCACATCCGCCTGCCTCCGTTGAGGACATGTATCAGCCGGACCGCCGGGCGATCTCGCAAACAGGCCGCTTCAACATACTTGGCCCTGTCAGGTGATCAGGCGGGCAATGGCTCGGATTGCGAAAGGCTGGTCGCGCCTCTGGCGGCCAGCCCTTGTCACTGCTGCGTGTCTCTTGGCACTGGCGGGGGCAGGAGCATGGAAAGTTCAGCGTGACATCGACCGGTTGGCTCCGTTGCCTCAAGTAGCCGATTTGCCCCTGTCGGTGGTCGTTCTGGATAGAAATGACCAACTGCTTAGGGCGTTCACCAGCAAGGATGAAAAATGGCGGCTTCCGGTGGAGCTGGCGGACGTGGATCCCCTTTATGTGGAAATGCTGCTGGCCTTTGAAGACAAGCGCTTTTTTGATCATGGCGGCGTCGACGTCCGTGCATTCCTGCGGTCGCTTGTCCAAAGCCTGCACCATGGCCGGGTCGTCTCCGGTGGTTCGACCCTGACAATGCAGGTCGCAAGGCTGTTGCACGAACGCCCGACCAAGAGCGTCCGGCGCAAGTACGAACAGATCCTCACGGCCTTTAAACTGGAACGCACTTTTAAGAAGCGGGATATACTTCGGTTCTATTTGCTCAGAGCACCATTTGGCGGAAATGTCGAAGGCATTCGGGCCGCGAGCCTGACCTGGTTCGGGAAGGAGCCGGGGCGATTGACGGCCGCAGAGGCAGCATTGCTCGTTGCCCTGCCACAAAGCCCGGAAGCGCGGCGGCCCGACAGGTTTGGCGATAACGCTCGCAAGGCACGCAACAGGGTTCTTGCACGCGCTGCAGCGGCTGGTGTCATTTCAAAAGGCGAAGCCCAATCGGCGGCTGCCGAACCGGTCCGTACACGGCGCTATGACATGCCTCTGCTTGCGGCCCACGAAAGCCGGCATGTCCGGAACACATTTCCGGCACGCACCCATCATCGTCTGACGCTCGACAAAGCACTCCAGGCGACTTTGGAGGCGCAGGCGCGCAGACGTGCCAATGCGCTCCCTTCGCCGGTATCGCTTGCGATAATCGTGGCCGACCATAGTAGTGGCGACATTCTGGCAAGGCTCGGGTCTCCGGATCTTCTGGATGAGACGCGCCTAGGTCATGTCGACATGACTCGTGCGATCCGCTCACCGGGGTCGACGCTCAAACCCTTTATCTACGGGCTGGCGTTTGAAGAAGGGATTGGCGTGCCGGAAAGCCTGATCGCTGACAAGCCGACAAATATCGGTGGGTATCAGCCGACAAATTTCGACCGTGCCTACCAGGGAACGGTGACATTGCGCGAAGCGTTGCAGCTTTCCCTGAACACGCCGGCGGTCCAACTGCTGGAATCGGTGGGGCCAGCCCGCCTGATGGCGCGTTTGAAACGTGGCGGCACGCGGCCCGTTCTTGAAAAGGGCAGGTCCTTCGGTCTTGCCATTAGCCTTGGCGGCCTCGGGCTCACGTTGAAGGACCTGGCACAGGCCTATGGCGCGCTGGCGAGCGGGGGGGCGCCCGTTCGTTTGAAAACATGTCGCGCGAATTGTCCGGAAGACGTCTGGACCGCCGGTACTTTGCATATGCTGTCGCCAAAGTCGGCAGGGATGGTCACGGACATCTTGAAAGGCATGCCTCAGGCGCGCGGTGCCGAGACACAGCAGATCGCCTATAAGACGGGTACTTCCTACGGTTACAGGGACGCCTGGGCCGTAGGGTTTGACGGACGCCATGTGGTCGCCGTTTGGGTGGGGCGCATGGATGGGTCCCCAGTCCCGGGGCAAACCGGTCAGAAAAACGCCGTGCCGCTCCTTTTCGAAGTCTTTCAGAAACTGGGACCTAACCGGGTGCCTTTGCCCAACACCACTTCCGATCTTCCCACGGCATGGCAATCAAGCGTGCCGCCATCCTTGAAGTTTGCCCGGACTTCGTCACACCGGTTCGCGTCAGACAGTGTTGAGGCACTCTCAATTGCCTATCCTCCAAACGGTGCGGAATTGGATCTTGGTCTCACGTCAACAGAGCGTGGTTGGCATTCGGCCCAGCCTCTTGTTGTGAAATTCAAGGGTGGTGTCGCACCTTATGCGATCCTCGTGAACGGACGTCCGCATCAGACGGACTACGGGCAATATCAACTGGTGCTGCAACCTGAGGCTCCAGGATTTACCAACGTGACGGTCATGGACGCCAAGGGCGAAAGCGCTGCCGTCTCTATCAAGATGCGATAGTCGCCTGACCAAAACCAAAGTTCAGCTGCAGAGCTACGCGGAAAAGCAAAGCAAATTCGGTGTTCGTATGCAGCGCGCTTTCTGGTCTTCGACTTTGACCCGACTGAAGGACCCTGAAGCCTGGTCAGTGATGCGGCCCAGTGGGCTTCAATCTGTCCGGTGGGCTCCGATTGGTGGGGGCGATTCCCGGATAGCCTGACGTCGATTCCATGTGTCTTAAACAATCTGTTAAGGCTGTTACACTGGCGATTTCGGTTCGCTAGGCCACTCTTTTCCTAACAGTTTCTAAACATCGGCCCTGGTTTTGTGACATTCGCGCAACACCGGTTTTTGAAAACAGCACCAGAACCACGGGTGGAGCGCATTCTGTGTTGAACCGGGAAAGCGGATGCGTATGGTCATGGTGCGAGCGGCTTCGAGCCGCACTGGTTTGCACGCCTCGGACATCCAACCTCCGGTCGGAAGCAAACGCAGAGTAAATTCGCGGGGACAAATGGCGCTTCTGTTTGAGTGCCGATTGATATGACTGATTGGAGGTCAGAAATGAAACTCAAGGGCTTGATGCTCGGCGTGGCAGCTGCTGCTACCGCTACCACCGCTCAGGCAGCCGATCTTCCGGTTGCTCCGGAGCCGGTTGACTACGTTCGCGTCTGTGACGCTTACGGCTCTCGCTTCTACTACATCCCGGGCACTGAAACCTGCCTGCGCGTTGGTGGCCGTCTGCGTACGCAGTTCATCGCCAACAACGTTTTGGAAGATGGCCCGTGGGGCGATCGTGACTCTGACGGTTACGAGTGGCTGACACGCGGCTACGCTTACCTCGATGCCCGTAACGCCACCGAATTCGGCACTCTGCGTGCCTATGTCGGTCTGCGCATGGACATCACCAATGGCGTAAGCGGCTTCAAGCTCGACGCTGGTTACATCCAGTGGGGCGGCCTGACAGCTGGTTACCTCGGTTCAAACTTCAACATCTACACCGGTCAGACATTCATGGGTGTTGTCACACGTGACTGGTCAGACTCCACCGTCAACCAGCTCGCTTACACTGCTGCTTTCGGCAACGGCTTCTCCGCAACGATCGCTGTTGAAGATCGTTCCGGCCGTGAAGTCGGTGCATACGGCGGCACGCGTGCTCCTGACCTCGTTGCTGCACTCGGCCTGTCCCAGGGCTGGGGTTCTGCACAGCTCTCCGGTGCTCTGCATCAGGTTTACCCAGATGCAGCGTTCAACAGCACGAATGCTTCTGGTGACGAAGACAGCTTCGGCTGGGCAATCGGCGCTGGTGTGAACGTCAACCTGCCGTTCGCCAACCCTGGTTCGAACATCTACTTCCAGGGCTTCTACGCTGACGGCGCTCTGTCTTACATCGGTAACGGCATCACCAGTCTTTCAGTCGTAAACTCTGCGACAGGTGCGACTGTTGGTTCCGTATCTGATTACGGTGGAAACGGTGACACAAGCACTGGCTACTCCCTGTCTGCTGGTGTTTACATTCAGGCAACTCCGACCATCGGCCTTGCAGTTGACGGCTCTTATGCACACGTCGATCAGGAAGATGTCTTTGGAACGGCTGATGCGGACATCGACCGTTGGGCAATCGACGGTTCGGTACAGTGGGAGCCAGTCTCTGGCTTCGTCATGGGTGCTGACGTCGGTTATTCCAATTCAAGCGCGGATGTCAGTGGTGTAGACATTGACGATCTGGACGAACTGAAGTTCGGTGTTCGTATGCAGCGCACTTTCTAATCAAATCTCTCAAGAGGTTTGATGGAAAACCCGGCGGAAACGCCGGGTTTTCTTTTTTCGTTTCAGCGACAAGTCCGAGATTTCAACTTGGTGCAAGATGCACGGACATCTCGATTGCGTTTTTCAAGCCGGTTTCAACTGGATCGTTCTTATAGCTGCGCCAAAAATCCAGCGATCGCCTCATGAGTGGCCGCTTCCCACAAAACGGGAGCATGACCCTGTCCCGGGATCGTAATCAAACACGCGTTTGGGTGTTTATCGACCATCTTTTTGCAAGTGTCCGCGCTTAGAAGATCCGAATGCTCTCCGTGAATCACCATGACCGGCCTATCTGAGAGTTTCTCATAAAGGGGCCACAGGTCGGGAGCGGGCGCGGCGTCGTCGAGGCTGGCCAGTTGGTGTGCCAGGGCCGGATCATAGTCCATTACAACCTTGTCGTTTTGTTCCGAGGCAAGTTGACCGGCAAGCTTCAGCCATTCCGGCTTGGTGAATGCCGGGAACTGGTGTCCGATTGTATGCTCGAGGTTTTGCGCAACTTCTTCTTTTGATCCGCTCGTCATGTTGCGTCCGAGGGTCGCTGCGATTCTGTGTATCGCGCGCATTTCGATGTGGGGACCTATATCGTTGAAAATGACGGCGGCCATGCGGTCTGCAGAAAATCTGTAGCTCATCGCAAGCGCATGCAGTCCGCCGCGAGACGTCCCGAGCACTGCAAAACGGGTTAAGCCAAGACGCTCGATCGCAAGCGCAATGTCGTTTTCTTCGATGGGCAGAGCGTAGTTTCGCCAGTCCTTGTCCCAATCGCTTTTGCCCCGTCCACGATAGTCGAGCGCGATCACGCGATGATTTTTTGAATGAAGAAACGCAGCTATATCATTGAAATCACGTGAATTGCGCGACAATCCTGCGAGGCAGAGTACTGGTACCTTATCGCTATCCGTTCGTGAATCGTCCTGACTAGGGACCCATTCTCGTCCGCATAGGCGCAGACCGTCGGCACTTTGCCAAGTGAACTCTTGAGACCCGGTTGTCTCGGCGCGTGCGCCGCCGGACAGCGCTTCTGTCGGCGCAGTACTCATGTCTGTCTCCAAAACGCTTCCACCCTTTGATTTTCTCAAAAGATAGTGCTGCGCTTTGTATGCTGCCAATAGGTAGATTTCGTATTTCCTTTCGGAGCGGCGTGAGTGTCGCGCAAAGAACGCAATGCGCGAAAGAAAAACCGGTGGAGACACTGAAACGCCATAGGGAGGATTGCTCCTTTTGCAGCAGGTGAGTATGTTGCGCCTCCATTGAGACCGGTCGATTTGCCTTCGCCGTAACTACAAAATTGATCCAAGAGGAAACCGAGATGTTCAAAGGCTCCATTCCAGCGCTGATTACCCCGTTCAAGGACGGAGCGCTTGATGAGAAACGGTTCCAGGATTTTGTGGAATGGCAGATATCGGAGGGCTCGAACGGATTGGTACCGGTTGGAACGACCGGCGAAAGTCCGACCCTGAGCCATGAAGAGCACAAGCGCGTCATTGAACTGTGTGTCGAGGCGGCAGCAGGACGCGTGCCTGTTATTGCCGGTGCCGGTTCCAATAACACCGTTGAAGCAATCGACTTTGCCAAGTATGCGGAGAAGGCTGGGGCTGATGGGCTGCTTGTTGTTACGCCATACTACAACAAGCCCAACCAGGCGGGTCTCAAAGCGCATTTCAAGGCGATCAATGATGCTGTCGGTTTGCCGATCCTTATCTACAACATACCGGGCCGGTCAATCATCGACATGACGCCGGAAACGATGGCTGAACTTTTTGAAACCTGCTCCAACATTACAGGCGTAAAAGACGCGACTGCAGATCTTGCAAAAGCGAGCCGCCAACGCCACTTGTGCGGACCGGGTTTTAACCAGCTGTCCGGAGAAGACATATCAGCTTTGGCTTTCAATGCGCATGGAGGTGTTGGATGCATCTCGGTTACGGCAAATGTGGCGCCACGTTTGTGTGCGGAGTTCCAGGCGGCCACACTGGCAGGTGATTTCGCCAAGGCTCTGGAATATCAGGACCGTCTTGCGCCGTTGCACCGCGCGCTCTTTTTGGAACCAAGCCCGACCGGTTCCAAATATGCGCTTTCCGTTCTTGGAAAGATCGAGGAAGAAATGCGTCTGCCTCTGGTGCCGGTAACCGAACAAACTCAAACCGAAATTCGCCACGCAATGGCGCATGCCGGTCTGATCAACTGACAAGGCAGGGGGCAAGGACCCTGAAGGACACAAATGGCTTCGAAAAAGGGAGGCGATCCGGGAAGAAAGATCATTTCGGACAACCGGAAGGCCCGTTTCAACTACGAAATAGAGGACACGCTGGAAGCAGGCATCGAGCTTAAGGGCACGGAAGTGAAGTCCCTGCGAAACGGCAAGGCGAATATTGCCGAATCCTACGCGGCCGAATACGGCGGGGAGATCTGGATCTATAATGTCTACATTCCGGAATACCTGCAGGCCAACAGGTTCAATCACGAACCTCGCCGCCCACGTAAGCTTCTTCTGCACAAACGCGAAATCGGCAAACTCGCCGGCGCTGTTCAGAAGGAGGGCAAGACAATTGTGCCGCTCAAGCTCTATTTCAACGACAAGGGACGGGCAAAGCTCGAGCTCGCGTTAGCGCGCGGCAAAAAGTTGCATGACAAGCGTGAGACAGAGAAGAAACGCGACTGGCAGCGGGAAAAATCGCGCCTTATGAAGAACCTGGGATGAAACCGGTTTTCCACATGTTGGAAATTCGACCTGTGCAGATCCACTCCACCTGTTGATATCTTGCGGATAACATGTGGAGCATCTGTGTGTTGGCTGTGGTTTCAGCCCGTTTTCATACAGCCTTTTTACCGGGGATTTCCTGATGTCAAGTTGTGGAACTTTGCCTCAGGTGCATCAACTGGTTTCTTAAGCCATCAAACTTGCTAAGATGCCGCGCGTCCTGTCTGGGATCTGGACTGGACGTCTGGAATTGCGATCTACCAGAACATGAACAAAACGTCCATGGGCTGCAGTCTCAGAAGATTTGCCGGCGAATAAGCCGACCCGGAAAACAACAGAGCTGGTGCCGAGTTTTTCGATTCTAAGGCCTGCGGAAACGACATCAGGGAAGGTCAATTCCGCGAAGTAGTGACAGCCTGTTTCAACAACGAGAAACACCTGGTCACTCGTTCGTGGTGCGAGAAGACCGTTGGTGACATACCAGCCATTTACGGCAGTATCGAAGAAGCTCAGATACTGTACGTTGTTCACATGTCCATAAATGTCCACATCCATCCACCGTGTGGGGATTTCCTGGAACGCCTTGAAGAATGATCTTGTCAGCGGTCTAGGGCGCTCGTCCTGTGGATAACCTGTGGAGTTCATAAGGCTGCCCTGTAGATATCCAGAGCGTCGGATTCCGTTACTTCGCGAGGATTATTCACCAGAAGCCTGGTTTGTTTCATGGCGTCTCTTGCCAGCTTCGGCAGGTCGGCCTCCCCAATACCCAGAGTTCTTAGCTTGGTTTCGAGCCCGAGCTTGGCTGAAAGCTCACCCAACCTGGTTGCGAAAGCTTCGGCGCGTTCGCTTGCGTCGTGCATCATGGAAAGATCCGGAAACAGTGCAGGTGCGATTTCCGCGTAAGTGGGCGCGGCGCTCACATTGTTGAACTTAATGACATGCGGCAGGACCAGCGCATTGGACAATCCATGCGGGATATGAAACGTCCCGCCAAGGGGGTAGGCGAGGGCATGGACCGCCGCAACGGGAGAGTTGGCGAAAGACATACCAGCAAGCATTGAACCGAGCAGCATGGCGCTGCGCGCGCCTTCATCACGCGGTGAGGAAACAGCGGTTTCAATATTGGCACCCAATAGCCGTAGCGCTTCGACAGCGAGTGTTCTGGAGATCGGATTGTTGTTAGCCGACAGTGACGCGTAAGCCTCGATGGCATGAACCATGGCGTCGATACCGGTCGCAGCGGTCACGTGTGCCGGAAGGCCGAGGGTCAGTTCGGCATCGAGTATGGCAAGGTCCGGCAGGAGCAGTGGCGAGACAACGCCTCGCTTTTCCTCTTCGCCCACAGTGATGATTGATATGGGTGTGACTTCGGAGCCCGTGCCTGCTGTCGTTGGAACAAGAACCAGGGGAAGCCGTGGACCCTGCGCATTGCCGATGCCCCAGGCCGCGTCGAGATCTTCATCGCTTCTTGCCAGCAGGGCGACGAGCTTGGCGACATCGAGCGAGGAACCGCCGCCGAAACCGATGACGGATGTTGCGCCGTGCGATTTTGCAGCAGCCGTCGCCGTTTCAACCAAAGACCTCGGCGGATCAGCAACGACGTCTTCAAATCGGCCGACATCAAGTCCGGCTTCTATGAGTGCGGACAAGGACGGGTCGAGCAGGCCCAACGACACGATACCGGGATCAGTAACGACAAATGGCCGTGGACCCAGGCAGAAAGAGGCATGTTCATCGATCCGCGATGCTGCTCCTGTTTCAAACAAAATGCGCTGGCTTGTGTTGAAAGCGAAAGGACTGATCATCTGTTCCCCCGGTGTCGAGCGGAAAGACAGATTGCCCGCTGCATTTGCGTCCGTCGAGAGCTGATTTAGGCGAGTGCCGATGGACGCGCAAATCACGCGTGCATGCGCGCTCCCTTGGTGATTTTGTCGGCAATTTTCTTGTCTGTGTGAAGCGCAAGACCGACGACTTTTGCCTCTTGTGGCGAGAATCTTTCAAAAACCGCGCGATTCGCCTGATCATGACCGGTTGTGAACATTTCTTCCAGATAGAGACTGGTTGCGACCTTGCGCTCGAGCGCTCGTGCATGGATCTTCTTGAGTGTTGGTCCATCGGCGCTCAGAACGATGATCGGCTGGACGCTCATGGGATGGTATTCGTTACCCACTGCATCACGATAAGGTTCTCCGATGATGTCCGGTTTGTATGCGGCAACACCTGTCGCCAGAAAAGCTGTTACATTGAGTTTTTGCCAGACAGCCAGGTCTTCCCTGACAACCACGACGAATTTGGTGTCGAACATGCTTCGCAACTCCATCAACGGACTTCGATCAACAAGGGTTTGCGCGAACCTAGGATGTGATGAGAACGAGGGTCTTGAACGTTTGTGCAAGGTGAGGAGCGACGCCATTCATCTCGCACCTGTCGAAGAAGGCATCGAGCGGATCGAGGCCCGATTTTCGGGCAATGGTTTCGATCTCCATCGTCACGACACATATGCGATCGGCTTGACGTTGAGCGGTGTGCAAACGTTCAGGTATCGGGGTGAAACACGGGCATCTTTGCCAGGACAAATCATCGTCATACACCCCGACGAGCTTCATGATGGCGGAGCCGGGACCGAAACGGGTCTGCGGTACCGCATGATCTATGTGCAACCCGATTTGCTTGCAGAAGCACTGCTCCATGCCGGTGTTCAAGGTCTGCCCTTCTTGAAAGACCCCGTTCTGAACGACCCGGAACTTCAGTTGAGTATTGTCGAGGCGCTTGAGGATATTGACTGCGAAATGGGAGAGCTGAAACGCAGTAACCTCGTTTCAGAACTTTCGAGTTGTTTCACGAGGCTGGCCACCAGCCGGCCGCTGAAACAGCGATGCCTGGATTGGCAGGTATTGCGGCAATGCACCGATTTCCTAAAGGAATGTCATCGGCATCCGGTCCAGGTAAAGGATCTGGAAAACCTGTCCGGTCTGGACCGTTTCACCTTGTCGAGGCAATTCAGACAAGCCTTTGGTACCAGCCCCCATCGCTATTTGATCATGCGCAGACTGGAGAGTGTGAAGAGCCTGCTCGCACAGGGCACATCGCTTGTTGATGCGGCGATGGAAAGCGGGTTCGCCGATCAGAGCCATATGACGCGGCAGTTCAGACGTGCATTCGGTATGACGCCTGGGACCTGGCGAAATCTGAACGCCGCCAGGTCCCAGTGATTTTGCTCAAAGTTTTGTCGGGCCGAATTTGTTGGACCGCGGAAATCCGGTTGGCGGCAATCTGCCTGCATTGCCACGGTCGCCGCGCCAATCGGCAAGCTCTTCCATGGTGCGCGTGAAGCTGCGCCCTGAACTGTCGGTCCACGTCAGTCCCTCTGCAGCACTAAACACCCTGATGTCAGAGACTTTTCCATCTCGGTAGCGCTGAAGGCGAACGCCGCGCCCGCGCGCCATTTGCGCAACTTGGGACAGCGGGAACACCATCAGCTTCCGGTTCTCGCCTATAATGGCAACCTGATCCCCTGTGGCATCAACGCATAGAGCGGCCTCCGCCGGAGCTGTCAGATTGAGCACCTGCTTGCCTTTGCGGGTATTGGCAACAACATCGTCTTCACAGACGACGAAGCCGCGGGCTTCGTTGTTGGACAAGAGGAGGTTCCGTCCCGGCTTATGCACGAAGGCGTTGACCACGTCCTGAGCTTCGTCCATTTCGATCATCAATCGGATCGGTTCGCCGTGTCCGCGGCCGCCCGGCAGCCGGTCCGCCCCAAGCGTGAAGAACTTGCCGCCGGTTGAAAACACCAGGATCTTGTCTGTCGTTTCCGCGTGGAAGGAAAGTTTCAGCTTGTCGCCCTGCTTGAAGGAGAGCGCGGATAGGTCGGTCTGATGTCCCTTGAGTGCGCGGATCCAGCCCTTTTCAGATATGATGACGGTGATCGGTTCCTTTTCGATCATTGCCTGCTGGATGTCGACCAGATCCGCTTCTGGTGCCTCGGATTTATCCGTGCGGCGCTTGCCAATCTCGGTCTCTGGCCCATAGACCTTTGAAATTTCTGCAATTTCCTTTGAAATTCTGGTCCACTGCCGGCCGTCAGATCCAAGCAGCTTGATCAGCTCGTCTTTCTCGTCGGTGAGTTTTTCGTGCTCCTTGCGGATTTCCAGTTCTTCCAGCTTGCGCAAGGATCTCAAGCGCATGTTGAGGATCGCTTCGGCCTGGACATCTGTCAGCTCGAAAGTGCGGATCAACTCGGCCTTGGCGTCGTCTTCCTCTCGAATGATCCGGATGACCTCGTCGAGATTAAGATAGGCAATCAGGTAGCCTTCAAGGACTTCGAGCCGGTGATTGATCTGTCCGAGGCGGTGTTCCGAGCGCCGGATCAGCACGACCTTGCGGTGATCAAGCCATTCCCGAAGAACCTGTTTCAGTCCCATGACCATGGGCACCTTACCCATGGAAAGAACATTCATGTTCAATGAGAACCGGTTTTCAAGGTCGGTCAGCTTGAAGAGGGATTCCATCAGGAGACTTGCGTCGACATTGCGTGAGCGGGGAACGAGTACGATGCGGATGTCTTCCGCGGACTCGTCGCGCACGTCGTCCAGCAAAGGCAACTTGCGGGCCGTCAGCAACTCGGCAATCTTTTCGATGAGCCGCGATTTTTGAACCTGATACGGGATCTCGGTAACAACGATTGCCCATTGTCCACGCCCAAGATCCTCGACCTCCCACCGCGCGCGAACCCGGAAACTGCCGCGCCCGGTGGCATAGGCTTCACGGATTGACCCCTGATCGGAAACGAGCAACCCACCGGTCGGAAAATCCGGTCCTTTGATATGCTCAAGAAGGTCATCAACTTCCGCCTTGGGGTTCTTGATCAGGTGAAGGCAGGCCTGACAAAGCTCATAGGCATTGTGCGGTGGAATGGATGTCGCCATGCCAACGGCGATGCCGGAGGAACCATTTCCCAGCAGGTTCGGAAAGCCGCCGGGAAGGACGATCGGTTCCTTGTCTTCGCCGTCATAGGTTTCGCGAAAGTCGACGGCATTTTCGTCGAGCCCGTCGAGCAGCCGCTTGGCCGTGTCGGTCATGCGCGCTTCGGTGTATCGCATCGCCGCCGCGTTATCGCCGTCGACGTTACCGAAGTTGCCCTGGCCGTCAATCAACGGGTAGCGTTGGGCAAAGTCCTGCGCAAGACGCACCAAGGCATCGTATACGGCCTGGTCACCATGAGGGTGATACTTACCGATGACGTCGCCGACGACGCGCGCGCATTTCTTGAAGCCTGCACCCGGGTCCAGCTTCAAAAGACGCATCGCGTAAAGAAGGCGCCTGTGAACCGGCTTCAGGCCATCCCGGACATCGGGAAGGGCCCGGTGCATGATCGTCGAAAGGGCGTATGCCAGATAGCGTTCCTCAAGGGCGTCCCTGAGGTTGATACCTTCAATGCCGCTCGGCGGTGGTGTCGTCTCTTTTCCCATATCTGCTTGCTAGCCATTTTAAGCAGAGGGCGCAATTCGGGAGTGTCCCAGAAGCGTTGAAATCGGCTGATTTTCAACGGATTTCGACAGGCAACTGCTGTAACACGTCTTCCGCGTATCTCGAGACACATGGGACTGCTCTTTGATGAACCCGATACGGTGTGCCATGCTGCTCGGTCAAAACAAGCGGTTTGCAACAAACAGGGTTGGCCAGGTTGCCAAACAAACCTTCAGTGTCCATTTGAAATGCCAGATTCCTTCAAGTTTATTTTGCGAGCAAAAATGCCGAAATTGAAACTTCTGTCGCTGGGATTGCCGTTGCTGCTTCCGATCACTTTAACCAGCACGGACATCGGCCTTGATTGGTGGAACCTGACTGTCAGCAAGCTGAAGGCGTTTCATATACCCGCGGGAAGTATGAAACCGACACTTGAGGTAGGCGACCGCCTTTATGTTCATCTTCCGGCGACTGCGTCCTATGCAGGTCTAATTCAGCGCGATTACGCAGCTGAAATTAACGTGAGGCGAGGCGATGTTGTGGTCTTCAAGCTTCCGATCGACCCGTCGGTTGACTACATCAAACGCGTGATAGGACTTCCCGGAGAAAAGATAAAGGTCGTCGACGGGGTCGTACATATCGACGGAGAACCTGTTAAGCGCGAACGCATTGACGACTACGTGGAAGTGCAGGCGAGCGGAGAAGAGCGCCGTAGCCCCCGATATCGGGAAACACTTCCTAACGGAGTGTTCTTCGACACTCTCGATCTCACCGAGAACGGACAACTGGACAACACCCGCGAGTACACTGTTCCCAAAGGACACTACTTCATGCTGGGTGACAATCGCGACAACTCGGTTGACAGCCGTGTCCTGTCTCGCGTGGGGTATATTCCGGAAGGAAACATCGTTGGGATTGCCAACAGGGTCTACCTTTCGGGAAAAACAGGTCAGGTTGTCTGGCGGTCGCTGAAGCTAGGGCGACCTTGATCGTAAGTCATGGCTGAAAATTCCAGGGAAAGTCCTCACGGTAGCGCCGCTCCAGTGCGCTCAAGAGCTGTTCACGCGTGCCGGCGGTGGTTCGGTTGTTTTCCTGCACGTGGCGGGTCACGAAAAAGCCGGTGAGGGCGAACCCTTGTGTGACGTCTAGCCAGGTGAGCTCACTTCCGGCCTGACGCTGGCCTTCCACCAGAAACGAGGGCAGGGAAAGCAGTCGGTCGTGATAGGGCCTGCCGGCATCCTGGCTGACCGCGCGCGCCGACTTTGGAGACACATAGACCAGATCGTCGCTTTGTCCCGTTGCCGCGCAGGTGCTGAGGTCGAGGCCTGTGCCGAGATCGCGGAGAAGCTCCAGCTCGAAACGAATCAAAAGGGCGGCGGCTGCATCCGGTGCATCCAGATGGTCAAGAACCACGTTCAAGGCATCGTAGAGGCGGGGATAGGGATGCCGTTCCGGCAGGAGCTTCAGAAGGAAGGCCAGATGTTGAAGTCCCGCAAGTCCGACCCCGGTTGTCATGAGGTTGGCGGCACGCAGCGTATTGCCTTCAACCTGAAAGCTGCCGAGGTGGTCTGTCAGGCGGGCTTTCCAGGTCAGGTTCAACTCATTGCCGGGCTGTAACACGGGTCGATGCCGCTGAGACCGGCCGCCGCGCACGAGACCCAGATGCCGACCGTGTTCAGTGGTCAAGGCTTCCAGAATAATGTCGTTTTCGCCGTGTTTGCGGGTGGTGAGCACCACGCCGCGGTCGCTCCATTCCACGTGCAATACCCTGGGTTAGGACAATTCGCCTATAATTGGAGGGCGAGCGTGCATCCTTTTACTTCGGAAACTCAAGTCCCATTTCGCGATACCGTTCAGGATCGTCTGCCCAGTTTTCACGAACCTTCACGAACAGAAACAGGTGCACAGGCGCTTCGATTATCTCCGAGATCTCTTCGCGTGCGGCCTTGGAAATAGCCTTGATCGTCTGGCCGCGTTTGCCGAGCACAATGCTTTTCTGGCTGTCTCTTTCAACATAGATCGTCTGCTCTATGCGCGCAGAACCATCCTTGCGGCTTTGCCATTGTTCGGTCTCAACGGTCGAGATATAGGGCAGCTCCTGATGCAGGCGTTCGAACAGTTTTTCGCGGGTTATTTCCGCAGCCAGTATGCGCAGCGGTAGATCGGAGGGCTGGTCGTCCGGATAAAGCCACGGGCCACTTGGGACTTTCGAGGAGAAATGGTCCAGGATCGCCTCGGTGCCGTCTCCGGTAAGCGCGGAAATCATGAAGGTTTCTTCGAACTCAAGATATTCGTTTGCCTTTTGAGCGATCTGGAGCAGTTTTTCTCGCTTGGCGACGTCAGTCTTGTTAAGGATCAGGACCTTCGGCGCAGGCTGGCTCTTGAGACGCTTGAAGATGTTCTCCACTTCCTCGTCGATGCCTTTGCGGGCATCAATGAGCAGCGCGATCAGATCCGCATCGCGCGCACCCCCCCAGGCCGTATCGACCATTGCCCGGTCGAGCCGCCGCTTGGGTTTGAAAATCCCCGGCGTATCGATGAAGACGAGCTGCGCCTTGCCGTGCATGGCGACGCCGCGCACGATCGATCTCGTCGTTTGAACCTTGTGCGTGACGATGGAAACCTTGGTGCCCACCAGTTGATTGATCAGCGTGGATTTTCCCGCGTTGGGGGCCCCGATCAGCGCAATGAACCCGGCTTTGGTATCGCTTGGCATGTCTGCCAGCGGCTCGGGAAGTGGCATATCGAATCGGCCCTTTGCCGGGACGAAACCGTCTTCCTCATCTGCAGGTTCATCGCGGTTGTTTTCGTCGTTCACGGTACTCTCAATCCTTCCAAACGCCTTCCCGGCGCAAGACGGCCTCGGCCGCATTCTGTTCCGCAATGCGTTTCGACCCGCCCTGACCTTCGCCCGCAGGCAGGCCCCGTACGATTACCGACACGGTAAAACTTGGGGCGTGGTCGGGACCTTCACGACCGGTTACTTCATAGTGCGGCGTCGGCAGGCTCTTGGATTGCGCCCACTCCTGAAGCGTCGTCTTCGCATCCCGCAGCGGTCCCGTCCATGATAGCATGCGGGGTTCCCACAAGCGCCTTACAAACCGCTCGGAGGCTGAAAAGCCACCATCGAGGTAGATCGCGGCGATCACGGCCTCACAGATATCTGCAAGAAGAGCCGTTTTCTTGCGGCCGCCGGTCTGGGCTTCTGCAAGTCCGATCCGCATGGCATCGCCGACACCGAGTTCCTGCGCGATTTCAGCACAGGTTTCACGTTTCACCATGTGATTGAACCGGCGCGCGAGTTCTCCTTCATCGGCTTTGGGGTAGTGCTCGTGAAGCATGGACGCGATGACGAGACCAAGAACCCGGTCCCCGAGGAATTCGAGGCGTTGGTAGCTGCCGGAAACGGTCTCGGAGGGGGCAAGGGCGCTCGCGTGGGTCAGCGCTGTTCGCAGAAGGTCAAGATCTTTGAACTCATAGTCGAGCGCTGCCTTGAGCGTCGAAAACGCGTTTGGTTTTTGTTTTTGTGTCATTCAGCCTGCTTTGGCACCAAGCGCAAAAGGGCTCTCATGCCCCTCGTCAAAGGGTCTTGCCGATACGGTCCCAGCGGACAGTCCAAGGCCAGGTCCATATCTGCCAGGCCGGTGTTCCGTCACCAATTGAGAAAAACAGGATCTCGGCGCGCCCCATGAAGTTTTCGAGTGGTACGTATCCGACCTTGGAAAGGACGCGGCTGTCGACCGAGTTGTCACGGTTGTCGCCCATCATGAAGTAATGACCTTCCGGCACCTCATACTCGCGCGTGTTGTCCAATTGGCCCCGGGTCGTCAAGTCGAGCGTGTCGTAAGTGACGCCATTCGGAAGGGTTTCCCGGAAACGGGGCACGCGGCGGACGGCGCCGGACGCGGACGTTTCGATATAGTCGTCAATGCGTTCGCGTTTGACAGCCTCACCATTGATGTAGACCACGCCTTCGCGGACCTGAATGGTGTCGCCCGGAAGCCCGATGACGCGTTTGATGTAATCGATGGAGGTGTCCGTCGGCAGCTTGAAGACCGCAACGTCACCGCGCTCTGGGTCCGCCGACCAGACACGGCCGGAAAAGGGAACAAGTCCGAACGGGAACGAATAGCGCGAGTATCCATAGCTGTATTTGGAAACGAAGAGATAGTCGCCAATCAGCAGAGTGTCTTTCATCGAACCGGAGGGAATATTGAACGGCTGGAACAGGAACGTTCGAACGATCAGAGCAAGCAGCAGCGCCTGGACGACGACCTTCACGGTCTCATAAAGACCACCGTCCTTTTCTTTCTTGTTCTCCGACACGCTCATAATATCCCTTAAAAATCTTCTCGGTGGTTCCGGTTCGCCCGCCAGCTGCTGAGCGGAACTCTTAACGGTTCATGCCGACGGAAGCAATGCAGTGGCGCTGGTCAGCAGGGACCGCTTCATGAAGAACCTGTTGATGGCGGGTGAGGCCAGTCCAACGGCCAGGCTGAAATCACGACAAATGCCTGTGCGAGCGGAAAATCGTCGGTAATCGTCAGATCAATGGTTGTCCGGAAACCGTCCGGTGTCATGGCAGCAAGACGTTCGGCCGCACCGCCTATCAACGCAATTGTCGGTTTTCCGGACGGAAGATTGACGACCCCCATCTCTCGCCAGGCAACGCCCATGCGAATCCCGCTTCCGAGCGCTTTCGAACAGGCTTCTTTGGCCGCGAAACGCTTAGCGTAAGACGCAGCGCGTTGCGCACGCTTGTCGGATTTGGTCCGTTCTATTTCGGTAAAAACCCGGTTTGTGAACCGCTCGCCGAAACGATCAAGTGTCTTCTCGATCCGCCGAATATCGATCAGGTCACTGCCAATTCCCAAGATCATGTGTTTGTTGATCCGTATTTCAGGTGCAATCACGCTTAATTGGGGACTGGGCCACCGGATCTCAAGCGCTGCCGTCTTCTTCCATGGTGCCGGACGGTGCCGTAAAGTCGCGCTTGTTCCTGTTTTCAAGCGTGACGCGCCTGCGCCGTTGATAGACTTCAACGCTTTTATACACAATCACGTAGGAGACGGTCCCGACCACGAGACCAAGGGGCACTGCACCGATGAACATGGGCTTGAGCATCGGCCAGAGCGAATCCAGCGATTTTTCAAAAAGGCCTTCCTGAAAACGCTGTTGTACCTGTTGTGGATCGGCTTTTGGCGCCCGGCCATGCAGGATCCATTGACCGATCTTGAAAGTAAACGCCCAAATGAATGGGAATGTGAGCGGGTTACCGATCGAAGTTCCAAGTGCGGCTGCGATCATGTTGCCGCGTACCAGGTAGGCAGCTGCAAAAGCGGTCAGAAAATGAAATCCGACCAAAGGCGTGCAGGATGCGAATGCGCCGGCTGCGAACCCGACGGCGATCGCATGGGGTGTCGCTGTGAGCCTCAGAACCCGTTTGCCGAAATACTTGGTCGACCTGGACCAGCTGTTCCGCGGCCAGACTGCAACGCGCAAGCGCTCGATGCGCGAAGGTCTATTTCTGCGTTGGAACAGCATAAAGTTTTTTCTAGTCCTATCAGCTCGTTCGTTTTCAGCTCAGTCCGCGGCTGCCCGGCTTAACCGCCGGAAGGGCCGCCAATTCCGGTGGCAGATTGTCGGGTTCATACGCCGGAACCTTGTAGTCTGCCAACGCAATGATGGGAACCGATGCATCCGCCTCGCCACCTGATCTGTCGATCAGGCAGGCCACACCGAGAACTTCAGCACCAAGAGCTTTCAACGAAGTTACCGTCTCTCGGCTTGATAGACCTGTGGTAACTATATCCTCAACAACGATGACCCGGGCGCCCTTTGGAAGGTCGAAGCGGCGCAAGCGGAATTCACCGTCTTCACGCTCGACCCACATCGCCGGAACGCCCAAGTGCCGCGCGGTCTCATATCCTGGAATAAGGCCACCAAGTGCGGGCGACACGATGTAGTCGATCTGTCCGAGACCGGTGTTTTTGATCTTGTCGGAAAGCGCTTTGCAAAGGGCTTCCGTCTTGTCCGGATACATGAAGACACGGGCTTTTTGCAGGAAAATGGGGCTGCGCAGTCCCGAAGTCAGGATAAAATGTCCTTCCAGGATGGCACCGGCTTCGCGAAAATGCGCCAGAACTTCATCGCGGGTCATAAATCGAGATCCTCTTGGCTCGGGATGCGCTCAGCCATTCACCCGGCTGACGCTTGATACGTTCGGCTTGGAACGTAACTGGTTGATGATCCGGTTCAGATGCTTCAGGTCCCACACTTCCAGGTCAATCATCATTTGGTGGAAGTCCGGTGCTCTCTGGAGCATCTTCACATTGTCGATATTCCCGCTGTTCTCACCGATGACCTGAGCAATCGCAGCCAAAGACCCTGGCTCGTTCGCGGCCGAGATATCAAGTCTTGCCGGGAAACGTTCCGGATTGTTGACATCGATATCCCAACGCACGTCGACCCAGCGTTCCGTCTGGTCATCGAATTCCTTGAGTGACGGCGATTGTATGGGATAGATGGTCAGTCCTTCCGAAGGGGTCAAGATACCAACGATCCTGTCACCGGGGACAGCGCCTCCATCCGGCGCGAAACTCACCGGAATGTCACCGGACAAACCCGTGATCGGAAGCGCGGGACCTTCCCCAAAATCTGTTTTGGCCTCGTCCGGTTTCCGTTCGCCTTGCAGATCGGCAGGGGGGATGCGGAACTTGAGGCCGTGGCCCTGTTTCAGACCGAACCAGCCTTCCTCCATGGGCGGGCCCGTGACCGCCACGCGCTCGTCCTGATAATCCGGATGCGCAGACTTCAATACCAACTGCGCGCTGAGATCACCCCGCCCGACAGCGGCCAGAAGATCGGCAACGCTTGACTGGTGGTGTTCGCTCAGCACAGCGTCCAGAAGGTCCTCTGAAAACGCCTTGTCGGCGCGTGCGAAGGCCCGTTTGAGAATGTGTTCCCCAAGCGCACCATACTGTTTGCGCACGGATTCACGTGTCGCCCGGCGGATTGCAGCGCGCGCCTTGCCGGTGACCGCGATGGCTTCCCAGGCAGGGGGAGGGGTCTGAGCCGGCGAGCGTATGATTTCGACTTCGTCGCCGTTATGGAGCTCGGTCACAAGCGGCATGATCTTGCCGTTGATCTTGCAGCCGACGCAGGTGTTGCCGATCCCGGTATGGACGGCATACGCGAAATCGATCGGCGTCGCACCGCGCGGGAGCGCAATAAGGCGCCCCTTCGGTGTGAAACAGAAAACCTGGTCGTGGAACAGCTCGAGCTTGGTGTTCTCCAGAAATTCCTCGGGCGTGTCGCCTTGCGCCAGCAACTCCGTGGTGCGCCTGAGCCATTCAAAGGCCCGGCAATCGTCAGTGTGGCGGGCAATATTTCGTCCGCCCAGTTCGCCATCTTTATATAGGGCGTGCGCGGCAATCCCGTATTCGGCGACCCGGTCCATGGATATCGTCCGGATCTGAAGCTCCACCCGTTGGCGGGACGGGCCGACGATTGTGGTGTGGATCGACTTGTAATCGTTCTGCTTGGGCGTCGAGATGTAGTCCTTGAACCGTCCAGGAACTGTCGGCCATGTCGTGTGGATCACGCCGAGAACCCTGTAACAGGCCTCCATGGTGCCGACCGTCACCCGAAAGCCGTAGATGTCCGAGAGTTGTTCAAAGCCGATCGCCTTGCGCTGCATCTTGCGAAAGATCGAATAGGGCCGTTTCTCGCGGCCCCTGACCTCCGCTGCCATGCCTCTTTCGCTGAGGCGCTCTGTAAGTGTGGTTTCGATGTCGGCAATCAGGTCGCGGTTCTTTTCCCGAAGATCCGCAAGACGGTCGGTAATCGTTTCGTAGGCTTCCGGATTGAGCGTGTGGAACGAGATGTCCTCAAGTTCTTCACGCATGTCGTGCATGCCCATGCGTCCGGCCAGCGGCGCGTAGATTTCCATCGTCTCTTCGGCGATGCGCCCGCGCTTGTGCTGCGGCATGTGCTGCAGGGTGCGCATGTTGTGCAACCGGTCGGCCAGCTTGACCAGGAGCACACGCACATCGTCGGCAATTGCAAGCAGCAGTTTGCGGAAGTTTTCAGCCTGCTTCGCCTTTTGCGAAACGAGGTCGAGCCGCTTGATTTTGGTCAGCCCCTCGACAAGCTTCCCGATCTCTTCTCCGAACAGCGAATCTATTTCCGAACGCGTTGCGTCGGTGTCTTCAATCGTGTCATGCAGGAGGGCGACGGCAATCGTCGCATCATCCAGCCGCAGATCGGTCAGGATCGCGGCAACTTCAAGGGGATGTGAAAAGTAGGGGTCGCCGGAAGCGCGCATCTGCGAGCCATGCTTTTGCATGGCATAAACGTAAGCCTTGTTAAGCAAGGCTTCATCGGCTTCCGGATTGTAACGCGTAACCCGTTCAACGAGTTCGTATTGACGCATCATGGTCGCAACCGACCCACGCAACCGGCTGAGACATCAGCGCGAAAAAGAAAATCCGCCTGAAACGCCGGTGCGGGAAAGCCGCGTATCAGGCGGGAACCTGGTGAATTTTCAGACGTCGTCGGTCCGTTCCGGCGGAACAAGGCCTTCAAGACCGCGCAGCAGGTCTTCTTCAGACATGCGATCGAATTCGACCGCGCTGTCGTCTACATTGTTGACCTGTGTCACCTGATGCTGGTTTGCAGAAGGCACAACCGGTACCGCTTCGGTTTCCGGCTCATCCACTTCGACAAACTTCTGCAGCGAGTGAATAAGGTCTTCTTTCATGTCTTCCGGGCTGACGGTCTGCTCGGCGATCTCGCGCAGGGCAACGACCGGATTTTTGTCGTTGTCGCGTTCGATTGTCAGCGGCGAACCGCTCGAGATCATGCGAGCGCGATGCGCAGCAAGCAGCACCAGCTCAAACCGGTTTTCGACCTTGTCGATGCAGTCCTCGACGGTCACGCGCGCCATTCGACGTCTCCATAGGCTAAAGGAACTTGAAAAAAGAGCGTATAGTGATCAGAATTCCAAAAAGCAACCCCCTGTTGGATTTGAGAGGAGCACGCCGCTTTAGGCTGAGTTTTTATCGATTTTTTTTCAGCGCCGCTCGCTTTTGCATTGCAGCTGTCCAATATTATAGTGTAGGGCACTATTTAGGACCTACAAGAATCAATAGGGTCGGTGGGAAAAAGAAAACAATAAGCTGAGTTAAGCGGCGACACGCGTTAGATGTATTCTCAGCGAAAATGCGTTGGCCGAGTGGTAGACATTTCGGATTTGGCTGCGGGACGCCAGATCAACAATGACTTTCCTTTGACGACGCATTAACTCGGAAAGGTTTCAAATAATATGTTTGACGCTCGAGAAAAAGTTGCTTTGTTCATTGACGGAGCCAACTTGTATTCGACGGCTAAAGCGATCGGATTTGATATCGATTACAAAAGGCTGTTGAAGGAGTTTCAGGGACAGGCATATCTATTGCGCGCGTACTATTACACGGCGTTGATCGAGGACCAGGAATATTCGTCCATCCGGCCGCTTATCGATTGGCTGGATTACAATGGCTATAAAGTGATCACGAAGCCGGTCAAGGAATTCGTAGACAGCGCCGGACGCCGCAAAGTCAAGGGAAACATGGACATCGAACTTGCCGTCGATGCGATGGAACTGGTGGAGTCCGTCGACCATGTCGTTCTGTTTTCCGGAGATGGCGACTTCAGATCGCTCGTCGAAGCCCTTCAGCGCAAGGGGCGTAAGGTGAGCGTTGTCTCCACGCTGAAAACCCAGCCACCCATGATCGCAGACGATCTGCGCCGTCAGGCAGATCACTTCATCGACCTGGCAAGCCTTGCCAACAAGATCGGCCGCGATCCGTCAGAACGGCCGGTCCGTCCGCAAATGTCGTCGCATGTCGACGATGACGATGAGGACGATGACTACTAAGGCGTTTTGATGCCACTTACCGTTGAAAATCCGGGTCCCGTCGATCCTCCTTTGGATTGTCCGGACTGCCCGAGGCTCGTTGCATTGCGTGAAGAGCTGAAAGTGGCGCACCCGGATTGGCACAACGCGCCGGTACCTTCCTTTTCATCCGGCGCGCCACGGTTGCTTATCATCGGATTGGCACCGGGCATGAAGGGCGCCAATTGTACAGGGCGTCCTTTCACCGGTGATTACGCCGGTGATCTGTTGTACAAGACGCTTTTGGAGTATGGCTTTGCTGCGGGCAATTATGACGCGCGCCCGGATGACGGACTGGTCCTCAAGGATGCGATGATCACAAACGCCGTGCGCTGTTTGCCGCCGCAGAACAAGCCGACCGGGTTGGAAATCAAGACCTGCAGGCCCTATCTGCTTTCGACGCTTGCCGCCAATCCCTCCATTGGTGCAGTGCTGGCCCTGGGGCGCATAGCGCACGAGACTTTTCTGACAGCTCTTGGGCAACGCCGCGCGGCTTTTCCGTTCGCGCACGCGTCTGAACATGTGTTGCCCGGGTATGCAATGTCGCTTTTCGACAGCTATCACTGCTCGCGCTACAATACGAACACGGGTCGATTGACCGAAGACATGTTCCGTTCGGTCTTCGACAAGATAAGAGCGCATTTGCCAGCGCAATAACAAGAAAAAGCAGCGACGACCTCAGTCGTCACGGGTCAGATATTCGTCCGCCGTCACGGTTGTCCAACCATTCGGGCCCAGGTGCTCTTGCGGCTTGAATCGCGCCTTATAGGCCATCTTTGCAGACCCCGCGACCCAATACCCGAGATAGACATAAGGCAGCCTCAGTTTCCGGGCGCGGTCTATATGATCGAGGATCATATAGGTGCCGAGGGCAGTATCGGCGTAAGCCGGATCGTAAAACGAGTAGACCATCGACAGACCGTCGGAGAGCTGGTCGCTCAGCGCAACACCCAGGAGAGGGCCTTCGCCGGTTCCGGTGACGAAGCTGTCCGGTCCCCGCTTGCGATATTCGATCACGAGGGTTTCGACGTGGGTATCTTCAACCATCATCGCGTAATCCAGGACGCTCATCTCCGTCATGCCGCCGTCTTCGTGACGCTCCTGAAGATAGTCCCTGAACAAATCATACTGCTCAGCTGACGGGCTGGCCGGAAGCCGGGCTCCGATCAGATCAGAGGCGGACTTCCACACGCGTTTGAATGACTTGCTCCACTTGAAGTCGTTCACGCGCACACGCACCGAAACACAGGCCTGGCACTGCTCACAAGCCGGACGGTATGCGATGTTCTGGCTGCGGCGGAAACCGCCCTGCGTCAGCACTTCATTGAGGGCAGGTGCACCATGCCCAACGAGATGCGTGAACACCTTGCGCTCCTGTTTGCCCTCAAGATACGGGCAGGGCGCCGGTGCCGTCAGATAGAACTGGGGATGATCTGTGGGGTGTCGTGTCACCTTGTTGTCCCGCAATACCTCAATTCTTGCCCTAGATCCCATAGTACCATGGCGCGACCAACGAGAAGGTCAACCATAAAATAACGGCAAGTGGGGCGCCTGCCTGGATAAAGTCGATAAACCTGTAGTGACCGGGCCCCATGACGATCAGGTTGGTCTGGTATCCGACAGGCGTGGCAAATGATGTGTTGGCGGCAATGATGAGACAGACAACAAAGGCTTCAGGAGGCTGACCGATCTGATTGGCGAGGTTGATCGCAATCGGTGTGAACAGAACGGCCGCGGCATTGTTTGACAGGAAATTCGTCAGCACCATCACCAGAAAGAACAGGGCGGACAACATAGTCGCCGCAGACGCCCCCTGCAGCAGACTAACAAGCCCGGAAGCGATTGCAGTCGCCCCGCCGGTTGCCTCGAGTGCGACGGCAGCAGCGAGAGACGCGCCGACCAGCATGAAAATCCGGCTGTCGATTGCCCGCATGGCCTGACGGATATTCAGGCAACCTGACGCGATCATGGCAAACGTACCGCCGATCGCAGCGGCGACGATCGGCACCAGCCCCGTCGCTGCAAGAAAGACAACGCAGGCAAAAATTGTGAGCGCGTGAGGTGCGTAACGCCGTCTTGGCACTTCTGCTGTCGACCAGTCGAGGAGAAGTACATCCCGGTTGCCGCGCAGGCGGGCGATGTCGTCTTCGTCTCCTGCGACCAGAAGCACGTCGCCGGCTTCAAGCCGAATATCATTCATCGCCATGCGGGGCATACGGCTTCGCCTTTGGATGCCCATGACGAGACAGCCGGTGTCGGTATAAAATCCCGACTGCGGCAACGTTCTGCCCATAAGGCGGGAGGCGGGGGCAACCACAGCTTCGGCAAGACTGATTGACCCTGGCTGTGCTGCCTGCTGGTCCCGGCCCGAATTCGTCGGATCAGTCTCCGTTTCCATAAGTGGCTGCCGGCGCGCAAGCGCATTTGCGAGCGCGGTCCGCGTTGCAGCCACGATGACCGTGTCACCGGGAGAAAGCACTACGTTCTCAAACGGAGGCAAAAGTGGTTTTTGGCCGCGCTGCACCAGGCGGACGGTCATGTCTTTCAGCTTCGGAAACATGCCCGAAACCGCTTCGACCCCGACAAGCGGATGGCCGTAGGTGATTTCGATCTGGGCAATGAACTGCTTTCCCGAAGTGGCCTGGAATTCTTCCGCCATGGTTTTCCGAGCTTTCATGAGCTTGGGCATGACGAAAAACACGTAAATCGCACCGACGCCCGCCATGATCAGGCCAATGGGCGTGAAGCTGAAGAACGTAAGCCTGAGGTCGGAGGTTTGGGCAGCGTAGTTGGCAACCAGAAGATTGGTCGAAGACCCGATCAAGGTGGTCATGCCACCCAGGATCGCGATGAAGGACAGTGGCATCAGAACGCGCGCAGGCGACTGGCCAACCGTTGCGGCAACCGCTGTCAGAATGGGCAGGAACATCACGACAACCGGTGTGTTGTTCAAAAACGCGCTCAAAACAGCCACTACCAACAAAATCGGAATGGTCGCGAATGCCGAGCGCCCGCGTGTCATACGGACGATGGTCTTCGCCGGTCCTTCCAGTGCGTCGGTCTGGAACAGGCCTTGGCCAATGATCAACAGGCAGATAACCGTGACAAGGGCTGGATTGGCGAACCCCATGAGAAAGTCGCCCGTCGCGACGGTCCCGCCGTCCGGGGTTTCAACGGGGATGATCGAAAAGATAACAACAAAAGCTGTCAGGGATCCCAGAGCGACTGCCTCGATCGGATAGCGCTCTACAGCGTACAGGATGACGGTTGACGCGATCACCACAAACGTGAGCGCCATCGCGATATCAACTGAGTGCATTCACCTGCCCAAAGCCACCGTGGCCATTCTTAACGAACATACAGTTTAGAACAGGCAGCCGGGCGATTGAAAGGGCAGGCGGGTGAGATTGCATTCATCGAAAGGTATTTGCGCACCGATTATTAGCCTTCTCCTCCAGATGAATCTAAATCGGAACAGGCATTTGTAAGTGATTGACGACGCTGGCCTACTTCATTGAGTGGGTCGCCTGTCGCACCAGGACAAAAGAGCTGAATTGACGGTCTCCCCTCGTTCGAGCTGCCTGGCAGTCAGGTGAACACAGGCGAGGATTGGCACTGACCACCTTTCAGTTTTTCGGCAGATGCCCCGTTTTCACATAAAGCAGTGCGCCTTCCGTTTCCGTCATCATGACGTGTTTCGAAAGATGTGGAGAGCGGACCCAAGTACCCTTGGGATAGCGGCCGAACTCATCGCGAAACGCGCCTTCAAGCACCAGGATTTCCTCTCCGCCGCGATGTTCACGAGGCTCCAGGCTGGTGTTCGGCTCCAGGTGGACCAATGCGACCCGCTCCGATTTGAACTTGTGCAGGGGCAGCAGTCTCATGCCCGGAACAGTCTCCTCGATCCAGTCTGCAGATTGTGTGTTGATCACGATCCTCACATGGTCTTCGGGGTCGAATTGAAACAGTTTTACAAGGATCGTGCAGCCTTTGCTCCCAACCTTGGGACTGTGCGAGGTTCCGATCGGATTGCGGACATAGGTACCTTGCGGATAAGCGCCGTGTTCGTCGGCAAACTCACCCTCCAAAACGAGGAACTCTTCGCCGCCATCATGTATGTGTGCGCTGAACCGGGTGTTCGGCGCATAGCGGACAATGCTTGTTGCGCGCGCCACCTCATCTCCGATCCGATCCATCATGCGTCTGTCGACACCGGGGGAAGGCGAAGGGCGCCAGGCCTCGTCTCCGGGAAGAACGACCTCCCGGCGCGCAAAATCGGCGCGAAGCTGCATTAGAATTTCCCTCCTGAAGGACGGATGTCTATTTCGTGGGTCCAGGCGCCGCTCGGTTGCCGGATCAGGTCAAGATACTGCCTGGCCAAAGCATCCGCTGGAATGCAGTCTGCTGCCGGAACGCTGAACAGTTGTTGCGCGTGGCCACCGTCGATCAATCCATCGATAATGATATGGGCAACGTGAATGCCCTTTGGGCCGTATTCTCTGGCAAGGCTTTGCGCGAGCCCGCGCAGCGCGAATTTAGCGGATGCGAATGCGGAAAACTTCGCACTGCCACGGGTCGACGCAGTCGCGCCGGAAAAGAGGATTGTGCCGCCTCCTGCCAGCATCGCCGGAAGCACGGATTTGATCGCTGCAAACGCACCGAGCGTATCGGTGCGCCAGACGGCTTCGAATTGCTCGATCGAAGTATCTTCGAAGGTTTCAATCAAGAACTTGTGCGCATTGTAGATCAATACCGCCGGAGCACCGTGACGTGAGAGGATGGAAGCAAACGCGCTCTCGACATCTTGTGGCGCAGACAGATCGGCCTGCACGAAGTCCTTGAAGGCGCCACCCGGATTGTTGCGGGCAACCCCGACCGTGTCGTAGCCGGCCTGGCCGAGAGTGCGCGCGAGCGCCGGGCCAAGTGCTCCTCCGGCGCCTGCGATGATTGCAAGTTTGTTTGTCATCAAATGCCTCCGAGAGCGCCAACGGCTATGAAGAGTGTTGCGAAAAAGCCGATCAGATATGTCAGTGTGCGGGCGACAGGAATGCCTGCGACATAGACGAGATAGTGCGCCAGACGCGCCAGAACATAGACCTGAACCGCAACGAGCATGTTGCCGCCTGTCACGCCCATCTGCACGGCTGCAAGGACAACGGCCGCAAATACGACCAGGTTTTCGATAGCGTTGAGATGAGCCCGCTTTGCCCGTTCCGCCCAGGCGGGCATCGGAGGATCATCCTGCGACGGGTTCCCCATTGTCGCAAAGATGCCCCGCCGCACGAAGCTTTCAAGGACGTAGGGCATCCACAACGCCGCGGTAAAAATGGAGATGGCGATCAACCAGGCAAGTTCAGGAGTGGTTTGCATTTGGAACCTCTTGTGATTTTCGGTTGATCACTGGGTATCATTTGCCGTAATTTTGGAGAAATTGAATAATCTTTCAAATTGATAGGGAGTTTCTATCAATGAACATACGGCATTTGGCGTTCGTTTTGAGCGTTGCGGAAACAGGATCTTTCCGTTCGGCAGCGGACGCCTGCAATGTGACGCAACCGACGCTCTCGGCCGGGATCAAGCAGATCGAGCATCAGTTCGGCGCGAAGATTTTCCAGCGCAGTACGCGGTCTGTCGCCATAACCGAGTTCGGCCGGCAGGTTCTAACCGCAATTTCCGACGTTGTGGCGTCAGAAGAAGCGCTTTTGGCTCAAGTGAGGCAGCTCTTGAAGCCGGAGGTCAAACTGATACGGATCGGCGTCTCGCCCATCGTGGAAGTGCCGCGGATCATGGATCTGTTTGCAGACTATCAGCGGCAGTATCCGGGAGTGGAATTTGTCTTCAAGGAGTGTTTCGTCGACGACCTGCATGACCGCCTGCACTCAGAGACCCTTGATTTGGCGATCCTTCCGGAAACCGCCATCGAGCGAAAAGGGATCAAGACATCCCGGCTTTACAAAGACCCCTGGGTGTTTCTGCCAAGTGGTGCCGAGCTCAACCGGTTTGCGGACAGCGCGGTATCGCTGCGGGAACTTGAAAACCAGCCTTTGATCCTGACGTCCGGGCACTGCGGTCTGTCACAGGCAACAGAAGCGATGTTCGAGACTGAGGGTCTGTCGCTTGATCTTTATCCGGGCCGTGCAATTTCCTATGCGGCGCTGGAAAACTGGGCCGACCTCGGACTGGGCGCTGCCTTGCTGCCGGCCAGCAAGGTTTCCAGATTGCGGCAGGGGCCGTGCCTGCCGATCCTGGAAACGGATGGCAGTGCGGCGATGCTGGAACTCTTTGCGTGCTGGTCCGCAAAGCCCAAGGAAGCGCGCCACGTCGCGAGCCTGGTTTCTTTGCTTGAAAGCAGTTCCCTTGAAAGCGGTGCCGTCAAATAGGGCTGCTTGATTGCCGGTCGACGCTTTCGGCACCGTGCCCGTGTGGCGAGACACGTGTTTGCCTTGCAGGTTTTCAAAAGCCATTGTGACGCTCCCAACTAAGCTTCCATCTCAAAGCGGAACATCAGCTTCCATCGGGTGTAGACTTCGAGCCGGTCTACATCTGTTGGAAAATAGTCGCTTGGGTCGGTGAGCGGGATGAAAGCATTGGCAAGAAACCGGCGTACAGACACCGTGAACCCCGTTTCCCGGAAAGCACCCGCAATGTCGGCGATGCTGTGATTTGGGACGGAAACGTTCGAAAACTCCTGGATCTGGGGCCGCCACATGGCCCAGAGCGGACTGTCGCGATGACAGCAGGTTACCGCGTAGTAGCTCCCGCCCGGTTTCAGAACACCCGCAATCTGTTTGGCGTGCTCTTTGAGGTCGTTGATCAGGTAGATGACCTCATGACTGAATGCGAGGTCGAAGCGTTCTTCCAGTTCGGAAATGTCGGTTGTCGACCGGTACGCAATCGGCCGGTTACCCTTTGCTGCTTCGGCAATTTCGACGGCGTGCCGGGCAATATCGACGCCGACGGCGGATTTGAAGTGACGCAGATCGTAAAGCAGCCTTAGAAAGCCGCCCTGGTTACAGCCGAAATCAAGAACGGTCGCATTCGCAAGATTGCGTTCGTCCATCGCCTCGATCATCTCACACCAGATCCAGGTGTGGTCCGCCGTCATTGTGTCTTCTTCAGAGGAAATGTTGGACCAGGTGTCGATCAGGTTCGCGTTCACTTTGGATCTATGCCTCTGCTTCCAGTTCCTTCAGGAGCGCGCGAAAGACCTTGCGCGCGCTGCCCGGGTGCCTGATTTTCCTGGCCGACTTGAAGTTGGAAAAGTCGTTTCCAACGACGATCAGTCCGACCATGCCCCACTCATAGTGAGGCACGCATATATGCCCGTAGATGCCCGGAACCGTGAAGTTGACCGTCAGGTTCTCATCGATCGCACCGTTCCAGGGTTCCGCGCCATCAGGGATCATCCCGCGCTTGGAGGCGGAATTGTGCCCTGCGTCGGTCGGGACGAATGTGACGTTGTCGCCTGTGTTGATGCGCAAGATCGCCGGTTCGAAGACGTTGGGTGTATCCGGATCGCCGCAGGCTGCGTTCAGCATGAGGATGCCGTGTGCATTCCCGGTTGCCTCCGGAGCCGGGCAGGCGAGCGCTGATCCGGCACCGGCCATCGCTGCGACCGAGAACACGAAATTACGACGCGTAAGCATGAACGATCAGCTCCTCTCTCGGGCCTTTTGTTGTTTCGATGGCAACACCGTAGGTGCTTGAAATGGCTTCGGCGCGCAGCACCTCCGCAGGCGGTCCGTGCGCAAGGATCCGCCCTTCGCCAATGAGGATCAGGGTGTCGGCAAAACGCGCTGCGAGATTGAGATCATGCAGGGCGACAACGCCGATTGCGGCACGGTTCGCCACAGCGGATTTGATCTGCCCCAGCACCTCCAGCTGGTGCCTGAGGTCGAGCGCCGAAGTCGGTTCGTCGAAAAGGTAGACATCCGACTTTCGGATCAGTGCCTGTGTCACGGAGACCATCTGCGATTGGCCGCCGGAAAGTTCACTGACATAGGCTTCCGAGAGATGACCGATGCCGGCTTCCTGCAAAGCCGTGCCGACGGCAATCATGTCGTTTTCGCTCACACGCCAGCCCTTCAACTGCTTATGCGCCATCATGACGACGTCAAAGACGGAAAGGGCGGCATTCGCGGTGAAAAACTGAGGCATGAAGCAGACACGCTCCAGCCGACGGCGCGTTGACAGCGTGTCGAGATCGGTATCTCCGAGATGAACCTTGCCGGTTTCCGGTTTCAAAAGACCTGCAATCAACCGGAAAAGCGTCGATTTGCCTACCGCATTCGGGCCGATGAGTGCGGTCAGCTGGCCGGGTTTGATCGGGTCGAAACCAACACCGTCGAATACCCGTCGGGCACCGTAGGAAAATGAGAGGTTTTCTGCCGTTAGAGCGCTCATTGCCAGTGCCTCTTTCGCTGGCTGAGGATCAACAAAATGAAGAACGGTATGCCGATCAGTGATGTGATCATGCCGATGGGGTAGACGATCCCCGGTGTGATGGCTTTGGAGGCGATGGATGTGCCGGAAAGGATGAGAGCGCCGCACAGTGCGGAGAGCGGAAGAAACCCGCGCTGATCCTCGCCGACAATCATGCGCGCGATATGCGGTCCGACGAGTCCGACAAAGGCAATTGCCCCGACAAAGGAGACGGCGACCGCCGAAAGCAGCGAGACACCGGCAAGGACGCTGATCCTCAAGAGCCCGACATTGACACCAAGGGCGGCCGCCTTGTCTTCTCCCATGCGAAGAGCTGTCAGGGCCCAGGAGCGATACATGAACCACGGCAGAATGAGTGCGAGGATGACAAAGCAGACGCCGACCTTCGGCCAGGTCGCCCGTGCCAGGGACCCCAGCTGCCAGAAGATCAGCTGCGCCAGTTGAATTTCCGACGCGCCGTATTGAAGAAATGCCAGCAGGGCATTGAACGTGAAGAGCATGGCAATGCCGACCAGGATCATCGCTTCCGGCGAAACGCCGCGCAGTCTTGTGAAAAGGAACAGCGCGCATGAGGTCAGCATGGCAAAGACGAAGGCGTTGACCGATACAAACAGACCACCAACGCCGGGGATAACGGACCATCCAAGTACAATGGCAAGGGCTGCGCCGAAACCGGCTGCCGAGCTCAAGCCCAACGTGAAGGGATCAGCCAGCGGATTGTTGAGGATGGTCTGCATTTCCGCACCGGCAACCCCCAGCATGGCGCCGACCGCAATCGCCATGATGGCAACTGGCATTCGAAGCTGCCAGATGATGACGTCTTCCTTTGGCGTCGCCAGAGACCGGTCGAAAATAACCTCGATCGTGCGCCAGATCGAAAGATTCGCCGGACCTGTCGTCACGTCGATCACGACAAGAGCGGCAAGAAGCAGGAAGGCAATTCCGATAAGCGCGGCCCTGCGCACATTGCGAAGCTTGTAAGCGCGCACCAGCGACAACGCTTCGCCGGAGACAAGTGAACTGTCAGACATAAATGACCCGTGAAAATGGGCTCCGCAGCAAACCGCCGCGGAACCTCGTGCAATAAACTGCCTTATCGGTTGAGCGTTATCCAGAATTGACCGGAGGTCTCATAAGGCAGGAACCGGTCATGCAGTTCCTGGAAAGTCGCCTCGGGGTCCAGATCTTCAAAGTCGTCCGGATGCAGCCACTTCGCCAATACCTGGATCGCAATGAAATGGTAGGGCGAATTGTAAAACTGGTGATAGATCGAGTGGAAGCGCCCGTCTTTGACGGCGCGCAGATCTGCGAAACCCGGACGCGCGGCAAGGGCTGCGAGACGTTCGGCGTTGACTTCCGGATCGCCTTCATAGCCAAGCAAAGTCGACGTGACTTCAGGGCGCGCTTCTTTCCAGTTCGCACCTGTCCCGAAGACGACATCCGGGTCGGCTTCGATGATGCCTTCAAGGCTGAGATCGACCGAATAGGCATTGGCAAGCGTTGAGGCATAGTTCTTGCCGCCGGCAAGCTCAACAAACCGGCCATAATTATAGGGTCCAAAAGACCAGCAGCAGAAATCATCCTGCCAACCGGCTGCGTTCTCGACAACGACAAGAGGACGGTCTTCCGCTGGAATGGTGTCGACGATATTCGTCACCTTGCGCATCTGCGCAATGTAGAAGTCGATGAATTCCGCAGCCCGCTTTTCCTCACCGAAGATCCGGCCGAGAATCAGCATTGAAGGAACGGCGTTTTCTGTCGCGTTCCGCCGGAAATCGATAAAGGCGACCTGCACGCCGGCATTGCCGAGCTTTTCGACAAGGCCGGTTTCCTCTGCCTTGAAGAGATTGCCCACATCGAGCAGCACGAGGTCCGTATCAGCTTCCAGAACGGCCTCGATTGAAAAATCACCTGCATATGGGTTGCCGAAGTCGATCATCCGCGCAGTCTCTTCCGGAAAGGCCCCCTGATACTTGCGGAAAGCATCGGGGTCGTACTGAACCAGATCGCTTTTCCAGCCGACGATCTTCTTGAACGGGTTGCCCTCGATCAGCGGTGCGATGCCATACATCATCCGGCCTTCGCCAAGGATGATCTTGTCCGGCATTTCCGGCAGGGTGACTTCACGCCCCGCGATATCGGTGAAGGTGAGAGCCTCGGCGTGGGCGGTTGTCGATTGAGTAGTCAACAAGGTACCGGCCACGAGAGCGCACGTCAGTGCGCCTACGCGTTTGAAGAAAGACATAGCGTTTTCCGTTAGTTAGATTACAGCGCAGCAATAACAGGTCTGAAAATTAAAGTCGACTCTAATATTCAGGTTTTGTGGGGCGACTTACTCGCTCTGGTGGAATGACCGGAAAACGGTGGAACGTCCGTCTCACGTTTGTCACCAGATTTATCAGGCGAAGGAAAGTCTCAGCGCACGCCTGCTGCGTAAAGAGCAAAAGCCATCAACAGTCAGCACAAATCGCATTTTGGAAGTGTGAAGAGCGAACGGGAGAAACTGCAAATCCATGTCAATCGAGATCTCATCCCGGCTTCGCGGCGCAGGCGCGATTGCGCTCCTTGCGCTTTTCCTGATCGTCGTTCTTGGAATGGGGATCTTTATCGGAACACAGTCGGCACCGGGGGCGTGGTACGCGAACCTGAACAAGCCGTTCTTCAATCCGCCCAACTGGATTTTCGGACCGGTCTGGACTGTTCTCTATGTGTTTATTGCGGTCGCCGGATGGAGAACCTTTCGGGCAGCCCCGCGCTCGAAAGCAATGGTCTTCTGGTATGGCCAGATGGCGCTCAACTGGGCCTGGTCACCGCTCTTTTTTGTGCTGCATCAGGTTTGGATCGCGTTCGCGGTGATTGCCGGCATGTTCGTGCTGATCCTGCTTTTCATCAAGGACCGCTGGCACCCGGACCCGGCCTCCGCACTGCTCTTTTGCGCCTACGCGGCCTGGGTCGGGTTTGCCGGTCTTCTCAACCTGTCGCTGGCGCTGTTGAATTGACGGGTCGAGTGTCGTTCGAGGCTGAAACGATCAACAAAAACAACGGTCTGTCAAGTTTAGCAGACCCGCCCAGCTCAGTAACGTCCATCTACATATTGCCGGTGATAGTCCGAATTGATCACGACGACGCCTAGGATGATGTCGTGCAGGAGGCGCTTGCGGTCTGAAAAGAGCGACACCAGCAGGATCAGCGGCGTCAGCAACGAGACGGAGAACCAGAACAGCAGCGCATGGACGGCCGCGAGCAGGGGATAGGGCTTGGCGCCGTACCACAGGCGCATCTCAAGCCCCATGGCGCGCATGCCGAGGGTCGAGGCTTGCGGTCCGCCGAGCGTGAAGGCAACGTAAAGCAACGCGACCGTTGCCGGCAGGATGCCGTAGAGCAGGAAACCGAGACCGAGCGTGAAGACGCCCAGGAAAAACACCAGGATACCTGCGAGAACAGTAAAAATCGCGATCGCGATCACATCGATAAAAAACGCAAAGATCCGCCTGCTGCGGACACCCGAAAACAATTCCGGATGACGGGCAGGGTCAAAAACATCCTGGCGGACATAGTCGGTCGAAGTCTCTGCTGACATAAATCGGCTCCCAAAAACGTGATGAGGCTGATGTGGGGACTGAGGGGCGAAAACGCAAATGTGCTGCGTCCGCAAAAAGGGTGAATGCGGCAATCGTAACGCCTTGCGCGGCCGCGTCAGTCCATCCGCTCGCCGATCTCCAGATAGCGGACGACGTAGCTTCGTTCGCGAAGCGCCGCGACAATGCGTTCACCGTGTTCGCGGTCGAAGGCTTCGAAGGAGACATCCAGCGTGGCGCCCTTGGCGGGGACGTTGAGGAACAGCCGGTGATGCTCCACATCGACAACGTTGCCCTGCATGTCGCCGATGACCGTTGCGATCTCGCCGAGTGTGCCAGGGCGGTCCGGCGTGTCGATCCGGATGGAGACGAGCTTGCCGTCGCGCGCGAGCTCGCGCACCACGATCTTGGAAAGAAGCCGGGGATCGATATTGCCGCCGCACAGCACCAGGCCGACTTTCTTTCCCTCAAACCGGGCTCTGTCGGAGAGGAGCGCAGCCAGACCGGCGGCACCAGCTCCCTCGGCGATGGTTCGCTGAAGCGTCAGATAGGCATTGATCGATTGCTCAATGCTGCTTTCCGAAACAAGGACAACGTCATCGACGGATCTTTTGACAACCTCGGTGGTCAGAAGCCCAATGTCGCGAACGGCAATGCCTTCCGCGATCGTCGCGCCTTCGCACAGGACTTCCTTGCCGTAAAACGCACCCCACATGCCGGGGTAAAGCGTTGTTTCAACGCCGATAACCTGGACCGAAGGCTTGATGGCTTTCGCGGCCGTGGCGATACCGGCGATCAGTCCGCCACCGCCAATCGGCACAACGATCACATCAAGATCAGGCTGGGCGGCAAGCATCTCAAGCGCGATGGTGCCCTGTCCGTGAATGACATGCATGTCGTCATAGGGATGAACCCAGACGAGATGCTTTTCCGCGGCAAGCCGGTCAGCCTCAGCCTTGGCTTCCGCCAGAGTGTTTCCCGCCAGAACCACTTCCGCACCGTAGCCTCTGGTCGCGGAAATCTTCACGAACGGTGTCAACACCGGCATGACAATCGTTGCCGGTATGCCGAGCCGTCCGGCATGATAGGCAACCCCTTGCGCATGGTTGCCCGCGGACACCGCGATGACACCGCGCGCCTTTTCCTGCTCGCTCAGGCTGGAAAGCTTCACAAGTGCACCGCGTTCCTTGAAGGCGCCGGTCACCTGCATGTTCTCGTATTTGACGAAAACATCCGCACCGGTCAGCAGTGACAGGCGCGGCGCGGGCAGGCACGGCGTTTCAAGCACGGCACCCTTGATGAGATCAGCGGCTGCCCGGATGCGTTCGAATGTGACTTCGGATGCGTCCGCCTGGACAGGAGACGCGGTCATTTCCCGGGCGCCAGCATCTCGGCGACTTTGGGCGCAAAATAGGTCAGGATCCCGTCAGCACCTGCGCGCTTGAAGGCGAGCAGGCTTTCGAGCATCGCGCGGTCGCCGTCGAGCCAGCCATTGGCGCTTGCCGCCTTGATCATCGCGTATTCACCGGAGACCTGGTAGGCGTAGGTCGGGACCTGGAATTCGTCCTTGATGCGCCGGACGATGTCGAGATAGGGCAGACCGGGCTTGACCATGACCATGTCCGCGCCTTCGGTGATGTCGAGCTCTGCTTCACGTAAGGCTTCATCGGTATTTGCCGGGTCCATCTGGTAGGTCCGCTTGTCGCCCTTCAGCGTGCCGGACGATCCGACGGCATCACGGAACGGGCCGTAGAAGGCCGACGCATACTTCGCTGAATACGCCATGATCTGCGTTCCGCGAAAGTCCTGGCTGTCCAGCGCCTGCCGGATGGCTCCAATCCGGCCGTCCATCATATCCGATGGCGCAATGACGTCAGATCCAGCGTCCGCCTGAACCAGCGCCTGACGGCAGAGCTGGTCAACGGTTTCGTCATTTAGGATCGTGTCGCCATCCATCAGACCGTCATGGCCATGGCTGGTGTAGGGGTCGAGCGCAACGTCCGTCATCAGACCGACATTCAGCCCCTCCGCCTTGATCGCGCGGAGCGCCTGACAGGTCAGGTTCTGCGAGTTGAGCGCTTCCGAACCAGTGTCGTCGCGCAGATCGGGGTCGGTGTAGGGAAAGAGAGCCAGGGCCGGAATGCCAATCTCCGCCGCACGCGTTGCCTCACGGACCGCCTGGTCGACAGAGAGACGGAATACTTCCGGCATTGACGCCACCGGTTCACGCACGTTCGTGCCATCTACCAGAAAGATCGGCCAGATCAGATCATCGGTTGTAAGCGTGTTTTCGCGCACGAGCCGGCGCGACCAGTCTGTTTGGCGGTTGCGTCTCATGCGGGTACCGGCAAGCAACGTATCCATATGGTCGGATGTGATCGGCGGAAGAGGCGGTTTGGACGGCATCTGTTCTGCTAGCTCGATAATTGTGAAGGTGAAATTCATTCTGGTGGAAGTTAAGCGCCAATCTATCACGCAGATTGACGCATTCCAACATTCTGTAAAATAACTGAAAATAAAAACAAAAAAGAGATTGTTTGACGTTCGCGTCAAATATGTTTTAGTGCGCACGCAACGTCGGGAGGATGACTGGCGTTCCAGGAGCAGTTGCGCCAGCGCGAAGGGAGGACACACGTGGACTTTTCACCGAACGAAGATCAGCGCGCCTTTCAGGACATGGCGGCGAGTTTTTCCCGGGAGGAACTCGCACCCAACGCCAAACAATGGGACGAAGACAGCGTCTTTCCGGTGCCGACCCTGCGCAAGGCCGCTGAACTCGGCTTTGGCGGTATCTATGTCACGGAAGAGGTGGGCGGATCCGCATTGTCACGCCTGGACGCGGCACTGATCTTCGAGGAATTGTCCAAGGGATGCACCTCCACCGCAGCATATCTTTCGATCCACAATATGGTTGCCTGGATCATTGACACCTATGCGTCCGACGATCTGCGCCGGAAGTTCCTCCCGAGCCTTTGCTCCATGGATCTCCTGACCAGCTATTGCCTGACGGAACCCGGCTCCGGCTCCGATGCCGCCAGCTTGCGAACAAGCGCTAATGACGATGGCGACCACTATGTTCTCAACGGATCAAAGGCGTTTATCTCCGGTGGCGGGGTGAGTGACCTTTATGCGGTTATGGTGCGAACCGGTGGCGAGGGTCCTGCAGGCGTTTCCTGTGTTCTTGTTGAAAAGGGAACACCTGGCCTCAGCTTCGGGGCCAACGAGGTGAAGCTCGGCTGGAAAAGCCAGCCGACGGCGCAAGTGAATTTCCAGGATTGCCGTGTCCCAAAGTCAAACCTGATCGGCGAGGAAGGGCAGGGGTTCAAGATAGCCATGTCCGCGCTCGATGGCGGGCGGTTGAACATCGGCGCGTGTTCACTCGGCGCTGCGCAAGCCTGTCTGGATCTCGCGCTCGGTTATATGAAAGAGCGCAAACAGTTCGGGCGACCGATCGCCGACTTCCAGGCGCTGCAATTCCGTCTTGCCGATATGGCAACGGAGCTTGAAGCTGCGCGCCTTCTTTTGCACAAGGCAGCCTTCGCTGTGGACGCCAAGTCGCATGAGGCGACGCGCCTCGCGGCCATGGCAAAGCGGCTGGCAACCGATACCGGGTTCAAGGTCGTCAATGAGGCATTGCAGCTGCATGGAGGTTACGGCTATTTGCGCGATTATCCGATCGAGCGCTATTTCCGCGACGTTCGGGTGCACCAGATCCTGGAAGGGACAAACGAGATCATGCGCTTGATCATCGCTCGTGATCTGTTGAAAGATTGAGTGAACGCCGTCCGCTTAACCGTTGAAACGACTCTCCTTCCACAAGGCGCATAAATGAGCGACGAGATCCTTTTTGAAGTTCGCGGCAAAGCCGGTTTCGTAACGCTGAACAGGCCGCAAACGCTCAATGCGCTAACACATTCGAAAGTGATCGCGCTGGGAGACCAGCTAAAGCGCTGGGCGGATGATCCTTCCGTCGCGCACGTCATCATAAAAGGTGCAGGCGACAAGGCGTTTTGCGCCGGTGGAGACATCCGCAGCATTTATGATGCCAAACAGGCAGGCGAGGTTGACGGGCTGAAGCAATTCTTCCGCGATGAATACACCTTGAATGCCTATATCAAGGCCTACCCGAAACCTTATGTCGCGCTGATCGACGGTATCGTAATGGGAGGCGGTGTCGGCGTATCCGTGCATGGCAGCCATCGGGTTGGAACGGAAAAAACACTTTTTTCGATGCCGGAAACCGGGATCGGTTTCTTTCCTGATGTCGGCGGCACCTATTTCCTGCCCCGGATGCCCAAAATGACCGGTGTCTATTGCGCATTGGCAGCGAGCAGGCTGAAACAGGGTGACGCGCTCGCAACCGGCGTTCTCACTCATGCTGTCGCACAATCAAGCTTACCGGACCTGGAACGGGCACTGGAGACGGCCGATGATGTGGACAAAGCGCTCGAAGTTTTTCAGGTTGTTCCGGAACCGGGCCCGGTTAAAGAAAACGAAGCGCTCATAGACGAGGCATTTGCGGCGGCTTCCGTCGACGACATACTGGAGCGGCTGGACCGGTCTGAAAAGGAATTTGGCCGGAAGGTCGCATCAGCAATCCGCACGAAATCTCCGACGAGCATACTGATAACCTTCGAACAAATGCGGCGTGGAGCAGATCTTTCCTTCAACGAGTGTATGAAACTCGAATACAGGATCGTGTCGCGTCTCCTGCATGGCAGTGATTTCTTTGAAGGCATTCGCGCGGTCGTTATCGACAAGGATCAAGCGCCGAAATGGACACCTACGCAACTCGCACATGTGGACAGCGCCGATTTGGCGTCGTATTTCGAGGAACCGTCTGACGGAGACCTTCCTCTTTAACCCGCGACCGGACCGGCCATGATCACCAGTTTTCAGGACCTCATCGACGCGCGCCCGCCCTGGAGCACGATCCTTATCCTTTACCTGCGGTGCATAGCCATCATTCTGATCAGCGGTGGTGTCATTTACTGGGCCCGCATCATCGGTGTTGTCGAATGGCATGGGAATTTTTTCTGGGACATGCCGATCGCGCTTCAGGGTGCAACGGTCTTTTTTGCAGTGTTGGACCTCGTTGCAGCGACCGGTCTCTGGCTCACCGTGTCCTGGGGCACGGTCATGTGGATCTTCCGATGCGGATGCCAGATCGTCATGCACACGGCTTTCAGTGACCTCTATGGCCGCAGACCTTACGAAATCACCTTCTATGTTGTGACGGTCGCGATTTATGCCGGTCTCGCTTACCTCATGCACAAGGAAAACCGCGCGGCAGCTGGCTGAACCTCTGACAAAAAGCCGCCCACGCTGAATCAAATCATCAAAAGAGCCGACAAAGAGACTCTTTAAATTCACGAATTTCATCTGGGAGAACGAACATGGCGAGCACAATCGGTTTTATCGGTCTTGGAAACATGGGCGGCCCGATGGCAGCCAACCTGATCAAGGCCGGGCACCGCGTCATCGGATTTGACCTCTCGGCGGAAGCAATGTCGGCCCACGCGGACGCGGGCGGCGCAAAAGCCGGCGGTGTCGCTGAGCTTGCCGCGGCTGCCGACGTCGTGGTCACGATGCTGCCGGCTGGAAAGCACGTGCGCCAGATCTATCAGGGCGATGGAGGGATCCTCCAAAACGCAAAAGCCGGAACACTGTTGATCGATTCATCCACGATCGACGTCGACAGCGCTCGTATTGTCAGCTCAGCAGCAGCGGAAAAGGGCCTTGCGATGGTCGATGCACCAGTCTCCGGCGGGGTCGGTGGTGCGACCGCAGGAACGCTGACCTTCATGGTCGGGGGCAGCGAAGAAGGGTTCACCGCAGCCAAGCCGTACCTTGACATAATGGGCAAGACGATCGTCCACGCCGGTGGTGCGGGCAACGGTCAGGCGGCAAAAATCTGCAACAACATGATCCTCGGCATTTCCATGATCGGCGTCAGCGAGGCCTTTGTGCTTGCCGAAAAACTGGGGTTGGATGCGCAGAAGTTGTTCGATATTTCGTCAACGGCGTCCGGTCAGTGCTGGTCACTGACGTCCTATTGCCCGGTGCCTGGACCGTTGCCGTCGTCGCCCGCAAACCGGGATTATCAGCCGGGATTCGCGGCAGAGATGATGCTGAAAGACCTGAAACTTGCGCAGGAAGCTGCCAATTCTTCGGGTGCCGCTACGCCCTTGGGGGCAGAGGCATCGGCGCTTTATGCGCTCTTCTGCAACAGCGGCGGAGAAGGGACGGACTTTTCAGGCATCGTAAAATTCCTGCGTGGATCTTAGACTTTTTCGAGCAGTCAGTTCGACTGGATGGAGCTGGTTAACAAAACCTGAATCAGGGTGCTGAAAGTGCCTTCAAACGTTAACGAACGATTCAGCGTGTCTCTTAAGCGGATTTTAGAAACACTCGGCTAGATTGCGTCTCAAGGCGGGAAAATATCCGTCCATCAACAGGTACTATAAGAGGCGCAATCACATGATCACCGCAAGTAGGGCAGTCGACGCTGTTTCACCGGGCGAAGCGGAAGAAGTGGAAATCAAGCCACTTTATCTTGAAGCCCTGACTCTTGTTGAAAGACTGCATCGGCGTCTTCTGGACGTCATCAAGGATGAGTTCGATCGCATGGGCCGGTCCGATGTCAACAGTGTGCAGGCTCTGCTTCTGTTCAACATCGGCGACGCTGAACTGACCGCCGGCGAATTGCGCACACGCGGTTACTATCTCGGTTCGAACGTGTCCTATAACCTGAAAAAACTGGTCGAAACCGGCTATATCCACCATCAGAGGTCCCGCATGGACCGTCGGTCGGTGCGTGTCAGCCTGACGGACAAGGGCCAGGAAGTCGCCAAGATCGTCAACGATCTCTATGAGCGTCACATCCTGTCCGTGGAACAGGTCGGCGAGATCGGACCGGAAGACTTTGTTGCACTCAACAAGTCACTCCGTCGTCTCGAGCGGTTCTGGACTGACCAGATCCTCTACCGCCTCTAAGGTTGCGGCACATTCCAGATGACAAAGCACCGCCCATCGGGCGGTGCTTTTCTTTTTCCGCCCATCACGTAAATTTGCGTTTCACACTTCTCCGGTCCCGTCATATCTAATCCTGAGCGCGCCGTTTGACCACAAAGGGCTCTGAACATTGGATTTTGTTCGAATTCCGATGTTCCCTGACATCTTGTGGTCACAAAAGAGTGGCTTTGTGCGGCGCCTAAGACGGTGACATGGTTAAAAAATCAAGCGATTTGTTAACTCCCGTCGATTATGAATTCAAACTTGAACCGCCGACCGGGCAAAGTGAAAATAGCTCGGCGGCGTTGAGCACGTGAACCGATTGTATAAGGCGCGGCAGATGAAATTGGCGATGCACCTTCAAACTGGTCGATCCGGATCAAAATGCTTACCGAAGTGGTCGGCGGGAAAGACACTTTTCAGCGCAGTTACATTGAGCATAGGCGCGCTTCTTGCGCATGCCGCTCCGGCAGATGCGCAGACGGCGTTGCAGTCTCTGCAGCAGAACCGTCAGAACGTCGAGTGGGCCGACAATTTCGATATTGCCACGGAGAACATCACCGAAGTCAATTCTTCGGCGCCGACACTGTCGCCCGAGACAGCTGACTATATCGCCATCGCCATCGACCGGTATCAGCGGATCGTTCAGGCCGGTGGCTGGGGAACTGTGACCGGTGGCGGCAAGGCGCTTCGCATTGGTGCCAAGGACCCACGCGTGGTGGAATTGCGCCGCCGCCTGATTGCCTCCGGCGACCTTGAGCAGCAGGCCGGTCTTTCGGATGCGTTTGATTCTTATGTCGAAGCCGCTCTGCGCCGTTTTCAGCTTCGCCATGGCCTGATCCCTGACGGCGTTATGGGCGACGACACTGTTCAGGCTCTGAATGTTCCGGCTCACGTGCGGCTCGGCCAGCTTGAAACGAATATCGTGCGCATGCGGTCCATGTCGGGTTTCCTGGGCGATCGCTACGTGATGGTGAACATTCCGGCAGCCGAGATCGAGGCCGTTGAAAATGGCCGTGTTCGCTCGCGGCACACGGCGGTTGTCGGCAAGATCGACCGCCAAACCCCGATCTTGAACAGCAAGATCTATGAGTTGAACTTCAATCCCTACTGGACGGTTCCGGTGTCGATCATCCGCAAGGACCTGATCCCCAAGATGAAAGAGGATCCGGAGTACCTTTCGAAGAACAACATCCGCATCTTTGACTGGAGCGGGAATGAACTCGCCTGGCAGCAGATCGACTGGAATACGGACGAGGCAACTCAGTACCGCTTTACGCAGGATCCGGGCGCCGAGAACTCACTTGGTTCCGTACGGATCAATTTCCACAACAAGCATCAGGTGTATCTGCACGATACGCCTTCAAAGACGCTCTTTGGCGAAAGCCAACGGTTCCACTCCTCCGGTTGCGTCCGCGTTCAAAACGTTCGTGAACTCGTGACCTGGATGTTGCAGTCGACCACACCTGATTGGGACAGAGGCCGCGTTGACGGCGTGATCCGAACCGGTGCACGTGAAGATGTGAAGCTGAAGAAGGCCATTCCGCTCTACATGACCTATGTGACTGCCTGGGCAAATTCCGACGGTGTCGTTCATTTCCGTGAAGACATCTACAATCGCGACGATGTATTTGCGACCGAGACACAGGCCAGGCTCTGAGCCCACTGCCAGTTTTTGAGCTTACCAGATGAAACGCCGGTCTTGATAAGGCCGGCGTTTCATGGCTTTTAAGGGAAGCAGCAGTTGGGAGAATGCGGATGAGTCGCAACCCGCGGCCAGGTGAGATCTACCTTGAATTCCATCCGATCGGTCAGCAGGTGAAAGTCACCGCGATCGATGCGGCAACGGGAATCGAGGTTTCCACCTTTGGACCGGCATCGGTGTCTGAGGAAGACCTGAAGCGCCTCGCGGTTCGCAAGCTCAAACGCCGTATTAGTCAGATTGCCGGGGCAGGGGATCAGAATTCTGATCCCACACTCTATTGAAGGGGCAACGCGTCTCCGCAGCGCGGCCTTCCGTCATCTGAACAGATTTTCGAAAGGCGTTGGCGTCGTTTTCCAAACTGGCCGCGTCGGTATGCCCCTTGGTTCTCATGGGACGCTGTGCTAATTCCTCGCGCCAAGTGGTCCGCAGGTTCAAGCCGGCTTGTTTGGGACGGAAAGCCACGATCAGGCTCCTCGAATACGAATACAAGGAAAATGCGATGTCTTTGATGGAAAGCTCCGGACAGACCCATTCCGGGTTCTTTACCAGCAGTCTTGCCGAAGTTGATGCAGACATTTTCGGGACCGTACAGCAGGAGCTCGGCCGGCAGCAGCACGAAATCGAGCTGATCGCGTCTGAAAACATCGTTTCGCGCGCAGTGCTGGAAGCACAGGGCTCGATTTTCACCAACAAATATGCCGAAGGATACCCGGGTAAACGCTATTATGGTGGCTGCGAGTTTGCGGACGTTGCCGAAACGCTGGCGATAGAGCGGGCCAAGGAACTGTTTGGTTGCCAATTCGCAAACGTTCAGCCCAATTCAGGCAGCCAGATGAACCAGGCGGTTTTCCTGGCGCTGCTGCAGCCTGGCGATACGTTCATGGGTCTTGATCTCAATTCCGGCGGTCACCTGACACATGGTTCGCCGGTGAACATGTCGGGCAAATGGTTCAACGTTGTGTCCTATGGCGTGCGGGAAGGCGATCACCGTCTCGACATGGAAGAGGTCGAGCGCCTTGCAAACGAACACAAACCCAAGCTCATCGTGGCGGGCGGTACCGCATATTCCCGTTTTTGGGACTGGCAGAAATTCCGTGAGATCGCCGACAGCGTTGGCGCTTATCTGATGGTCGACATGGCACACATTGCCGGTCTTGTCGCCGGTGGCGTGCATCCGTCCCCGGTGCCGCATGCGCATGTCGTCACCAGCACCACACACAAGTCCCTGCGCGGTCCGCGCGGCGGTCTGATCCTGACGAACGACGAGACAATCGCCAAGAAGGTCAATTCCGCTGTCTTCCCGGGTCTGCAGGGTGGGCCGTTGATGCATGTGATTGCAGCGAAGGCCGTTGCCTTCAAGGAAGCCCTGCAACCAGAATTCAAGGCCTATGCCCGTGCGGTTGTCGAGAATGCCAAGGCGCTTTCCGAAGCACTGAAAGAACAGGGACTGGATATTGTTTCCGGTGGAACCGACAACCACTCCATGCTCGTCGATCTTCGTCCGAAAAATGCCACCGGCAAAGCGGCAGAAAAAGCACTGGGACGTGCCAACATCACCTGCAACAAGAACGGTATTCCGTTTGACCCGGAAAAGCCGTTTGTGACGTCCGGCATTCGTCTCGGCACGCCTGCCGCAACAACGCGTGGCTTTGGCGTTGCCGAATTCCGTGAAGTTGCAGGGCTGATCACGGAAGTGTTGGACGGTTTGAAGACTGCAAACAGTGAAGAAGGCAACGCAGCGGTTGAAGCTGCAGTCAAAGCCAAGGTAGAAGCACTGACAGCCCGGTTCCCGATTTACGGTGGGTAACAGCGGGCTCGCTCAGGAGCTATAAGAAATGAGATGTCCTTTTTGCGGTGGCGAGGAAACCCAGGTTAAGGATTCCCGGCCGACCGAGGACAATACCGCGATACGCCGCCGCAGGATTTGCAACACCTGCGGCGGTCGCTTCACGACATTCGAACGGGTGCAGCTGCGTGAACTGATGGTTCTGAAGCGATCGGGGCGCCGCGTGCCGTTCGATCGGGAAAAGCTTATGCGGTCGGTTCAGATCGCCGTGCGTAAAAGGCCCGTGGAGCCGGACCGCATTGAGCGCATGGTGAGCGGCATCGTGCGTCAGCTCGAAAGCTCGGGCGAAAGTGAGATAACGGCTGAGACCATCGGCAACCATGTCATGGAAGGCCTCAAGGGCATCGATGACGTTGCCTATGTGCGATTTGCTTCTGTTTACAAGAATTTCCGCGAGGCCAAGGATTTTGAAGCGCTTCTGGATGAATTGAGCGATTCTGAAAGCGCGCCTCTAAAAGACCAATGATCTTTGCGAAATAGTTTTTATGTCTTCAGTGAGTTCAGTTGATACCCGTTTCATGGCGGCAGCGGAACGTTTGGCCCGTCGTGGGCTCGGACGGGTCTGGCCGAATCCGGCGGTTGCCGCCCTTATTGTCAAGGAAGGCGAGGCAGGACCTGTTCTGGTCGGGCGTGGTGTCACCTCCCGGCCCGGCATGGCACATGCGGAAGTGAACGCCTTGCGCCACGCCGGTGAGCTGGCGCGGAATGCGACCTGTTACGTAACGCTTGAGCCGTGTTCCCACTATGGACGCACGCCTCCTTGTTCCCTGGCGTTGATCGAGGCAGGCGTTACGCGTGTCGTGATCGGTATATTGGACCCAAACCCGCGCGTTGCCGGGCGCGGCGCGCAGATGCTGCGCGATGCCGGTGTCGCCGTGGAAATCGGTGTCAGGGAGCGCGAGATCAGGGATCTCTATCACGGATTTACGCTGCGCCAACTGAAGCAAAGGCCACACGTTTTCCTGAAACTTGCCGTTTCGCGCGATGGTTATATCGGGCGTGCCGGCGAGGGGCAGGTCAAGATTTCAGGTCCCTTGTCGATGCGCAAGGTGCATGGCTTCCGCGCTGAATACGATGCCATTCTCGTAGGTTCGGGAACGGCTCTTGCAGATGATCCGCAGTTGACATGTCGTCTGCCTGGGTTGGCCGAGCGTTCGCCGGTGCGTGTTATCGTAGACCGCTGCGCGCGTATTCCGCTGGAATCGAAACTTGTACGAACGTGTGTCGACGTGCCTGTCTGGCTCATTTGCGGAAACGACGCGGATCCTGAAAAGATCGAGTTTCTTACGGCGGCGGGTGTGAACGTTATCCGGGTGCCGGCGGGCGACTGCGCGATTGAGCCGGGTGTTATCTTGAGCGCACTTGCCACAAGAGGCATTACCAGGGTCATGGTCGAAGGTGGTGCGCGAATGGCGTCCTCTTTTCTGGAGGCCGACCTTGTTGACGACCTCTGCGTCGTCACGGGTGACCTGGAAATCGGTGAAGACGGCATATCTGCTCTGCACGATTTGGCTCTTGCGGATGTCTATCGCGACCCCAAATTCGAAAAGATCGACGCCGGTAAATTCGATGCCGACAGTTTCATCTACCTCAGACGCCGTGGAGCCTGACATGTTTACCGGCATTGTGACCGACCTTGGTGAAATCCTGACAGTTGATGACATCCCGGCCGGAAAGCGGACCCGGATCCGCACGGCTTACGACACCGAAACGTTCGATATCGGTGCCTCCATCTCGTGCGCCGGTGTGTGTCACACGGTGACGAAGAAGGCGAATGAGGCCGACGGAAACTGGTTTGAAGTCGAGTCCGCTGCCGAAACCCTTGCATTGACCACGGTTTCCAAGTGGCGCGCCGGACAAAAGATCAATCTGGAACGGTCGTTGAAATTGGGAGCCGAGCTGGGCGGCCATCTGGTGCTTGGTCATGTCGATGGAATAGCGACTGTGGTAAAGCGGGAAGATCATCCTGACTCTGTCTATTTCCAGTTCGAAGCGCCAAGGGAGACCGCACCTTTCATCGCCAAGAAGGGATCGATTGCCCTGGACGGGACCTCTTTGACGATCAACGACGTCGACGGACTTTTGTTTTCCGTCTTTTTGATCCCGCATACGCTCGATGTGACCACATGGTCGGAACGGGATGTGGGGGACGGGATCAATCTCGAAGTGGATATGATAGCGCGTTATGCCGCGCGGCTTGCGGAATTCCCGAAGACCGGGTAGGGGACGGGACAATACTTCAAGAACCTGGCGATGCTTGGGTCTGACTGCAGGGATGCAGTACGGTTCTGACTGCCTTGTACGAATGACACTGGACAAACCGGGACAGACATGGTTCCTGTCGCCGCCCCTTACAGGATGAAGACCCATGAGCGATGCATCGAAACTGCTGATCATCGAAGCCCGTTTTTACGACGATCTGGCCGATGCGCTGGCGGAAGGCGCGATAAAGGAAATCGAGGCGGCTGGAGCCACGTACGAGCGGATTGCCGTGCCCGGCGTTCTTGAAATCCCGGCAGCGCTGTCCATGGCGATGACCGCTATGGAAAGCCAAGGCGTTCTTTATGATGGATTTGTCCTTCTGGGTGTCGTGATCCGTGGTGAAACAACGCACTACGATATCGTTGCGAACGAGTCGAACCGGGTAATCATGGATTTGATCGTCGATGCGGATCTGGCAGTCGGAAACGGTATTCTCACAGTCGAAAATGATGAACAGGCCTGGGCGCGCGCAAAAGTCGGCGACAAGAACAAGGGCGGTGCGGCAGCAAGGGCCGCACTCGACATGATCGCGCTGCGCGAACGGCTCGGAGTATAAGCAAAATGACCGGCAAGGCCGACCCGGAAACACAGGCGAAAACCGTGCGCCCCGCCAACAAGCGCGGTGTCGCGCGGCTGGCCGCTGTGCAGGCCCTTTACCAGATGGACGTCGGCGGCGCGCCGCTGACCAGCGTGGTGAGCGAGTTCACCGCGTTCAGGCTCGGCAAGGAAATAGATGGCGCGCAGTATCGCGACGCGGATGAGCAGTGGTTCAAACAGATCTTGGCCGGCGTTGTGGAGGACCAGAAATTCCTGGATCCCTTCATTCACACCGCCTTGACGGAAGACTGGCCGCTAAAGCGCATTGACAGTCTTCTGCGCGCAATTCTTCGTTCGGGCGCATACGAGCTCCTGCGGCGTAAGGACGTACCGGCAAAAGTCATCATTTCGGAATACATCGACGTCGCCAAAGCGTTTTTCGAAGACGATGAGCCGGGTCTGGTGAATGGTGTTCTCGACAGGCTTGCACACGAGTTGCGCGACGATGAGCTCGACACTGGCAAGGCAGGCGGCGCTTCCTGAAAATGGCGCAAGACCGGCCCGGAGAGTTTGAGCTGATCAAGTCGTATTTCGCGCCCCTCGCGAGCGATCCTGGCAGTCTCGGCCTGACGGACGATGCCGCTGTCCTCCGTCCGGAACCCGGTTTCGATCTGGTTCTGACAAAGGACGTTCTTGCCGCAGACGTTCACTTCTTTGCTGACGATGCACCAGAAGCAATCGCCGCCAAGGCTTTGCGCGTGAACCTGTCTGATCTGGCAGCCAAAGGCGCTAAACCACGCGGTTATCTCCTCGGCCTGGCGCTGCCGTCTGACTGGACAGAGTTATGGCTCGAACGCTTCTGCGCGGGATTATCGGCCGATCAGTCGGCTTATGATGTCCGGTTGCTTGGCGGCGACACGATCCGGTCCAACAATGGCCTGCAAGTCTCCATTACGGCAATTGGGCAGGTGGAAGAGGGCAAGGCGGTGCGAAGGTCGGGTGCCCGCCCTGGCGATATCCTGTTCGTAACAGGCACGATCGGAGACGCTGCCGCAGGTCTCGCTGCAAGGCTTGACCCGGTATTTTGTGAACGCGCGTCTTTAGCCGTCGGAGACGAGAACCATATTCTGGATCGTTACCTGCTGCCCCGGCCGCGCACGAAGCTTGCGCCTTTGCTTGTCGGCCACGCCTCCGCTGCCATGGATGTTTCCGACGGTCTCTTTGCCGATTGCGGACACCTGGCAAACGCCTCTGGAACCGGTCTTGAAATTGATCTGGCGAAGGTTCCTGTTTCCCCGGCAATGAAGCACCTTCAGAACAAAGCGTTTGAGTATTATGTGCGCTTCTTGAATGGCGGCGATGATTACGAGATCCTGGCTGCGGTTCCCGCTGAAAAGGCCGAGCGCTTCAGAAGAGGGGCGGAACTCGCCGGTTGTCCTGTTACCGAAATCGGCATTGTGAGCGAAGAGGCTGGTAGAGTTAAGGTGACAAAGGATGGCCATCCGTTGGCTCTTGCGGCAGACGGCGGCTTTCGGCATTTCTGATTGCCGGCACCGGCTTCTCAATTCCTGACGAACAGGTGTTTTACGAACGCCTCCCGTCGTGCTACCGGTGAAGTTCTTTCCCATAGACGCCACTGCGGCAAATCCCGAGACCTGACCAATGAGCACCGCAATGCCGGACACCGTTGTTGATGATCGACTGGCAAAGCGCAATGCCGTTCTGCTGGCGCTGGCTCAGGCGCTGGGAGGGGCGTCAGCATCGATCGTGATCGCGACCGGACCGCTTGTCGGCTATATGATGCTTGATGAGGACAAGTCCCTTGCAACGCTTCCGGTTTCCGCGATGGTTCTGGGCACAGCTTTCGGAACGATCCCGGCCGGCATTCTAATGCGCCGTTTTGGACGCAGGGCCGGGTTTACCGGGGCTTCGCTTCTGGGTGTGATTTCAGGTTTGCTTGCTTCGTTCGCCGTCTTTCGCGACAGTTTTGCGCTGTTTTCACTTGCGTGCTGCATGGGTGGGTTTGCCGGCGCGTTCGTTCAGCAATACCGCTTCGCTGCGGCCGACACGGCCAGCGACGCGTTCAAGCCCAAGGCAATTTCGTGGGTGTTGGCAGGTGGTGTGCTGGCAGGCATTGTAGGGCCGCAAACGGTCATCGCGACGAAAGACATGTTTGCGCCTATCCTCTTTGCCGGAACCTATCTGGCGCAGGCTGGACTCGCGCTGATTGCGCTTTTCCTGCTCATCTTCATTCAGATACCAAAGCCTCCGCGCCAGACAAAATCGCACTCCGGTGGACGGCCGTTGCGGACGATCATGTCACAACCACGCTTTATCGTGTCCGCCGCATGTGGCATCTGCTCCTATGCATTGATGAGCCTCGTCATGACGGCAACCCCGCTTGCCATGATTGCCTGCGGTCTGTCGGAAACCGATGCTGCACTGGGTATTCAGTGGCACGTTCTGGCGATGTTCGGACCGAGTTTCTTTACCGGAAGTCTGATTGCACGCTTCGGCAAGGAAAGGATTGTATCTATCGGCCTGGTGCTGCTCGCGGGTTGTTCTGTCGTGGCACTGATGGGGATTGAGCTTGCCCATTTCTGGACGGCTCTGGTCCTCCTCGGGCTTGGCTGGAATTTCGGCTTCATCGGTGCAACAGCCATGCTGACTGACACCTACCGGCCGGAGGAGCGCAATCTGGTTCAGGCGGTCAATGACTTTCTGGTCTTCGGATTTGTTGCTGCAGCTTCGTTTTCCTCCGGAGCACTTTTGAACGCGTTTGGCTGGGGAACGGTGAACATCCTGGTCTTTCCGTTTGTTGTTCTGTGCATCGCATTGCTGCTATGGCTGGCATTTGCTGAAAGAAAAGAAGTTACAACCGCTTAAAGTCTACTTCGATTTTCACTTCGTGCCTGCAGCAAAAATGCCGCGCTGCACCAAATGATACCGCAACGGAAGAGTGAAATTAAACGATGTGAGAGCTTGACGAAGCGCCGCGCTTTGTTGCTATCGTGTGCTCTCTTCACGCTGAGGAAATTGCGTGAGGTGCAGTCTGGCGGCCAAAACGACATAACAAAAGCCCGCCGCAGCTCTGGGAGGAAGTATGATCGAGCTTGTCATCATCGTTGTTTGTGGCCTCTTGTCCATCGCCTATGGCGCCTGGGCAATCCAATCCGTCATGGCGGCGGATGCGGGCAATGCCCGCATGCAGGAAATCGCGGGGGCGATTCAGGAAGGGGCCAGTGCCTATCTCAATAGGCAGTATACGACCATTGCCATCGTTGGTGCCGTTGTGTTCGTACTTGCCTGGATCCTGTTGTCCGGGCCCGCTGCAATCGGATTCGCGATCGGGGCTGTTCTCTCAGGTGCTGCCGGATATATCGGCATGATGGTCTCTGTTCGCGCGAATGTGCGCACTGCTCAGGCTGCCAGCCAAAGTCTGGGAGCCGGACTGGAGATCGCATTCAAGGCCGGTGCCGTCACCGGCCTTTTGGTTGCCGGGCTCGCGCTTCTCGGCGTTGCGGTCTATTACGCCATTCTCACCGGAATGATGGGCTACGAAGCGACGGACCGGACCGTTATCGATGCCTTGGTGTCATTGGGCTTCGGCGCATCGCTCATCTCCATCTTTGCACGTCTGGGCGGCGGCATCTTCACCAAGGGTGCCGATGTTGGCGGCGATCTCGTGGGTAAGGTTGAAGCCGGAATTCCGGAGGACGATCCGCGCAATCCGGCAACTATTGCCGATAACGTTGGCGACAATGTCGGCGACTGCGCGGGCATGGCTGCCGATCTGTTCGAGACTTACGCGGTGACCGTGGTTGCGACCATGGTTCTGGCGTCGATTTTCTTCACGGGCACGTCCGCGATGGAACTGATGCTGTTGCCTCTGTTGATCGGCGCAAGCTGCGTGGTCACCTCCATAATCGGCACGTTCTTCGTCAAGCTCGGCGAAAACAACTCCATCATGGGAGCGCTCTACAAGGGCTTTATTGCCACTTCGGTGCTCTCGGCTGTGGCTCTTGCCGTCATCGTGTTCGGTTGGCTGGGCGCAGGCACGGAATACACAACATCCGGCGGAACAACATTCAGCGGCTTTGATCTGTTCGTATGCGGTGTTGTCGGCCTGCTGGTGACCGGCCTGATCATCTGGGTGACCGAATACTACACCGGTACGGAATATCGTCCGGTGAAATCCATCGCCCAGGCATCCGTGACCGGGCATGGCACGAACGTCATTCAGGGTCTCGCGGTATCGCTTGAGGCAACTGCCCTTCCCGCAATCATCATCATTGCAGGTATTCTGGTGACCTACAGCTTTGCCGGTCTCTTTGGCATCGCGATCGCGGTGACCACAATGCTCGCGCTTGCGGGCATGGTCGTTGCACTCGACGCTTTCGGGCCAGTGACGGACAACGCCGGCGGCATTGCCGAAATGGCCGATCTTCCGGCCGAGGTCCGCACGACGACCGATGCGCTCGATGCGGTTGGCAACACCACCAAGGCTGTCACCAAAGGCTATGCCATTGGTTCGGCGGGTCTCGGTGCGCTCGTGCTGTTCGCCGCCTATACGGAAGACCTGAAATACTTCTCCAGCACCGCTGAAGAAGGATCAATCTTCGCAGGGATCAATGTGGACACATTGTTCACGCTGTCCAATCCCTATGTGGTGGCCGGTTTGCTGTTCGGCGGTCTTCTGCCTTATCTCTTCGGCGGGATCTCCATGACGGCGGTCGGCCGGGCAGCCGGAGCGGTTGTCGAAGAGGTGCGCCGTCAGTTCAAGGAAAAGCCGGGCATCATGGAAGGCACGGAGCGTCCTGACTATGGACGTGCAGTCGACATGCTTACCAAGGCTGCCATCCGGGAAATGATCGTTCCCTCGCTGCTACCGGTTCTCTCACCGATCGTGGTCTTCTTCGTTGTTCGCGCGGTTGCGACACCGGCTGATGCCTTTGCAGCGCTCGGAGCAATGCTGCTTGGCGTTATCGTCACCGGTTTGTTCGTGGCCATTTCTATGACGGCAGGCGGCGGTGCTTGGGACAACGCCAAGAAGTCCTTCGAGGACGGCTTTACCGACAAGGATGGGGTGACGCACCAAAAAGGTGGCGAAGCACACAAAGCGTCCGTCACAGGCGACACCGTCGGCGATCCGTACAAGGATACAGCTGGTCCTGCAGTGAACCCGATGATCAAGATCACCAACATCATGGCGTTGCTGCTCTTGGCGATCCTGGCGCACTGACGGGCAGGCCTTAACCAGTCGAGAAAGACAGAGATGGCGCGGTTTGGAAGAAATTCCAGGCCGCGCCATTTCGTTTGTCTTTGAAGGGCTGATCAACGAGATGATGCAGTCGTTCGCTTATAGAACAGACGACGGAATTGGTCAGTTTTCGGACCCACCCGCTGTACCCGGACCGCAGGAATAGTCCGGGGCGTCTATACTGTTTTTGAATGGATCCGTAAGGTCATTCGTGTATTCGCCGTCCAGCAAACGATGTTGCGGCAAGAGATTTAGCCGGAAGAAACTGCTGAATGCGGCGATCTGGCGACCGCGCTCGGTTAGAATTGCGCACCCATCGACCACTTTCACCGTTCCCGATTGCTGCTGCTCCGTCAGCCGAGCGTCAATGAGGCGGTGTTCATGCATAAACTCATTTGAAATCACATCTTCAAAACGGTCGACAAGAATAGCGCCGCCGCGCTGGTCAAGTTTTTCGAGGATGTAGAAGGACAGCGAGCGGTCAATGACCGTTGGTACGGAAATCGCAAAAGCGTACCCCCCTAGGAGCCAGATCGCGACCAATTGAACTTTTTCGAAGGTGCCCAGTCTGGAAAAGATCCCTGATAGAAACAAAATGGCAGAAGCAATGATCGCAGCAATGACCGCATCGGCAATTGACGCGTAAAACACAACATTTACTGGGAAATACCAAACATGAATGCAATAGGTCATGAAGAGCAGCGCGACAAAAATGCATGTCGCGAAGATGCTTGAAACTAGTTTCACGAGACTTTCGTATCCTTTGAAATTTGTGCGTTTTGTCGTAGCGCCTTCAGCGCGAGGTCATTCCACGGTGCTGGACAACGGGATTGCGCAGCCGGTTGCGTTCAGGAGGCTTCTTCGAGCTTCGAATTTCCCACGGCGCTGTAGAGAACCTTTTCGACAAAGTCTCGATAAGCCAGTTCCGAAGTGACAGTTCCGCTTCGAACAACGCCCGTAAGCATCAGCGTCATCAGCGCAAGGACGCCGGTCTGCATGAACATCAGCACCAGGATGCCGAACGCGACCGAAAACCAACCAGGTGTCGAATAGCCAATGGTCTTGAGCACGATAGCGCTCATTCCGCCGAGGACAGACAGGATGGCGACGATGGCGGACGCGATGCCTACACGTACGAGCACATCTTCGGCAAAGACCATCATCCCCTTGAAGCCGTGTAGCGCTAATCCAACGAAGTTCATTTTCGATTGACCCGCATATCGTGGACCCCGGTCCAGAGGGCATGTGGCGATCCGCAGCTTCGACGCAAGGACCGCCGAGGCGACATGTATCGACAGCTCCGGCATTGCTGACAGTCGCCGAACCCCGTCGGCTTTCATGGCCATGAAATTACCGAAACTGATCGTTCTGCCGGTGACAATCCGAAACAGCCGTTTGTAGATTTTGTAGAAGGTCTTGAAACGCAGTGTTTCGACCCGACTTTTGCGACGCGCGACGACAACATCCACAGTGTTGCTTTGCAAGTCGCTCACCAATTTTGAAATCGATGACGGCAGGTCTTCGCCATCGGAATCCATGACAACGACCGTTTGGTCGTCCTGAATATGTGTTGCCACGTAGCCAAGACCGATAGCGATAGCTTTCTGATGACCGACATTGCGTCTCAGCTTAAGCACAACGCCTTTTGCTCCAGCGACCTCGAGCCCGGATGTGTCGAGGGGATGTTTCACGGATCCGTCGTCGACGGCGACGATGTACACAGAGTCGCCAAGCTCTGCGTGCAGTTCCTTGAACAGTCTGCTACTTGCCTCGAAGTCTTCGTAGACCGGGGTAACGACAATAAAGTGTGTGTCAGAAGGGACCATCTTACAAATCCCGAAAGTATGTGATTGTTTCCTTCAATCCCTCTTTGAGCGGGATTGTCGGCGTCCAGTCAAGTTGATCCTTTGCAATCGTGATATCCGGCCGCCTCTGTTTCGGATCATCGTGAGGAAGCGGGCGAAAGACGAGCTTGGAAGCTCCGCCGACAAGCTCCAGAACCGTTTCGGCAAGTTCGAGGATCGTGAATTCCGATGGATTTCCAAGGTTCACAGGTCCAGTCAATTCGGATGACGAAGACATGAGCCGCACAAACCCTTCAATAAGATCATCGACATAGCAAAAGCTGCGTGTCTGCAGGCCGTCGCCATAAATCGTGATGTCCTTACCCTGCAAAGCCTGCACTATGAAGTTGCTGACCACGCGGCCATCGTTCGGGTGCATGCGCGGCCCATAGGTATTGAAAATGCGGGCAACCTTGATGTCGAGCCCATGCTGCCGATGATAATCGAAGAAGAGTGTTTCCGCGCAACGCTTACCTTCGTCGTAACAGGAACGGACGCCGATCGGGTTTACACGGCCCCAGTAATCCTCGGTCTGTGGGTGCACTTCGGGGTCGCCATAGACTTCACTTGTTGAAGCCTGGAAGATGCGCGCGCGCGTGCGCTTCGCCAGGCCCAGCATGTTAATTGCACCATGGACGCTTGTTTTCGTGGTCTGGACGGGATCGCGTTGATAGTGGATTGGTGAGGCAGGGCAGGCGAGGTTATAGATTTCGTCAACTTCCAGATAAATCGGAAAGGTGACATCGTGCCTTTGAAACTCGAAGTTCGGATTTGAAAGAAGGTGAACGATGTTGTCTTTCGTGCTGCTGTAGAGGTTGTCGATGCACAGGACATCCATTCCCTCTTGAAGAAGTCGCTCGCACAGATGAGACCCGAGGAACCCCGAACCGCCGGTTACAAGCACGCGCTGTCTGTTTACAACCTTCATTCCTGATGTCCTCGTTCAATCCGGCTTTTCGCCATGCACTTCCCGGTTGTCTCACTGTTCGAAAAACAGGTAACCAGATCGTGTTACCGGAGCGGGCAGGTTCTTGGAGCGCACGCAATCCTTCGCAGCCCAGCAAAAGTCGTTGGGGTTCTTGCCATGTACCCCAAAAACGGGATGAGCAACAAGCTCAGTCTGTGGAAGGGTCAACATTTGGAACGTCGATAGACCCTTGATCGAAAATCCGCCCTGGCCGTTCGCGAGCAGGATGACGAGAATAAAACTCAAAAGCCTCAAATGCGGCCCTGTCCGAAGCATCGGTGCACCAAAAATGGCGAGTGCTATCACCGGTACTGCGATCAGAAATATGCCAATGCCGAATCTGTCGGTTGGTGCTTTGAGAAACCATAGGATCAGCGAGACGGCTATGACGCCGACCAAGGCAAAGGCGATTGCCGGTTGCAGCCTGGTTGTTGCGAAAAAACGGTGCGCCATGGCAGCCAGCAGGACTATGACAACGGCTGCAAGACTGAGATAGATCAGAAAACTTGCGTTCGCTTCAAGCCAGTAGTCCGTCAGCCAGGACCAACCCTCAAGAGATGAGCGACCAGTGTGGGGATGGCGCGCCCATGCAGTCACCAGATCACTGTAAAGGATCGCCTCTTGCTTTGCGTGCCACGGTACGGTCAGGCAAGTCCAGGACACGGGAAAGAGCAGGCATCCCGTTGTGATAACTCCACGCAAAAGCCAAAGCAGCGTGAACACTGCCGGGAATGCCAGGATGGCTGGTATGCGTCGCGTTGAGATCTGTTTTCGCCACAGCAACGTTGCGAAAACGAATACTGCCCACAGCGCGACGAGTATGCTGCTGACCTTTAAAGCGACAGCCATTGCACAAAGCATGAAAAACGCCGAGAGCTGTGAGGCTCGGCATTCATTTTCCCGCGTTTCGCTGACAAGTATGTACAGCCCGGCGAGGATCGAAAGAGCGAAGGTTAAACCGGCAGCGCTGTCGGCATAGCCATATTTCCAAATAAAGTATCCGTCATAGATCAGAAGGTTTATCCCAATAAAGAGAGCTAATATTCTGATAAAATTGTTTTTTGAGTTGATTGCAAAGTAAATGAACGAGAGTAAGCACACAAAGTAGAGTGCAGACATGTATGAGAGCAGTTTGAAGGCTTCGCCGATCCACAAGAGCGAATTGATGTATTCCAGAAATGAACTGAAGCCATACCGTGCATGGAGATGTGCGAACCCGAAAATGATCTCGTGCTCTCTTATCCATCTTTGATGTGCAAAGTGATACAGGCCGCCATCAGGCCCCGGTTGCATGTCGGCAGCCAAAGGTGTGCAAAGGGCCGCAAAAAGGCAGATCAGGCCTACCGATCTGATTGTTGTCCTATCGACAAGGCAGCAGCCATAGATCAGCAGTGCTGTCGCGATGCCGTATGAAAAAGAGTTCGCAGCACCGGCAAAGAAATTGACAACGAGAGCGATCATCCCGAGCGCGAAAGCACCAAGCAACGGAAAGAAAAACATTGGCAACTGGGTTGCCTGGAGTCGCGAAACTCTTCGAACACAATCCCAGAACCCGATGCCTAGTATAGTAATAGCCGCTGTAAAAGCTGGGAATAAAATGAGGTCGAGAAGCATACAGACTGCTCTTCTGTTGTTTTGTGAGGCTTACTTACCGCTCGCTGCACGATCTGACAACGTCAAATGACAACCGTACCGCCCTTCAACCGGGCAAGGGTTGCAAAGTTTTGGGGAAGATCGTTTCTCAGTTTAAGAGGAAAGTAACTGGACGTGCGAAGCGGTCGCCAAGTTTGGTTACTCAGAGATTTTCTTTGCCCGAACGCAGATATTTTTTCCAAAAAAGTGTTTCAGACCCAGCGAGTCGAGAGCCTTGCTAAATGGAAAAATAAATTTGTCGTAGGTTTCCAGCCGCGAGGGCGATGCAAGCCCCTTGTCGGCCGAATACCCAAAGTAACGGAAGAACAGGCTGATAAAGAAGCCGACACAGTCTGCATAAAACACTTCTTCAACTCTGAAGCCTGCGCTCGTCAGCTTGTCAACGAGCATGCGTTTGTCATAACGGCGATAGTGACCGACGCTCGCGTCCAGATCGGAAAACAGCTTCTGAAAAGCGGGCAGGTAAAGAACAATTTGCCCGTTTTTTTCCAACCGATCGAAGATGCATTTCAGAATTTCCTGATCGTCTTCAATATGTTCCAGAACGTTTGAGCTGAATACAAAATCAAAATTGTCGACGCCGGAAATGTCCTGGAGCGTTTCGTAGCCCTTTGATATCAGAATGCCCCTGCAGGTTTCATCGACCTCGACGCATGTTGGCTTCAGTCCGGTTTTTGCGTGAAAGCAGTCCGCCAGTGTTCCGATGCCAGCGCCGAAATCGACTGGTTTTTTGCTTGAGCCGAGGCTGCGCGCAATCGTTTCGGCAATAAAGGAGTTGTACCGCGGCATTGCTTTGTCAATCGCAACCAACTCGTCAAAACCCGAGTAGCTTGTTTTCTCTTTTGTTTGCAGCACGGCGGTCCGCCTCACGGTGAGTGTGGCGCGACGAGTAGCCTCGTTGAAGGAATATGTCTAGGCGAAATTCGGCAACGTCAACAACCGTCACACTGCACAGGTGCAGTGCAGACAAGTTGGCGTCCGCAGAGATTTTAAGGAAAGGCCGTAATGCGGCGCCTTTATCAGCGCGTGGCGAAAAATATCGGACGTGAGATTTTTGCCCGCTCACCTGGCGGCCGGTTCAAAGACCGGCATTTTGAACCATGAGCGCGCGCTGCAGACGCTAGAGCCCGAGACCCGGGTTCGTGGCGCCTCTCAGGATTTGGGTCAGGAAGCCGTAGTCCGCGCCGCCGGTCCGTGTCTTGCGGGTTACGATGTCGACGACCTTGCCATCCTCGAGCGTGTAGTTGCCGAGATCTTTCACAAAACCGTCTTCGTCAAAATAGATCGCAACGACCCGCTGTTCGACAATGTCGGGGGCGAGGAAAGCCGTGGTCGCGGTTTTCTGGGATATGTAATAGTAGGCGTCGCCGCTCAGGCTTGACGTCGTCGACGGCGACCCTAACACAAGTTCCACCTGCTCTCGGCTGGACCCGACTTGCACCTGGTTCAGCATGGACGTGGTCACAACATGCCCATGCGTATACGTCGATGTAAAACAGCCGCCGAGCGGAAGCGTGGCCAGAAGCGGAAGGATCAGGGCGCTCGCCTTGAAGTTCATCTAAGAAGTCCCGTTTCGCCAGATCGCTCTGGCTGCTTTTGAATTTCGTTGCTTGGCAAAGTCACTATCGTGGGATAGGGCACAAGGCAACACCTGAGTCAAATGGAGACGGTCATGGTATTCAACCTGTTCCGCCGCCGGTCACGTGACGCCGAACGCAAGGTTTATTGTGAAATCGTGGCTCAAGCGCGGCAGCCGGTATTTTATACAGACTTTCTTGTTCCTGACACGATCGATGGCAGATTCGATCTGATCGTGCTGCACGCTGTCTTGTATTTCCGTCGCATGCGCGGGGAGGGGGCGAAAGTATCGGAGTTTACGCAAGGCGTATTTGACCTGTTCTTCCAGGATATGGATGCGTCATTGCGCGAGATGGGTGTTAGTGACACGCGTGTGCCGAAGAAGGTAAAAGTGATGGGGGAGGCCTTCTATGGCCGTGCCGATGTTTATATCCGCGCGATTGATGACAACGACGCTGAAGAACTGGCTGAAGCACTTGGCCGCAATCTGTTCCCCGATGCCCAAGAACTGGTCGCTCAAAAACGGCTCGCCCTCTACATGATGTCTGCAGCAGAAAAACTGTCACAACAATCAACCGAAAACCTGATCGGCGGCGACTTGACCTGGCCCGAAGCCGAGGCCTTTGCAGCGATCGCCGTCTGAAGCAGCAAAACAGCAACAAGAAAGAAAGACCATGGCAACGGGTGCGTTTCCATATTCACACACCGTCAAGACCAGCCGGATTGTCGATAAGGACGAAGCCATCACCGTCGCACCGGGCGACCAAGAGCTTCAGGCTATCGCCAAGGCCTACGATCTGGTGGCAATGAACAGTCTGGATGCACGGTTCACTCTTAAACCTTACCGAAAAGAGGGTGTTCGCGTCGTTGGAACAATCAGGACTGCAATCGTGCAGACCTGCGTTGTTTCGCTCGAACCGTTTGAAAGCAGTTTGGAGCTTGAGGTCGACAGGACATTCGAGCCGACATCGAGCCGTCCTGCGCGGATCAGGGATCTGAACGAAGACGGTGAAATTGAAATAGACCTGGAATCGCTGGATCCGCCGGACGTTATCATGGATGGCGTGCTCGACCTGGGAGCCCTGATTTGCGAAGAACTTGCGCTGTCGCTTGATCCTTTTCCGAGAAAGGCAGGAGTGGAATTTGACGCAAACGAACAGGAAATACCGGAAGACGAAGAAGAAATCGGAAAGAAGCCGTCTCCTTTTGCAGCTCTGGAGGGTTTAAAGATCACGAAGGAAGACTGACATGAAAGCTTCTTTGAGAACGGATAGGGGAATAAAAATTGTCTTCAAACCGGGTTTTCAACGTCAGTTCTGAATGAGTCCATGAAAACGGTTGTCACTCCGACCAAAACCTTTATGTTCGCGCCCGATCCGGGCACCTGCCAAACGGGCATTACTCCTTTGAACGCGCTATATGGTGTGTTCTTGAATGTGAAACGTTAAAAGACCTTCTGAATGGCGAAAACAATTCCGATTTCCTTGGATGCCATGGGCGGAGATAACGGGGCCGATGTTGTCATTCCCGGAGCGGAAATAGCGCTCGTAAGACACCCGGATATTCGGTTCCTTCTTTATGGCAACGAAAACGTGGTGCGCCCGCTGCTGGAACAGTATCCGCGCGTACGGGACGCCTCGGTGCTGCATCATTGCGACGTCTCCATTGCCATGGACACAAAGCCAAGCCAGGCACTCCGGCAGGGAAGGTGGCGCTCGAGCATGTGGCGGTCGATCGAGGCGGTTAAGTCCGGCGACGCGTCTGTCGCTGTTTCGGCCGGCAACACGGGTGCAATGATGGCTATGTCGAAGTTCTGCCTTCGGACGATGGCCAACATCGAACGTCCGGCGATTGCGGCTATCTGGCCGACAACGCGAGGAGAATCGGTGGTTCTCGACGTCGGCGCGACCATAGGTGCTGACGCGCAGCAACTGATCGACTTTGCAATTCTTGGCGGCGCGATGGCACGTGCGCTCTTTGGCGTTCAGCGCCCAAGTGTCGGGTTGCTGAATATCGGCGTTGAGGAGGTCAAGGGACTGGAAGAGGTCCGCACCGCCGGTCGCCTGTTGCGCGAAACCCCGCTGAGATCACTTGAATATGCTGGTTTCGTCGAAGGGGACGACCTCGGCAAGGGAACGGTCGACGTTGTCGTTACAGAAGGGTTTGCGGGAAACATTGCGCTGAAAACCGCTGAAGGGACTGCCAAGCAGATCGGCAGCTATCTGCGGTCCGCAATGAATCGTACATTCATGTCCAAGATCGGATACCTGTTTGCCAAGGGAGCTTTCGACCTGTTGCGTGAGAAAATGGACCCGCGCAAGGTCAATGGAGGCGTTTTCCTGGGACTGAACGGCATTGTGATCAAAAGCCATGGGGGAACGGATGCTGAGGGCTATGCCTCCGCGATCGATCTGGCCTATGACATGGTGAAAAATGAACTGACCCACAAGATCGCGCAGGATCTTGTGCATTACCATCGTGGCCGCTTCGCAGAAGCCGCGCCGACATCGGAAGGTGATTTGTGAGCGTAATCCGTTCTATCGTGACCGGCTGCGGCAGTTTTCTGCCGGAGAAAGTTCTGACCAATAGCGATCTCGCCAAGATGGTGGACACATCTGATGAGTGGATCGTCCAGCGTACGGGTATCGAGCAACGTCACATCGCCTCCGAGGGACAGGTAACATCCGACCTTGCACTTGAAGCTGCGCAACGCGCCCTTCAAAACGCCGGGAGAGATGCGACCGACATCGATACGATTATCCTGGCAACGGCGACTCCCGACAATACATTCCCGGCGACTGCTGTTACCGTTCAGGCCAGCCTTGGGATTACCCACGGCTTCGCGTTCGATGTTCAGGCTGTCTGCTCCGGTTTTGTCTATGCCCTCACGACGGCAGACGCTTACATTCGCGCAGGTTTGTCAGAGCGGTGCCTTGTCATCGGAGCAGAGACTTTCTCCCGCATTTTGGACTGGGAAGACCGGACCACCTGTGTGCTCTTCGGAGACGGCGCAGGGGCTCTGGTCGTGGAAAAGTCCGAAAGTGAAGGCACGACCAGCGACAGGGGAATTCTCACCTCGCATCTGCGTTCTGACGGAAGACACAAGGAAAAGCTTTACGTTGATGGCGGGCCGTCGGCGACCCAAACGGTCGGGCACCTTCGAATGGAAGGCCGTGAAGTATTCAAACATGCCGTCGGCATGATCACCGATGTGATCGAGGATGCTTACGAAGCGACCGGTTTTACGTCGGATGATCTCGACTGGTTTGTCCCGCATCAGGCCAACAAGCGCATTATTGACGCAAGTGCCAAGAAGCTCAGGATTGCACCTGAAAAGGTGGTCACAACGGTACAAATGCACGGCAACACTTCAGCAGCATCGATTCCCCTGGCGCTCGATACCGCAATCACGGACGGACGTGTCAAAAAGAACGATCTTGTGATGCTGGAGGCAATGGGTGGCGGATTTACCTGGGGATCGGTTCTTCTGCGCTGGTAGCGGGCCGGACCACCTTTGCCGACAAAACTTCTCTTGATGCCGAGTTCCGGTTGACCGGCTCGCCGTGAGGCAATACCGTAGGGCCTTGCGTTGGAGTTCTCTTGCAAAATCAGCCAGATCGCTGGCGTCGTTGTGGAGGGGTTATGGGCAATCGGACTATTACCCGTGCGGATCTGTGTGAAGCCGTTTATCAAAAGGTCGGCTTGTCGCGGACCGAGTCATCTGAATTGGTTGAACGTGTACTTTCTGAAATTTCAGACTGTCTTGTCACCGGAGAATCGGTAAAATTGTCAAGCTTCGGTTCATTTGTGGTCCGCTCGAAGGGTGAGCGTATCGGCCGCAATCCGAAGACCGGCGAGGAAGTGCCGATTTCGCCGCGTAGAGTGATGGTTTTCAAACCATCTAACGTATTGAAACAGCGGATCAATGATGCGCTGACTGGACAGGCCAGCAAATAAACAAAGACCGGATGAGTTCACAGGAAAAAAGCCCGGACGCCTTTCGGACGATCAGCGAAGTCGCAGAAGACCTGGACTTGCCGCAGCATGTGCTGCGGTTTTGGGAAACACGTTTTTCACAGATCAAGCCGCTCAAACGCGGCGGTGGCCGGCGTTACTACCGGCCGGACGATGTTGAGCTTCTCAAGGGGATCCGGCATCTGCTCTATGGTGAGGGCTACACGATCAAGGGCGTGCAGCGGATCCTGAAAGAGCAGGGGCAGCGTTTTGTCACCCAGATCTGGCGCGAAGATGCCTCCCCGCTGCAGGCGATGGCGCCGAACAGTGACGAAAACGTTGCTGATGTCGAATTGCCGCCTGTTGCAAACTTATCCCAGGAAGCCCTTCCAAATGGCGTGCTACCCGAAACGAGCGCGGAGGAAAGCGCACCGTCCTCATCCGGTGGGTTGAATATTCTGAACAGGCTGCGGGGCGACAAATCTGCCTCCAGCCCAAGCGTTGGCAAATCTGCTGTCTCAAAAGAAGACATACGCCGATTGCAGGCAACTCTGTTCGAGCTTCTTGAGTGCAAGCGGACACTGGATCAGGCGCGTTAAAGGCGCCACACGTCACCCGGACTTCTTGTTGAACATCTTCCCGATAAGGCCGCGTTTTTTCGTGTCGACGTCGCGGTTTTGAGGAGCGACCTGCGCTTCTCTGGCAAAGTCCCGCAATTCAGCCATGGACATTTTTTGTGACGGCCGTCTTTGGGGACGGGAACTGCCAGCCGGCTCTGTTGCCGGAGCCGAAACTGTTTCGGCTGATGTCACGTCTTCGCTCGCCTGAAGCGCGGGACTGCTCGACTCGGTTTCCGGAACTGTTTCCGACTTTGCCTCAGGTATGATGCCAACAGGCACCTCAATGAACTCAACCGGCGCCGGCTCTTCGGTTGCGGGAGCTGTATTTTCCGCGTTCAGCTCCGCCAGGCGCGCCAGGATAGCGGCATCGACCGGATCATCAGGATCAAGATCCTTGTCCTCATCCTCGTGAGAGTCGAAACCCATATGCTTTTGATCGGGTCTCAGCCAGTCGCGAAGCTCCGCGGGTCTGTCGACATGGGCTGCGACGTCCGGCGTTTCCATCACGCTCAACTCGACCCTATCCGGGCCTGACCCGCCTGCCGCGTGTATGCTGATCTTCGTCTTGTCGCCGTTGTCTTTTTCAAGAACAATGCCGTTTTCAGGCTTGCTGCCCGACTTCAGCGTGAGCCGAACGAAATCATAGAGCTTCTCAACAAGGTATTCCGCCGGACGCCAGGATGGCTGAAAAGCGACGTTGTACCCGATGAGCCATTGTGCACCAGAGGCAACAACACCGGTTTGCTCCCTGCCGCTTACCTTGTCGAATTCCGGATAGACGTGGCAATGCAGGTAAAGAAGCAGCGGATCGCCTGAGGTCGCAAGGCGTTTGAAATCCGTGCTGCTAAGCAAAAATGTGCTCGGACCCCAGAAGATTGATTCTGCTTCTGTTTCATCGACAAGCAGCAGGGCAACGGACTTTGTGAAAGCCATTGCCTGCATGGCTTCTTCGGATGTGTCGAAACCTGAGCCGGCTTCTCCGATATCATTAACGCCGGAATGCGGTGCCGCGCCGGAGGCTGGGGCGATCTTCTGAACCGAAATGTGCGTGCAGGCCGAAATCGTTTCGTCTACGCGGGGATGTCCGCTAATGGCGCTTTCCAGTGAGAACGTATCGAGGGCGACCTGTAGATAATCATCTTCGGCAAACGGCACCGATTGCGTGACGGATACCTGATAGAGACCGCAACGCATTGAAATATCATGCATTGCCGGTGCATCCAACACTTCGCAATCGTTGGCATCCAGACCTGAGGCGCGGGCTGCCGATATCACTGCGTCCTTGAGCGTCTCATCGCTCAAGGGTCCAAACTGCCGGCACAGGATCTGGCAGTCTATGCTCGCAAGAGTGTGTATCTTCAATTCATTGACCGCAAATTCGATTTCAAACTTCCGCAAGGGTAAACAAAACCGGTGAACAAGGTATTAGCAAAATTCAGGATAATTGCGTTGTGGCGTAGCTTGCGGTCAAACCGGCAGGCGTTATTCCAGTCCCATGCAGCTGGCGTAAAAGCTCGTTGTCGCCGGCCAGTCTGAAAAGATGCCGGTAACACCAACGTCTTGTGCAAGTACATCAACGACTTCAAGCATTTTTCCATCGCTGTCGATCACATCGCCCACGGACTGATAGTACCAGCCGCCACCTTCATGAAGCGGACCGGATCGTTCAAGCGTCCAGGTGATGATGTTGAGTCCGGCCGATTTTGCCGCCGTGGCGTAGGGCGAAGGCACGATCATGCCATCCTCGAGCGTCAAAAGCACAAACAGGGGTGGGGCTATGTAATTGACACCCATCTCCTTCAACTCGGCCATTGACGGTTCAAACGTTGACGGATCGAGTGGATCAAGGTTCCGCCGCCCGTCGAGAAAAACCGCCTGCTTGCCGAATTCCGGTTCGTTTTCGATCCAGTAAAGAACATGTGCAAGGTTGAAGGACTGTGCAAACACATCCTCCGGCGCGATATCCATGGCCTTGTAGTCATCGATAAGTTTCTGGGCATAGTCGTCCTGCGTGAAGCCGTCGAACGGCATGGCCACTTTGGGCGCTTTCAGTTCCGGCGTGAATTTCGCGCCGAGCTCCTTGAACAGGGCGATGGATTCCCTGTGGGTCATCAAGGTTCCGGTCTTGCCGTAAAGCTCGGTGCGCCAGGGAGCCGTCCCCTTCATGTAGGCGTCGATGCTTTGCGCGTTCTTGTTCGCGCTGTCCATCTTGCCGTTCAGGGCTCTGAATTCGTCGAGCGTCAGATCTGATGTACGGCACTCGGCAGACGCCTGTGCACCTCCGCTGGCAGGTGTAAAGCCGGCTGTGCATTTGCCGGCAAGTTCCGTTACCAGAATATCGGTTGTTGTGTGCAGGTCGTTTTGCGAGTGCCGGCACACCAGTTCCTTGTCTTTTGTAAAGGTTACATCGCATTCCAGTATCCCCGCACCCATCAACGCGCCCGCGCGGTATCCTTCTTCCGTGTGTTCGGGAAACTGCAATGGCGCGCCGCGGTGACCTATGGAAAACATTGTGCGTTTGGCTGGTTGTCCGATGCAGCTCTTTAGTTTCTGTTTCAAGCTTCCTTCCTCCATCTGGCTGACCAGGTAGGCCGGTCGGGGGCCGAGCTCGACGCTGCCCGCCAACGAAGCGGTTGGAGCAAGGAAGAAAATTGTGAGGAGTGGAAATACAAAAGGGCGCATCAGAGACCTGAATGTTGGTTGCGACGTTGAGTTGAGATCGATCTGGTCAACTCATTCGCCAGCTGATTTGAAGCGATTCCGGCCCTCGAACCGAGAGCCCTCTCTTGTAGCGGACATTTTCGTCACAAAGCTCAAGAATGGCGAAGCGCTGTAACAGTGTCGTGAAAATGATGTCCATGTCGAGGCGGGCCAAATGGTTGCCGAGACAGAAGTGGGCGCCGCGCCCGAAGGCGATATGCCAGTTGGGCGTTCGCCCGATGTCGAACCTGTCGGCCTCCGGAAACTGTTTGGGATCGCGGTTTGCCGACCCGTATAGAACACCGAACTTTGTGCCGCGAGGAAAGTGGTCACCGCAGATTTCAACATCTTCGGTGCAATAGCGATGAAAGAAGGGCAGGGGAGACTCATAACGGAACATCTCCTGGACAGCTGTCTTCATCAGGGACGGTTCGTCGCGCAACCTTTGCATTTCGGAGGGAAACTTCAACAGAGCATGCATACCGCTTCCAAGGACGTCGATTGTCGATCCGTGTCCGGCCATCAGGATCAGCATTGCGGTTGAAAACAATTCGTCATGAGACATGAGGCCTTGCCGCTCCGCATCGATCATCAGTGAAAGCAGATCGTCTTTCGGCAGTTTTTCTCGGTTGGCTTTGAGCTCCAGGAGATACTGGTAGAATTCCGTCGTGTTCTCTTCCGCCAGCCGTTTCCGTTCATCGGAACGGTCAATGTCGAAAAACTGGACAATATTCTCGGACCAGATGCGCAGTTGAGGGCAGTCTTCATCGGGGACGCCAAGAATACGGCCGATAATGTGTCCGGGAACATGCGCGGCCAGGTCCTCGACGAAATCGATTTGCGGCCTGTCTGCCAATTTCGCAAACAGGGCGTCGACATAAATCTGAATATCGTTACGCAGTCTGTTGACCATGACTGGGGTAAACAGCTTGAAAACCTGCTTGCGCAAGCGGTCGTGAATGTCACCGTCGCTGTCGAGGAGAGAAAACTGCACAAATCGACTGTGGTGCGGCATGTCGTGCCAGTTACCAGCTTTTTTCTGGCGGGCGATATCGTCCGCGCTGGCAACATGCTCCATCGACCGCACCATCTTGTCATGCATGACGATGGCAGAAACATCGTCGAACCGGGCGGCGAGCCACACATCAAAGTCCTCAAAGTAAGTCAACCCGGGCCGCGACCGTAGAGCTGCGTAGTACGGATGCGGGTCTTTTGCGAACGCTTCTGACAAAGGATTGAACGCTTGGTCTGTGGACGGGCTCATTCAGGGCTCATGGAAAGGCGTATGATGATTTAAAATCGTGATTCTTGTCAGCGTCGCGTTTTTGGCCGGGAAACTTCAAGAGGAGAGAGGCGTTTGACCGCCTTTTTCTGCAATTTACCACAATTCGTGCCGCGGATAGCAATGCTGCTGAGGATAACGAGGAAAGGCAAGAACTGACGATACCCGGTTCCAGGGACAAACCGTAACGATAGGGCGAGATGTCGCGAATACGCGCGACCATTGGAAGCGTAACAAATGCACATGAGGCTGAAATGCAGGTGCCGGAAGCATTCAGGGAAGAATACGAAACGTTTTTGACGGAAACAGGATTCGACAATCCTGATCCTCAGGAATTGTTGATGGAACTGGCGTCCCTGAGCATGGAAGTGTACCTGAAAGAGATCTGCTGGCTGTCTGATTTTATCGGCAAGGTCAGTCAAAAGAGCCACCGGGCTGCCTGATCAAAAGGTATGCACGGATAACCACTGTTCCTTCATGCCCAGGTCCGGCTCCTTTGGCTTGATGAAGCTGCTACATTCCCCTGCGTCGCCTTTACCATAATCTCGAATACTTACTGCCTAGTCTTAGTACAACGAGTTTTGTTTCGCCTTGGAACGTGCGTATGCCCAACATTTCGAGTACATTACGGGTTGAAGTAGTTGTGCGGCCCCTGCTTCTAGCGGGTGTCTTGATTGTTTGTTTTGCATATACACTTTTTAATTAAAATTTTACTGGAATTGGAAGGGTTTCATTTCCTATATAAGCTTCAATTTATGGTAAATTTGACGATTTTTTCTAGGCAAAACAACTCATAGCGAATAATACTGATCACGTGAGGCCTGAAACAGTCCGTTGGTTGATTGCAAGGGCCTCCGGAGACCGGGTTCTTTTGAAGACCGGTTTGAAGAGCATCCTGTCCATTTCTCGCTGACCGCATCAATTCGGACTTTTGGCAAAACGTAGTGGGGGGTTCCTTGGGACCTGAAAACGTTTCGACATTGTTTAATGCGTATTCAGCGTGCCGTTCCCGGCTCTACGCACTCGGCTGTTCTGTGCGTGTGCTGCGCGACTTCAGTGAGGTCATTCCCGCGCTTGAGGCCTGCGGCAAGGATGTGACCCCTTTTTTCCAGACGCGTTTTTTTGATTTCAACGGACACAACGGCTTTTGTCATGTCGCCTTCGCGAACGAAGAACCGGTTTCGTTCTACTGCAGTCAGCTTTTCGACACCGGCGGCATGAATTATCTGGAATATCACCGGGTCCAACTGGCGCGGATCTACGGTGCCGACTACGAGGTCGACATGTCCTGGATATGTCCGCCGATGAAAGAGATCCAGGGCAAGGTGATCTATTCCGGCGACGCTCTCAATGTCAAAGGGTTCGGCTCTGCACGCTTGGCGCTCGAACGCTTGGCGCTGATCGCCCGGATGAACCTCTATCTGGGACTGGCCACTTGGCAGGAGGCCAACGCATGCGTTGGTCTTGCGCGCGCCAACAGGGTGCAAAAATCATTGGGCGACATCTACGGAGCCTTCCATCGTTACCCATATGCAACCAGATGGATCAATCCGCCGGAAGATCGTGAACAGGATGACATGTTCTTGTTCAATTGGCCGTCTGACGTGCTCTATCTTGCAAAAATAGATGCTCATGAAACTGGGCAGCCGTCGGAAGCGTCAGATTGATAAGAACCGGTTGGGGCGTCCCGAGCCAGAGCCTTTCGATAAGTCGGTAGTAGCTGACCGGAATGTTTGTCAGCGCTCCGGGAGGCGAAACCTCCATCTCCACAAGTTCAAAGACCCGATCGCCCTGGGCAGCTCTTGCATACCCGCCGGCAACCGCCTGGTCGAACTGGGGATCCTGATTTCGGATTGCGGAAGCAATATCGCTCCCGAACTGTCCTTCCATCACTTCCTTGATGTAGCTGTTCTTGCCAACATACCCGATCTGAGGAATATGATCGCCCATCGCCTCGATTGAGGTAAACACCACGCGGTGGAATTGCGGCATGTCGGGACGAAACGTCGCCTGGGAAAACCGCAGGTACGCGTCAAGTTCCTGAATGTGCTGTCCCGCCAACCCTTTCATGTTTGCAGGATCAAGGCGTTTGATGTGCATTCATTTTGCTCCATTTGCCACAGGCATTCCACCAGCCTGTAACAATCGAGAATAATCCCGGTCCACGTGCCGCGCACGAAGTCCCGCCAGTTCGAGTTTGCATCATACCCTTCAATTACAACCGAACAAACTACCTGATATCATACCCGCTTTTCCATATCCGTAAAAATAGGGGCAACTACATCCTGCGAACACCACTGGCCGTTTAACAAAGCGCCGGTGTTCGAATTTTTGTGCCGGCGCTCTGCAGACAAGGGAAACGGGAACAAACGCCCGCGGTTGGTGCGCGAGCCGGCAGATTTTCGCGGGAGTATTTACCTTGTCGACTTGGAGCGGCTTCAGGCACGTGAAAATTGTGTCCAAAGTTAACCAAGCAACTGAAAAGCTTGTACGGCAGGGTTAATAATTTCCAAATGCGATTGACACCCGGTCGGCAAACAAGATACGAGGACGATGTCGGGGCCCGTAATAGTTGAACAACGGAAGAGAACAATCATGTTTGGACATGCGCGCACTGCGTTAGCAGCCGCACTCCTTTTTGCGAGCAGCGCAGCAGCAAGCGCTTTGCCAGTGACTGCCGATTGGCAGACTGTTGGCGGCGGCGGCTTCGATAACGGCTACGCGACGACGATCACATTCGACAAAAATGCTGCACGCGGCACCACCAACGATCGCGACAATGCCGCGAACGCTCTTGGATCAGCAGATTCAGATTTCTTTGAGATCGGATTTGGCAGCTATGTCGACCTCACATTCGGCACCTTGTTCGATACAAGCGTTAAGTTGTTTGAGATTACCTTCGGTACCGTGACGAACTGGCCGGAAAGCGCTGAGATCTTTGTTGGCGATGGCGTTTCGTTCACATCGATCGGCATGATCTCAAATGCGGACGCGCAGGGTGGCGGCATTCTCCCGATACTTCTCGACGGCACATTCGATACGGTTCGTATCAAGGACACATCCCCGGATCAGGGAAGGTTGACCGGCGGGTTTGACATTGATGCCGTGCGCGTCACTCCGGTGCCATTGCCGGCTGGCGCTCTGCTTCTCGCGACGGGTCTGGGCGGTTTGGCCCTTCTGCGCCGTCGGCGTCGCCAAGCATAAGTTTCCAAACCTCAACGATTAAAAGATCCCGCCTTCCATATCTTGGTTGGCGGGGTTTTTCGTTGGTGCAATTGCAGCTGAAGGTCGTGGCAAACTATGTTGTCACCAAAGTCGCCTGAGGCCCAACGGTGGATGGATAAAACCGAACCTTTGCTGCTTGCCTGAAACCGCCGGTTTTCATTCCGCCCGAAGAGACGGAACCGACCGTCTGTCGCACATTGGTGTGTTGCAATTACAACTGAAATACGCGTGCAAACTTGTGGTTCCCGAGCGTCAACAGAGGCCGATTCCCAGGCCGGAACCCCGACGGAAAACACCGCAGCCACGAGGCTTGGTGCCGTCTGAGCCGAGAGAAACCACTGAGCTCAAGCGGCAAAAAGTGCGCTGGCATCTTCGCGCAAGCGGCGGATAATCGTTTGGACCCGATGGGACTGGACGGTGTCCGGATGCGCGTGCAGATGCAGCTGACGCGAAACCTCGGCTTCTTTACCGCCGGCCCTTTCAAGCTCACTGTTCTGTTTGCCCAGGCACACAGGAAGAACGCCCTTGCCAAGCCCTCTTTGAATGCAGGCTTCAACCATTCCCAGGTCGTCTGCGAGGATGCGCACCGGCTCATCTCGCTCTCTCAACTTGTCCGTTAGCACACTTGGTGCCTTACGGGTCGTGTTGATGTCGCGCGCCGCAACCCATTCTGTGTCGCGTTCGTTTATGCCTTGCTTGACATAGAGAGCAAAGGGAACCTCAACCAGCTTGATAGCGAACTCCCCAACTTGAGGCGGGTCCTCGAACCAGAGAGAAACCGTTGCTGCGGTCCTGGAGGAAATGCCCTCGGGTTTGGAAACCAGCCGGACCGTCAGTTTGGGATAGGAAGCCACGAGCGAGGGAAGAAAGTGAGCTGCCAGAAACTGCAAGATCCATTGCTCGCCAAGGATACAGATTTCACCGATCGGTTCATTGCCTTCTGAGGAAGCGGCTTGGATGATCCGGTCAGTCCGTCGCTCGATTTCCAACGCATCCGCGATGATTTTCTGGCCGGTCTCTGTTGGCAATATGCCAGACTTTGAGCGCAGGAAAAGAGTGGTGCCGAGTGACCGTTCCAGTGACGTCAATCTGCGCCCTACGGTGGATTGATCGATTTCCAGAACTTGCGAGGCACGCTTCAAAGAACCGGCGCGCACCAGAGCGAGCAGAATACGAATATCATCCCAGTTCAAATCCATTTCGACGCCTCTATGCAGAAGTATTGCTTCGCCTGTGTTTCTGTCTGGTTCGAGCGGACCGTAGCTTCAGAAGCGCATGTGGCACGTATCTTTCGATCCACTCATTGTTTTTCCGGGTTCCATTTGAATGGCCTCACCCAGCTTGGTGATCCGACAATCCGGATCGATTAGGTGAGCGCCTCTCAAACGAAAGAGACAATTGTTCTCTTTAGCCTTGATGGGGTCGGTTGAATGATCTGGACTTGCGCCTGCGCCGTGCCGCAAAGGCGAGGCCGGATACACCCATCAGCAGAAGGGGTGCGGCTGCTGGCAATGGCACGGGTTTGATGTCCGAGGTCTCGGAGAAAATTGCCCATGTTGTGCCGTCGCTGGCAAAATTGATCCCCGACGTACTTGTGGTGAGCGCCTCTGGTATCATGCTGGCAGCTGAGAGGTTGTTGAACAGCGACGCAACAACGGTGAGACCATCTAAATCAAACGGTGTCCTGACCGCGCAGGATTGCTCCAATCCGCATCCTCTGACCAGGTTAGGGAACGAATCAAAGTCACCCAGCACGCTGTCTGTCAGCACCTGATCGCGAAGCGCCGCACTCGCGGCAAGAGATGTAACCTCATCTCCGGCAAACAGAAAATCGGAGAGTTCATCACAGCCAGCCGCTGCGTCTGCACAACTGCCTTCAAAGAACTCCACGTCGTAGAGAGTCCCGTTGACATCAACGCCGGTGGCACCGGTCAAAATACCCATTTCAATGTTGAGGGTGGCCGCGTGACCAGAGACACCAAGAACGAAAAGAAAAAATGTTGTGAAAATTACTATCCGTATTTCTGAAAAAATTTTCATCTCATCACCTATCAAAGAATCGTATCTTGACTTTGATCCAGTCACGCGGCCGTCCCTATGCGACAATGCCAATCACAGAACCTGGGCAGGCTTGAGCATGCACCGATAACGCGACGGTACTCATGCATTTAGGGTCAGTGAAATATCAGTTGCCCACCTGCGGAGGTTTGATCGCTGGCCTTGTTGCCGACACTCGAAATGTGAATGAGGATTGTTTCACGCGGTTTTCGCGCTTTGTTTCAATTGTAAAAGGTGCGTAGCTTGTTTTGATACAATTGAAACAATTGCAGGAAGCATCGCGTGCAGGCTCTGGTTTGTTCAGCCGCCAAAGACCCGCTCGGTTTCGAGACGCGGAGCGAGATTTTTTAGGTCAAGGCGGACTGGTGAGTCGCAAGTAACCTCAACCCGAAAAAGCGCAGTAAAACCGTTGGCCAAAGTCGTTTTTCAAAGGGAAACCAGCGAAAACCTGTCTGCAAATCTTCACAGATCGAGTGCGCTTGAACGCCGCGCCGCGAAGGGTCAACTGACCTCTTCTGCGCGACCCGCGTGTTCACTTGCAGGGGCAGCAATTCTTCCTCGTTGCGGCAGCGCCGGGCGGAGGCCCATAGAACACAAAAGAAGCGCCAGTTCCAGGTTTAGGCACTCGAGTCTTCCGGCAAAAGTTCGAAAACTTCTATGGCGTCCTCATACCCCTTGATGCTGGCTTCTCCCGCCGAACGGACCCTGATACGGCCTTCAACACGGGTCGCCAATTCAGCGCTGACCAGAATGCTGGTTTTCTTTTCGCGGTTGAGCCCTTCAAGCCTGGAGGCAAAATTGACCGTGTCTCCAAGAGCCGTGTAGTTGAGGCGGTCCGAACTGCCCACATTACCGACGATGGCCTCGCCGGCATGAAGGCCGATCCGGGTGCGCAGTGGCAGAATGTCCTCGTCTGACCAGGAATCCGTTTCGGCCTTGCAGGCTTCGATCACGGCAAGCGCAGCGCGGCAGGCTTTCACCGGATGATCTTCCACCAGGTTCGGCGCGTTCCAGAACGCCATGACCGCGTCGCCAATAAACTTATCGATCGTTGCATCGTGCTCCAGAAGCGTTTGCGTGACGACTTCGAAATACCGCGACATCCGGTTCATGACTTCTTCCGGCGGAAGCTTGGACGACATGGCGGTGAAGTTCTCAATGTCCATGAAGAGAACCGTAACGTCCCGTTTCTCGCCGCCGGGTTCGGGTATTTCCTGCCGCTTGATCATCTGCTGGACAAGGGCCTTCGGCACATATCTGCCAAACGTCAGGAGCGATGTGCGCATCTGGTCCAGAGCGGTTTCGAGCTGGAAAACCTCGTTGACGACGGAGGAACGCGCAAACGGCTTGTCGAGCTCAAAATTCCGGATGCGTCGCGTGCCTTTCGCCAAAGTCTTGAGCGGGCGCGACAAGGAGCGCGAAACAAGCCAGATAACGGGGATGCTGCACAGCGCGATGAGGGCGGACACGAGGATCGTTCTTTGGGAGGCCTTGGTGATTTCACCGATCACTTCGCGTGAAGGCAGGGCAATTGCCAGATTTTCGCGCTCGCCGGCCCCAAGCCCGATCGCGGATATGTGCGTCATCCAGGGGTGGCCGCTTACCTCGACGGTCTTGATCGTATCACGATCCCGGTTGCGAATTTGATCCTGAAGCGCCGCAAGGGCAGCGTATCTGTCATCGCCATCAGGACTGTCCTTAAGCGAGGAATGTGCGAGGAGCGTGCCCTCATGACTGATGATGGCCAGCACGCCAGACTTCGCTTGAGGTTCTGAATCCAGAAACGAACTGAGGTCCGAGAGTGTAATGTCGACGCCGACGACACCGCGCGGATGTCTTTTGCTGACTGTCAGACCCGGTCTTTTCGAGCCTGTGAACAGGTAGACGTCCGTGCGCTCCACAAAAGGACTGTCGATGGCCTGCTTGTACCAGGGCCGCTCTCGCGGATCGTACGAGATCTCGTCTTCGTTCGAGTTTGTATGAAGCGTGACACTGTTCTCGTCCAGAAAGCGGTCGATCTGCACCGGACGTGACCGGTCACCCCTCAAGATGATCTGCTCGCGATAAACCGTTCCCTCCGGTGCGCGCATTTCTTCAAGGCGTGCTTCGGGCAGGGTGCGCGTGGCACCGACCAGATAGTTGCTGCCGTCGTCGTAGCCGATATAGATATTGGCGATTTGCGGCACGGCGGAAAGAAACGAGATCAGCCGTTTGCGCGCCGGGTGGCCGCTTGCCTTCGGATCGACGTTGACGTCGAGCCAGTCACCTGAATATCGCGCGATGGCGTTGATCGGTTCGATCAGGGAGGCGGTCTGGAGCCGCACGACTTCGGCGGACCGTTCCATCAGCTCGCGCCCCGCCGTCAGGGCCGTCTCCCGGTTGGCATAGTGGGTATAGGAAATGATCGTTGCCGCGAGTGCCAGCGCAACGCTCAAGGTCACCGTGAACAGGCTGACGGTTATGGAAAGTCTGGAAAGTGGTTTCATCAGCCCCATTCGTCGCCCCACGACGAGCGCCTGTTTTCGGCGCTTAGTTTCGAAGCTATTGGCCTGACTGGGCCTTTGCAAGAGCGGGCAGGGGTGTTCAGCCTTTCTAGCAACAGGAGATTTTTACTTGTTGCTGCTGAAATGATTGGTCGGGCAGGCCGGATTTGAACCGACGACCCCTTCACCCCCAGTGAAGTGCGCTACCAGGCTGCGCTACTGCCCGAACGGCTCCTACCTAACTTGTTCACATTAAGAGCGCAAGCGGCTTGTTGCGCCCGGAGCCGGGTTTACCCAGCCATCCGTCTTTTGATGGCCTTCGGAGACAAGGCGCCGCCGTCGTTCGAGCCTGTCCGTCGCGATCATGCCCCAGGCAAGCCCGTAGAGCATGTACATGTGCCGCCAGCGGTCAGTGTCGATGACCACCGACAGGATCAGATGCGCCACAAAGACGGCAAAGACACATTGAAGAAAGCCGGTCCAGGGACGAGGCTTGAAGAGGAGAGGCACCATGGCGGCAAGCGTCCAGATTGCCAGTGCAATGTAGGTTGCCCCGCCAAGCCAGCCGTAGGTGGTGAAGCCCTTCAGGTAGACGTTGTGGGTGTCTTCCGGAAAGTAATTTCGAAAACCGAGCGGTCCGAGGCCGAGCGGGTGTTCCATCACCAGCTGAAATCCGAGGGCGTAACGTGCAAAACGGCCGAGACGGGAGCTGTCGTAGTCCTGAACCAGACGCGCACGCTGCTCGAACATATCCGCGACCGTGTCGATTGAGAGCGCGGCTGCCAACAGGGCGAACACGGCCAGCACGCCGGTTATTCCGAGCATGATCAGCCTCATGCGGCGTCGATTGCGTTGTTCTGTGACCAGCGCAAGGAAATAGACAACAAGCACGCCGGCAAAAAGCACGCCCCAGGCGCCCCTGGAAAAACTCAGGAAAATGCCGAGCAGCAGGATGGTGAGCGGCACCAGCAGAATGAAATTCCGAAAGACGGAGTCACTGAGCAGTTTACGGATGATCAGCAGTGTCGGCAGGACCAGAAAAGGCCCGAAGACGTTTGGATCCTGGAATGTTCCGCGCGCGCGGTCATAGAGCGTGAAATATTCGGCTCCCGGAAACAGGTTGAAGTAGCCGGCGATACCGATTGCCGAAACCACCACGGCGCTGATCGTGTAACCGTTTTGAATGATGCGAAAGCGGCCGGGGTCGTCGGCGAGGATGGCCGCATAGAAGATAGCGGTGATCGCAAGGAACCCCGACACGGCCATATACATGGAGGCATCGCCGATGTCCTTGGCGATGGGGATCGAGGCAATCCCGCCGGTGATGTAGAGAATGAGGCAAATGACAAGCGGCCCGAACTCCCGGCGCAGTTTGAGACCGCAAGCGAGCCAGACCACAGACAGCAGCACCATGTAGAGTTCGTAGGGTGCCGGTTCCTCAATCACGAATCCGGACAGAAAGGCAGCGAGCCAAAGTGCGCCGTTGCCAAGGCTCTTGACCGGCAGGCCGATTGGCGCATGCAGGCGGGCATCGCCAAAATGTCCGCCCGCGACACTCAATAGGCGTTCTCCGTATTGAGCAGACGAAACGGCGTCAAGAGCAGGATTTTCAGGTCGAGCAGGATGGACCAGTTCTCAATGTAGTAGACGTCGCACTCAACACGTTTCTGGATTTTTTCCTGCGTGTCCACTTCACCGCGCCAGCCGTTGATCTGCGCCCAGCCGGTAACGCCCGGCTTGACCTTGTGACGCGCAAAATACCCGTCGACGACGTCATCCCAGGTCGTGTTGTCCGTGTGGGCGTTGACGGCATGCGGACGCGGTCCGACCAGCGACAGGCTGCCGGCGAGCACGTTGAAGAGTTGCGGCAACTCGTCGATGGATGTCTTTCGGATAAAGCGCCCGACCCGTGTCACCCGCGGGTCGCCCTTCGTCACGACCTGCTTTGCATCCGGATCCGCCATTTCCGTGTACATGGACCGGAATTTCAGGACATCGATGATCTCGTTGTTGAAGCCATAGCGCTTCTGGCGGAACAGAACCGGTCCCTTGCTGTCGAGTTTGATTGCGATCGCAGCTGCAATCATCAGAGGGAAAAGGGTCACGATCGCCAGAGAGGCGAATATCAGGTCGAAGATGCGCTTGCCAACCATGTCCCAGTTCGCGATCGGCTTCTCAACGACATCGACAAAAGGAACGGTTCCGATAAACGACGCGCCGCGGTTGCGGAACCTGACCTTGTCGGTGTGCGCGGAAAGACGGATGTCGACCGGCAGGATCCAGAGCTTCTTCAAAAGCTCCAGAACCCTTTGCTCGGCGCGCAGCGGAATGCAGACGATCAGCATGTCGATACGGGCCAGCCGGGCGAACTCCACCAGATCGCTGATATTGCCCAGCTTCGGGTACCCTGCCACAACGGGCGGCGAGCGGTCGTTGTTCCGGTCATCGAATATGCCGCAGATGCGGATGTCGTTGTCCGGTTGCGCTTCCAGTTCGTGGATCAGCTCCGCTGCCGCAGTGCCACCGCCGACGATAATGGCACGCCGTTCCAGGCGTCCGCTGTTCATCCAGTGTCTGACGAGCGAATAGACGACAAAGCGGGACAGGCAAAATCCGGCAAGTCCAAGCGCGAACCACGCGCCGATCCAGGTATCCGACAGGCCCGACCCGATCCCGGTCGTTGAGCGCAGGAGTGCAAGCATTGCGAAGACAAGGGTCCAGCCGGCCGCCACGCGCCCCAATTGCGACAGGCCCTGGCGCATGACCGTGACCTGATAAACGTCCGCGGCCTGGAAAAAGGCGAGGGTGAAGAGAACGGCTGCACCCGTGACCAGGCCATGAGACCAGCTCGCAACGCTCTCTGCACCTCCGGCCATGGCGGCCGCAGCAGCGATGACGATCAGCAGGATATCGGTCAGACGCACCAAACCGGTCAGGACAGGAACGGAAACACCCTTTCCGCCAAGACTTTGTGCAATCTGAACCGCCCCGGCGGAAAGGCCGTTGCCGGCCTGTGACAACGTATGGAAATTCTGCGGGCCGATAGCGTCGTTAACACTGTGCCGGAACTGTTTTTCCATATTCTGTCGCAGGTCCACGCCTGTCTTGTCTTCCGGAGCGGGGCCGACAATCTCGGTGGGTTTGAACGCGGGGTTGCTCATTATCGGTTGCTCGATCTGGCGTATACGGACTGGTTTCGCGAAAGACCTCCGGTCGCAGCCGTTGCACCGGCAGCGGATGTTTCCGCCGTCTTGAGGCCTTTCAGCTCCTGATAGAGTGTCGTAATGCGATCGCTCATGAGCTCGACGGAGAAAGTCTCCGCCAGGCAGCTGCCCAACTCTCTGGCATCCGCAGTCATTTTGCCCGGATCGATCAGTGCGTTTTCCATTGCGACTGTCAGCTTGCCGATATGCCCCGGTTCGATCAGGCGGTCGGCATATCTGCCGAATATCTCCGGGATGCCGCCGACACGTGTTGCAATGAGCGGACGCTGAGCTGCCACGGTTTCCAGAACGATGTAGGGCATTGCCTCAGCGCGGGACGGCACGACAATCGTTTTGGCAAGATGGAAGGCCTCAGGTGCGGGCAGGGCGCCATGAAAGGTCACGGCTTTGTCCAGGCCAAGCATGCCGACCATGCGGCGGTACTTTTCCTCGTCCGGGCCTTCACCCACGATATGCGCGCTTGGCGCTTCGCCGGTCTTTAGGCGGATATTGTAAAGTGCCTCAATGAAGAGATCCGTTCCCTTCAGGTCGCGGAGCATGCCGATGTAAAGAAAGTCATCTGCATCCGGGCCGACTTCGACGGGCTTGAACTCGCTCGGGGTCAAGCCGTTATAGACCATCCGCGTCTTTGCGCTTGGGCGGCCGACCTTGCTCTCATAGGCGGCCGCTTCATAGTCGGAAACAAAGACGATGCCGTCGGTCAAACGCCCCAAGATACGCTCCAGCGTGTGGTAGACACGTCCTTCGAACCGGTTGGGATCGTAATGCAGGCTGCCCCCGTGAGGACAATAGACCCGCGCGGTCCTGTTGCCGCGCAACCTCAGCACTGATCCGATAAGACGCGCGTATGCACCGCCTTTTGCACCATGCCCGTGCAAGATATCGGGGCGCAGGTCCCTCACGTGTTTATAGAGAGAATGCGTCGCGGACAGATCCTGAAAAGTCAGCTGACGCTGCATTGGAAAGCGTTCCAGGCCGAGAGAAAGCGTGGATTTGAGCTCCTCCACAAGCCTGTTGTCGAATGTGCTGCCCGTACTGCTGTCGCAGATCACGCCGACATCATGTCCTGCTTCCGTCTGCGCAGTCGCAAGGTCGCGGATATGACGGAAAATTCCGCCAATAGGCGACCGGACACAATGCACGATCCGCATTGGGGTCGTTGTCATGGTGCAGTTTCCCTGTTTTTACCCCCGGGTTTCTTTTTGAACCCGTGGAGCACTAGGGCTGCACACTAGCAAAGGGAGATGAGTCCCCAGTTAATTTACGGAGGATTAGAAGTAGCGTTCCCGAACGTAAATCGTATCACCCGGACGCACCGGGTCCGAAATGGGAACACGACCGTTTAGAATTTCACCATTAATCTGACGGGTGATGTCGACATTGGTCTGCTGGGCCCGGGTGCTGAAGCCACCTGCTGTTGCGATGGCATTCTGAACGGTCATGCCCGCAACGTAGTTGTACTGGCCTGCATCTTGCACTTCACCCATGATAAAGATGGGTCTGTAGGTGTCCACTTCGACTGAGACGTCGGGATTGCGGATATATCCTTGCCGCAATTTGGCGGCAATCTCGGAGGCGAGACCTTGTTGGGTTTGGCCTCTTGCGGCAACGCTGCCGATGAGCGGAAAGGAGATATACCCTGCCTGATCAACAACATAGGTGTTTGAGAGGTCTTCCTGACCGAACACGATGATGCGCAGCCGGTCGCTTGAATCCAAGCGGTAAGGCTGGGTCAGCGTTTCATGAAACGCGGTCGGTGGCTGTCTGTACCCGCTGCACGCAGCAAGGCCCAGGCAAAGACCCAGGACCAGAAGCGCTTTCGTTCGCATCAACGACTCTCCTACAATTCCGTAACAGCATCGCGTGTTATGGTTAATTGAGGGTGAAGAGCGTTTTCGGGCTGAAAAAGGAACGTCGCGGCTCTAAAGGCAATTATTAACGGGGACAAACGCCCATTTGCAGATTGCTTAACCGATCGCTTACCCTAATTCGACATAGTTTGCCGGAACGTGGAGACAAAACGCAATGAACGCTGAGCGGCAGACCTATCCCGATGACGACATGGCGCTGGACCTTGGAGGGTTGCTCCGTGCCATTGGGCGCTCGCTTGGCTGGCTGTTGCCGCTCACGCTGATCGTTGCTGCCTCCGTGTTTCTGGGTCTCCAGTTTGTTGCCCCGAAATATATGGGCGAAGCCCGGGTCCTGATCGAGAGCACGGACAACAAGTTCCCGGGCGCTTCCCGTGGCATCGAAGAAGAAAGGGCGCTTTTGGACGCAGAGGGCGTTGCCAGCCAGGTGCAGCTGCTGATGTCTGCGGATCTCGCGCGCCGTGTTGCCAACAAACTCAATCTTGCAGCGATCCCTGAGTTCGATGCCAAGGGCGATGGTTCGCTGATTGGAGACCTGCTTACATATGTGGGCCTAAAAAGCGACACGGCCGGCAACAGCGAGGAAGAGCGGGTTCTCAAACACTTTTACGAGAACCTGGACATATATCGCCTGGAAGGCTCCAGGGTGATTGCAGTTGATTATTCCGCTCAAAATCCCGTCTTGGCCGCAAAGGTCGCCAACACGATTGTTGACGAATATCTTGCGCTACAATCGAGCGCCAAAAGGCAGACCACCGAACTGGCATCTGCAGCGCTTGAGCCGCAGATTGTGGAATTGCGCAAGGAAGTGCAGGCTGCTCGACAGGCAGTCGCCGATTTCCGTGCACGTGCGGACCTTCTGATCGGCGCGGACAACATCCCCTTGAACCAGCAGCAGCTTGCAGAGACGAGCAGCGATTACTCGGCTGCGCAAGCGTCCAAAGCGGAGGCTCAAGCCAAGGCGGACCTCTTGCGGGAACTGCTCAATTCCGGTGGATCTTTGGAAACGGCGAGCGATGTACTCAATTCAACGCTGATCCAGAGACTGCGGGAACGTCAGGTCGAAATTCAGTCGAACATCGCGGAACTGTCGATCACACTGTTGCCGAACCATCCGCAACTGAGATCGCTGCAGTCCCAGCTGAACGACTACAACCGGCAGATCCGGTCGGAAGCCGGCAAAATCCTGCAGGGGCTCGAGAGCGACGCCAAGGTCGCCAACCAGCAGGCTCTTGCCCTGGAAGCCCGTCTTGAAGAGTTGAAAGTTGCGGCGGCCAGATCCAACGCTGACCAGGCTCGGCTGAATGAACTTGAGCGCGAGGCCAATGCGAAAGCTGCCCAGCTCGATCAACTCATGCTCAGCTTTCAAGAGGCCGATTCGCGCCTGCGCGCGCAGGTCCTGCCGGCGGATGCGCGCATTATCTCAAGGGCAAGCGTGCCCGTCGAACCCTATGCGCCGAAGATCATTCCAAGCACGATAATTGCAGCACTCGTGACTTTCATTTTGGGATGTGCCTTCGTCATTATGAAAGCGTTCCTCTCCGGTGAGGCGCTTTATAATGCCGGAACAGCCAGAGCGCCTCAGGTTGCCGGGACGCGCAACAAGCGCGCTGGAAACCCGGGCATGCCAAATCCCGATTTCCCGCAAACCGCACCGACCCCGGCTGGCAGCATCAGCACAAGAGAGCCTCTCGGCTGGCATCAGGGTTACGGCCTGGCCTCTGCAAACTACGCATTCGGTGCTGACCTGAAAGACCGGCCAATACCTGCGCATCCGGAGGGTGCAGACCAATTTGCATCCAGCCCGGTGCCTGACATTGACGAAGTTCGGGACATGTCGGAACCGCAAAGGGAAACCAAGCGCCGGTCACTGGACGATGTCTATAGAGACTATGACAAGGACGTTGCTCCGGATTGGCTTGGCGGCCTGCGCGGAAGCGAGGATGTCCCGGCAACTGCTCGCGAAGAGGAACGAGTGAGCCCCCCCTCATCAGAACCGCAGCCTTTGGGTGAGAAGGTACCGCAGGTTCCATGGAAGAAGAACCAGAAAGCGACCTTCTCCAAGGATATCGACGTAAAAGGGCGCATTGTTGTCCTGAGTGTCGACGACGAAGCCTTGTCGCACGAATTGGCTTTCGAACTCGCACGCAAGGCCTCCAAAAACGGCAAGTCCTCGCTGGTTGTTGAGGTCTTTCCCGACCAGGCGAATGAACGGGGGGCGGAAGGATTTTCCGACGTTGTGTCGGGACGCATGCCTTTTGCCAAGGTCGTCTACAGGGATGCGGTGTCAAAGGCGCACATCATCGAAGCTGGCCGGTATGCGATCACTGATGACATGGTCAAATCGGAACGCTTCAAACTCGCCCTGGACGCCATCCGCACGACTTACGAAGCTGTTGTGGTGGACCTGGGTGCGATCGACGGATCGCTTGCAAGCGCCCGCATGCTGAGTTTTGCCGACAGAGTGTTCATCGCTGCAAGCGCCCCTGATCACAGCCACGAACTCCAAAGTGCAGCCAACCTGTTGGCCCACAACACCGGTGCACGTGTGGAAGTGCTGATCGCAGGCGAAACCAGCCCGGATCCCCGTCGCAACGGAGACGGCCACGCTGCGTAAGCAGTGTCAATGCCAATGTCTTTGTTGATCGTTATGGCGCCGCTGGTCCAGAAGACCGGCGGTGGCCATCAAACTGTCCGGAAATCAATCTGCTCTGTCAGCGGCTGTCCAGCCCTGATGTCCATTTGCGCATGCGGCGAACAAGCGGCCACAGAACGTTGGAATTGCGGATTGCAGACTTTGCGTTGAGGCGAAGTACAGCAATGTTCTTCTGGCATCTTCCCATGAAGGACGCAGCTACAAGGCTGTCTTTCAGAACAACCGGTTCCGCCCATGAGGTCTTGTAACGTTCTTCGCCGAGACCGAGATCCAGCACGCTGACATCCGCAGCCGCACAGGCCCGTTCGATGATCTCCTTGATCAGAACAAGGCCAGGGCTGTTCGGCAAAAACTCGTCATGCGCAATGCTGTTGCTGTAGGCGAAGATGGTTTCGCTATGGTGGGCGCAAAGATAGGTTGACCGGATTTTTCCGCCAACCTCCAGGAACCAGAGATCCAGGACGGGTGCAGCTTCGGCCTCGTCACCGAGCCCGATCAGTTTCTCCAGGAATAGCGCGGCAACAGGCGTTGAAAAAACGTTCGGAATTCCAGCTTCCTGCGCGCGTGTCGCTCGCTGTTCCAAAAAAGCATCAAAGCCGCGCCGGATATCCTGCTTCGTTTCGGCTTTGACAACGGCGTAACCCTCGACGGATTGCAGGTTCCGCTGCTTGCGCGAGAGGTTCTTGCGCGACGACTTGCTGTGGGTCTCCTTGAAGAGGACTTCGAAGTCGGAGGGGAGGTCTCGTACAAAAATCGGGCTGGGACTGGTTTCAGCTTCATCCAGCACCAGTGGGTGTGGGCGGCCTTGCCAGATCTCCGGGACATTTTGCAGGATCAGGAGATCGGCGTCGAGCGTTCGGCAGATCTGCGTCAGGAAATCATGGATTTGCTGGGCAGTGACATTATCGTAGAACCGGCGGTCCCAGATGCCCGTATTCTGGTTGCCGTTTTCATGCCCAAGAAAGGAAACAGTCGTTGCGCCCGACTGGTGCTGCACGGCGAGCGGGAGAATGAGAACGGATTTTCCATCAAGCCGTCCGGCGACGATTACCGGTTCAAGGGAGTGGCTGCGACCGATGGTTTCGCTCCACGCCGTTAGCCATCCAGGCGACTGATAGGGATTGCTGTATCCGATGGCATCAAGCTGACGCCAATCCATTTCAATGTCGCGGAAGTCTGAAAAAACGGCCAATTCGAGCGATGTCTCATTCCGCACCGAACTTTCGGTTGAGTCTGTCTCCAAGACGGTCGCGGCAATCGGTGACATTGGGGTAATCCATTTTAAACGAACATCGGCGAAAGCTCGGCGTTGCGCTGGCTGGCAAGCTGACGTCGCGATAGACTTAGCAACAATTGTTAAAGAATACGTGCCTTACTGGTGCACAATTGATGAGTAGGCATTAAGGCCACATGGGCATACGTCAAAAAGCAGTCTCTCGTGCGTTCAGGGTCCTGAAAGGAACCGGAATCGGCCGAATGCTCGCACCGCTGACCCAAGGGTGCGGGGCGGTGTTCATGATGCACCATGTGCGTATGTCGCGCACCGACGCCTTTCAGCCAAACGCTCATCTGGAAATCACGCCAGAGTTCCTGCGTCTTGCAGTCGAACGCATCCGGGCAAATGGCTACGAAATCATCTCCCTGGATGAGGCGGTCGATCTGCTGAAATCCGGCTATGGCCATCACAGATACGCGGTCCTGACCTTCGATGACGGGTATCGGGATAACCTGGAAATTGCCTATCCGATTTTGAAGGAATTGCAGGCACCTTTCACAGTGTTTGTGGCGACGGGCCTTGTGGAGCGCACAAGTGAGCTCTGGTGGCTGGCACTTGAGCGGATCGTTGCGCAAAACGACACGGTGGTCTTTACGCGGGCGGGCGAAGAAAACGGCATTTCGTGTGGCACGACCGAGGAAAAAAGCGCGTGTTTTGAACGGATCGTTGATTACCTGACACTGGAAATCGGTGAGCTGGATCAACGCAAGATCATCAGGGCGCTGTCTGAGAAATATGGCCTCGATCTCGCCGAGCTGGCGGACGAGCAGATGATGAGCTGGGACGAGGTGAGAGAGCTTGCTTCAGATCCGCTGGTGACGATCGGTGCGCACACCCACGATCATTTTGCACTGGCGCGGCTCGAGAGTTCATCGGCGCGCGCTGACGTGACCAAGGGCATGAAAATCCTTGAAAAGGAGCTCGGACGACGCCCGAAACACTTCGCCTATCCCTATGGAAAGTCTCATGCAGTAAGCCTGCGCGATGCGGATATCCTGCGGGATATCGGATTTTCGTCTTCTGTAACGACTTTGCCGGGCGTGTTGCAGTCCGTGAATGCGCGCGATCCGATGATGCTGCCGCGCGTTTCGCTGAATGGCAGGTTTCAAGATCCGGCGATCGTCGATCAGTATCTGACCGGCGCTCCCTTTGCTCTTTACCGCGCTGCCCGGTGGGCGGCGTCCGGGTTTGGCGTCAGGTCTGGTTTTTCCCGCTTTTTTCCATCCACCAGATGATTGCGCCCGCCGGGATGACCCAAAGAAGGCCGGCAATGGCAAAATAGACAAAACGCGCCAGGTTGGATGAGTCTTGCAGTGTAATGTCGCCGATAACCATTGCGGTGAAGGCGTAAACCACGACAAAAATGACGAGTACCACCATGCCGACAAATTTGCGAAACGAGGGAACCATCTTTGGGTATCCGTTGAACCAGTTGGGGCCTGTGCTGAAAGACGGCAAAATGTCTCAGACCGCTTGCCGTTATGGCCTTGCACCTATATCTCCGCACACAAAAGGTCAATTCGGCCCAGGGGAATAATCGGAACGGCTTCATGAACGCATTTGCTGAGGGCGCGGGTAAAGGGGAGGTCCAGATCCTGCCGGCGAAACTGGAACGGACCAGACGCAGCAGGGCGATGATCCGCTGGTGGCTTTACTGCGTCTGTGCCCTGATCCTAGCCATGGTTGTGGTCGGAGGCGCGACCCGGCTCACCGAATCCGGTCTTTCCATTACAGAGTGGAAACCGATCCACGGGGTAATTCCACCGTTGAGCGAAGCAGAGTGGGAAGAGGAACTCGAGAAATACCGCCAGATCCCGGAGTACCAGCTCATCAACAAGGGCATGAGCCTTGAAGAATTTAAGTTCATTTTTTGGTGGGAGTGGGGCCACAGACAACTGGGCCGGTTTATCGGCATTGCCTATTTCGTGCCCATGGTCGTCTTTTGGGCGGCGGGACGTATTGAGCCCTGGCTGAAACCGCGCCTTCTTCTCGGGCTTGCCCTTGGCGGTTTGCAAGGGGCCGTTGGTTGGTGGATGGTCGCCTCTGGTCTTGTGGACCGCGTCGATGTGAGCCAGTACCGGCTGGCCACGCATTTGACGCTCGCACTGATAATCTTTGCATACCTGTTCTGGATAGCGCGACGGTTGTCGCCTCTCGCCGACCCGCTCCCCGAGGAGCAGGCACGCCTGGCCGGGTTCAGTACCCTGGTCCTGTGTTTCGTTTTCCTTCAGATGTTTCTGGGCGGTCTCGTAGCCGGTCTCAATGCCGGTTTCACCTTCAACACATGGCCGTTGATGGACGGTCAGTTCATTCCGGACGGTTTGCTGATGATGCAACCGGTCTGGCTCAATCTGTTCGAAAATGTTTTAACCGTGCAGTTCCAGCACCGCATGACGGCCTATCTGTTGATTGTGCTCGGGCTGTTCTTGCTGCTGTCGACATTCAGGGTCAGCAAACGAAGCGAATTACGGCGGGCGAGCGCTCATGTCGCCGCATTTATACTGTTGCAGGCGGTCATCGGGATCTTGACGTTGATCTGGCAGGTGCCAATGTCGATAGCGCTGGTTCACCAGGGTTTTGCCGTTTTTGTGCTCGCGGCTTCGGTTGACCATCTGGCGCTTCTGAAAGGCGCATATCCCATCAAGTCTGCTTGAAAAAAATGCCCGCCGGCGGCGGGCATTTGGTGTTGTCTGCCTGCTCAATCAGCCGGACAGCGCCTGATCGAGATCCGCGATAATGTCGTCAACTTCTTCAAGCCCGATGGACAGCCGTACAACGTCCGGCCCGGCTCCAGCAGCCGTTTTCTGTTCGTCGGTCAGCTGTCGGTGCGTTGTCGAAGCCGGGTGAATGATCAGGCTGCGCGTGTCGCCGATATTGGCGAGATGCGAAAAGAGCTCGCACTTCGACACCAGCGCGACACCTGCGTCATAGCCGCCTTCAACACCGAACGTGAACACGGCACCAGCACCCTTGGGCATGTATTTTTGCTGAAGCGCATGATGCGGGTCTTCCGGCAACGCGGCATAGGAAACCCAGTTCACCTTGCTGTGTCCTGACAGGTGGAGCGCAACTTTCTTTGCGTTGTCCGAATGTCGCTGCATGCGCAGCGGGAGCGTCTCAATACCCGTGAGGATCATGAAAGCGTTGAAGGGAGAGATCGCGGGGCCAAGGTCGCGCAGGCCAAGCACCCGGCAGGCAATGGCAAACGCGAAATTGCCGAAGGTCTCGTGTAGAACAATGCCCTGATACTCCGGACGCGGTTCCGACAACAACGGATAACGTCCGCCGGCAGACCAGTCGAAACTACCGCCATCGACGATGACACCACCCATCGAATTGCCGTGTCCGCCCATGAACTTTGTCAGCGAGTGAAGCACAATGTCGGCGCCATGCTCGATCGGACGGCAGAGGTACGGAGTGGCCATCGTGTTGTCGACGACAAGCGGAACACCCTTGGCTTTGGCAAGTGCCGAGATTGCCTCGATGTCCATGACAATCCCGCCCGGATTGGCAAGGCTCTCAATGAAGATCGCTTTGGTGTTCTCGTCGATCGCAGCTTCAAACGTGTTGAGGTCATCCGGATCGGCCCATTTGACCTCCCAGCCAAAGCTCTTGAACGAATGGTTCAGCTGATTGATCGACCCGCCATAGAGCTTGTTGGCCGCGACGATGTTATCGCCGGGCTTCATCAGGGTATGAAAGCAAAGCAACTGGGCGGAATGGCCGGACGCGGTTGCAAGGGCAGCGGTTCCCCCTTCCAGGGCTGCGATCCGTTCTTCCAGTACAGCGGTGGTCGGGTTGGTAATGCGCGTATAGATATTGCCGAAGGCCTGGAGGCCAAAGAGCGAGGCGGCATGGTCCACATCATCGAACACGAAAGATGTTGTCTGGTAAATCGGCGTGGCGCGGGCGCCTGTTGACGGATCGGGCGCGGCACCGGCATGAATGGCCAGCGTGGAAAACCCTGGAATATTATCGCTCATAAACAACCTCCCTTTTGGAATTTCGGCCAGTTTGACCGAACGCAGACGGCAGGTCAAAGCAGGATTTTTCGAATTAACGCACGGTGTTAAAATATCGATGTCAAAGGCTTAGGGCGAAGTCTGGCGCTTGCGACCAGCTCGCAAACCCTCAACCGGATCGTTTGCCTGACAGCCCCCGATGCTGAAAGCCGGCCTGGAGTTTTGGCCTTTTTGAGGAAAGTGTCTTGGAGTTGACACCGGCCCAGCCGATTTCACCGGAAAGACGTCCGTATTCGATCTTCGGACAACGGTCCATCACGACCTTAATGCCAGCGGCTTCCGCACGCTGTGCGGCCTCGTCGTGCCGGACGGTCAACTGCATCCAGATGACCTTGGGCAGTTTGCCGCTTTCAAGGATCTGGTCAACGATCTGACCCGCGGCTGCCGAGTTGCGGAATATGTCGATCATGTCGGGAACATCCGGCAAATCGTCCAGCGAAGCGTAAACGTGCTGGCCGAGGATTTCCTTGCCGGCCTGGCCTGGATTGATTGGCCAGACATCGTAGCCTTTCGCCAAGAGATACTTCAGAACGAAATAGGACGGACGCACATTGTTGGCGCTTGCGCCGATCATCGCGACGGTTTTGACCTCGTCGAGAATGCCCTTGATGTATGTGTCGGAATAATTGTCGTGATTCATATTTGATGGCCCTCAGCGCGTATGCGCCATCCAATGCGAAACAGGCCGAGTGCGCAAGGGTTTCGCGTGCGCTTTCCGGTCACAGGTTTGAGGACGTGTTGACGCGGTTTCACCGGATACGGTGCGTCAGCGATGCAGTATCAACGCGCGCATAGTCCATACGGACCATGCACATTCCACGACAATGATGTTCAATCAGACGTTCTTTGACGGTTGTAAACTCCAGGAGATGCGGCGGAGTTGTTTTCAAAGGAGATTTTCATGATGAAGTTTATTGGGAAGATCGGCATTGCCGTGCTGTTTGTTGTCACAGGATCGACAGTGGCGATGGCGGATGTTGCTTGCGTTCAATCCGAGCTTAAATCAGCGGGCTATAAACCTGGCCCGGTTGACGGTGCACTCGGGAAAAAAACCTACAATGCAGCTGCCGAGATGGGAAAGGACTACCAGCTTGAAACGGCCAAGCTGTCTTCGGACAATTCCGATGAATGGTGCAAGACACTGAAGGCTGCAAATGAAGCTGCTTTGGTGGATACGGAAGCGGAACTGCGTGAAAAGGTTATCGGGAAGAAACTAACCCTCGACGGAAACTGGGTCATCATAAAAGCGGATGGAACATTCGAGGGCAATTTCGGCAAGAAGGCTTTGGCAGGAACGTGGAATTGGCAAGATATATATTGGTGCCGAACACTCACGACCCATTCCAAGAACACAGATTGCCAAGTCTATCGTGTTACGCCTGCCGGCCTCTACGTGACGCGCCAGAAGGGCAAGGGCAAGTCTTTCCTTTACACAATCGAGAACTGAACCGAGAGCCATTCGGAAGATCGATGGTACGCCGGGTCATTTCGTTAGTGATCCGGCGACAAGACGATAGAGGGTTTCGTCGATTTCCGCGCGCATCGTTCGACAGTGAACCGGGTGCGGGAAAGCTGGTTTAGACGGCTGACTTCTGTGCCTGTTTGGAGCGAAGTTCCTTTCTGATCACGAGCTTGAGGCCGGACCAAACTGCATCGACCGCGCACACCTTGACATCAACCAGCCCCATTGGAAGGCAGACTTCGCGTATTACATCTTCCGTCACGCTCGTCGGCACCTTGCTGGATTTTTTGGGCCAGGAAACCCAGATCATTCCGTCAGGAGAAATCTTTCGACGCAAAACGCCGAGCTGTTCTGCCAAAACGTCTTTTTCGGTGATGAACAGGTGGGCGCAGTCGAGCCCTGAAGCAGGTGAGGGCCCGACCCGCAACTCGGGCACCTGTTCGTCGAGTATTCCGGAAATTTCGTCCGGCATGTTCAGCCGCCAGCAGGTCATGCCCGGCTTCAGGCCGAGCTTTGCAGCCAGGGGGCGGCCCGAATATCCACTCTGGTTCATGACATTTGTCCGTATTGGAACAATTCGGCTCCCTAAAGGGTTGGTGTGACGTGACCTTTCGCGCTCAAGGCACCTTTGTGGACCACAATGGCAGGGTTCACGCGGGAGCGCGTCAATTCGAGGATTTTCTCCCGGTTTACTGGATCTTTCAAAGTGGTTCACGTCTTGTTTCGGGAACGTGATTTGAAGCGGTTGGTCCTCAATCCCAATTGTTGATGAGCGGCAATAACATGTGAAGTACAGCAGTGACTTCAGTTGCTCTGTTGTTACCTAAAGCGAAATCTTCGTGAGGAAAATCATGATTTCAAGAGTAGTCACCTTTACCGCAGCGTTGTTTGTCGCAGCAGGAATAAGTTTTTCTGCAGAAGCCGGCGCATTGACCGGACCCAAGCTTGGGGCCGTGAAAACCAATCAGCTCACTCAGACTGGAGACCTGGTTCACAAGGCCAATTTCAAAAAACATAAGAAAATCAAACGGCACCGTGGCAGCAGCCGGAAACACAGGCACTTCAGCCGTCATAGCCGGTTCGATCGCTTCGACAAATTCTACCGCCGCCACGACTTCGGCAAACGCCGGCTGGATACAAGACAGCACAAGAATTCAAGGGCCTTCTTCAATCAGAGGCCGCATAAATCCGTCTCCCGATTGCAGCCTTGGACGCCTGCATGGCACCGTTACTGCGCAGCAAAGTTCAAGTCGTTCGACCCGAAGATCGGGACATACCTGGCTTTTTCCGGTGCTCGAAAATTCTGCAGCTGACCGGCATCATAGCTTCAAAAGGAGAGGGGCGATCAAGGCCCCTTTCTTTTGCACTCAGTCAGGTCTTGTTTGATCAGCTGTCTGTCCACTCCGGCTTACGCTTTTGCAGGAAGGCCGAAATCCCTTCTTCAGCATCGTTGGCGAGCATGTTGTCGACCATGGTCTTCGCGGCGAAGTCATAGGCTTCGGAAAGCGGCATTTCGAGTTGCCGGTAGAAGGCTTCCTTGCCGATCTTGAGGGTCCTTGAGGATTTCGAGGCGATTACCTCGGCATATTTCTGAACAACCTGATCCAGGTAGTCCCGCGGTACGATCCGGTTGATGAGACCGAATTCCTTTGCGGTTGACGCATCGATGCTCTCACCTGTCAGCAGCATTTCCATCGCCTGCTTCGGAGCGACGTTGCGCGATAGAGCAACCATCGGTGTTGAGCAGAACAGTCCGATATTGACGCCGGGCGTGCAAAACGTAGCGGTGTCGACGGCGATCGCGAGATCGCAGGACGCAACCAGCTGGCAGCCGGCTGCCGTTGCAACACCCGTCACGACGGCGATCACGGGCTTTGGAAGGCGGACAATCTGCTGCATGAGATCGGAGCACTGGCGCATGATCCGCTCATACGTCGCTTTCCCTCCGTCTTCCTCGGCTCGCGCTGAAGTCAGTTCTTTCAGATCATGGCCTGCGCAGAACACCTTGCCTTCAGCGCCAAGAAGAACAACACGCACTGCCGGATCTTGCGCTGCCTTGGCAAGTTCGTCTGATAAAGCCGTCATCATAGCGGTCGACAGGGCATTCATTCGCTCCGGGCGCTGCATCACGATGCGGTAGACGCCCTCGTGCAGAAGCGTTCCCAGCATTGGCTTTTCGAGATGATCGTTTGCGGCGGTTTCAGACATGCGGCGTTTCCTGGACTGGCTCTCGTTGCTGGCTTTATAGCTGAACTGCGCCGCTGCGCGAAAGGGGCAATAGCCGTCGGCTTAGCAAGGCGTTTGCACCGCTAACATAGCGTGTTCATGAGCCTAATTGACGCTACGAATTGTTTGATTTGTAGACAGTGGTTGTAGATCGCGCAAAAGTAGCGTTAGATAAATCCATCAGCATATAATTGTGGAGAATTTGTAATGACTTACCAGAATTTTATTCTCACAGTGATTGCAGTTGGACTGATCGTCATCGCTGTTCAAGGGTTAGGCCCGAAGGGTGCAACTGCACAGAGCACGATGTGCGGCGAAAGCAGCAATAATCCATGTTGGGTAACCGGTAGTGTTAAGATCGACCAGGGAAAGTACAGCGATCCAATCTTTATTGCGACAAAACGCGGAGATGGTGTAGCAGTGTACAATGGTAAAGATGTTGGCTCCCCGTTTTGGGTCAAGATCGAAAACTGAGTTTGATGAAAGACAGAGAGCTATTGGGTCGTTTTTCGAAGCGGCCCTTTCTTTGTTTTTAATCTGGAAATTGCCTAGTTGCGTAAGCCTTGTCCCTGTGTAGGCCAAAGATGAATGACCCGGAATGCTTCGAAATCACCTTTAATACGGCGATGCATCGTTCTGTCTAGGGAAACACCGGCGAAGCTTGTTTGTCAGAAGCAGGCTTTTTGTGGCGATATCCAGCTCACTCACGGATGGTTTATGGCCGTCTGAAAATTGGCGGCTTCAGCTTTTTGAATTATCGGCTATCCTTCGCCTATGTTGAGGCATCATCTTTGGCTGCGTTTAGCCTTTGTGCTTCTCGCCTTGCTGACGCCCCTGTCGCTTGCAAAAGCTCGGGAAAGGGTCGACGTCGCGCTCGTGCTTGCGGTCGATGTGTCCCGATCCATGTCTTATGATGAGCTGAGGATCCAGCGTCGCGGTTATGCCGCAGCAATTTCAAGCGCAGAAGTGGTACGCGCGATTGAACTCGGGGCGCATGGCAAGATCGCTCTGATGATGTTCGAATGGGCGAATGACAACCACGTCAGGGTGATTGTCGATTGGACGTTGATCGACGAGCAGGCGGACGCAGTCGACTTTGCCGACAAGGTTCTGAGGGATGAGTCCTTCAGCCAGCGCCGGACGTCGATCTCCGGGGCAATCAAGCATGCCTCGGAAATGCTTGAGGAAGTGCCCTTTGAAGCGGACAGGTACGTCATTGATATCTCCGGTGACGGACCGAACAACCACGGCGCGCCTGTGACGCTGGCACGCGACGCCGCCGTTGAAAATGGTATCACGATCAATGGACTGCCCTTGATGACCACCGGCGGCCCCGGGTCACAGTTCAACATTCCGGACCTTGACGTCTATTATCGACGATGCGTCACGGGCGGGCCGGCAAGCTTTGTCATACCGGTTACCGATTGGGCGCAGTTTCCAGATGCGGTTCGGCGGAAACTGATCCTGGAGATCGGTGGTTTTGCGCCTCTGGAGCCGTTGGTTCAGCGCGCCCAGTTCACGTTCGAAGAGCCCTATGATTGTCTCGTCGGAGAAAAGATCTGGCGCCGTCTGCGCGAGCAGTTTTACTGGGATCCGTGACCGGGAGCCGCATGTTTGAGCTTTTCCCAAGGGTGAAGAGGAGTTTCATCCCCTCCGGCGGCGTCGACGACGTTCGCCGCCCGATGCGTCGGCGACATCTTGGGCTTTGCGCTCCGGCAATTCGATCGCTGCTCTCAGGTTCGGGAACGGGTCGACCTTGTTCGGTAGAGCCATGGCATTGACGAAATGATCCTGAAATTTCGGCTCCAGAGCTGTCTCGATCTTCTCAACGTCGCGCACGGTCTGTTCGATTTCCCGTCTGTAGGACCTGTTCAGAAGCGCCATGCGTGCGCCCGTTCCAGCGGCATTGCCAACCCCTGTCACGCCGTCCAGAGGACAATCCGGGATGAGGCCAAGAACCATTGCGTATTGTGGATCGATGTAACTGCCAAAAGCACCGGCGAGGCGAATACGGTCAAGGGAATAGGTTCCAAGCTTGTCCTGTAGCAGTTTTACACCGGCATAAAGCGCGCCCTTGGCCAGTTGGATGGCGCGGATGTCCGTCTGCAGGATCGAGATTTCAACGCCTTCTTCGGCGATGACATAGGAAAATGTCCGGCCTTGTGCACGGACACGGTGTGTGCGCTCCGCCTGGGACCCGTCTATGACCCCGTCTTCGGTGATAAGGCCGGCCAGATACATCTCGGCAACGGCCTCGATAATGCCCGATCCGCAAATACCCGTGACGCCGACACTGTCGATCTTTTCCGAAAATCCGTCCTCGTCGGACCATTCGTCAACACCGATCACCTTGAAACGGGGCTCGAGCGTCTCCTTGTCGATCCGGATTCGTTCGATTGCGCCCGGCGCGGCGCGTTGGCCGGACGAGATCTCGGCACCTTCGAAGGCCGGACCGGTTGGAGAGGAGGCCGCCAACAGCCGGTTCTTGTTGCCGAGAACGATTTCCGCATTCGTGCCCACGTCAACGAGCAGTGTGATTTCGTCGTGACTATAGGGGCTTTCCGACAAGGTCGCGGCAGCGGCGTCCGCACCGACATGGCCGGCGATGCAAGGGAGCATGTAAACGCGTGCGCCTGGATTGAGTTCCAGATCGAGATCGCGCGCATTCAGGACCATCGCGTCGGATGCGGCCAGTGCAAAGGGTGCCCCGCCGAGTTCAACGGGGTCGATCCCGAGAAAGAGATGATGCATTACCGGATTGCCGACAAAGGTCGCGTCCAGAACGTCCGATCTTTCAGCACCGACATCGCCGACAAGTTTTCCAACCAGCGCATTGATCGCCTCGCGCACTGCCTTGGTCAGATCCGGCAGCTTCGAAGGGTTCATTTGCACATAGGAGACGCGGGACATCAGATCCTCGCCGAAGCGGATCTGCGGGTTGGACGTGCCTGCCGAGGAGACGGTCCGGCCGTTTTTCAGGTTGCACAAATGCGCGGCGATTGTTGTCGAGCCAATATCGACGGCAAGCCCATATACGGCCTTCTTCTCGCCGGGCCAAAGGGCCGTTACGACCGGTGGTACCGCTTCATCGGTATAAACAGCGGCGGTCACCGTCCAGTTGCCCTTGCGCAGGATCGACTGGACACGTGGCAACAGAACTGGGTCCACCGTCAGGCCTCTAATCCCGGCGCTTTCAGCCAACGCTTCCCGCAGGCGGTCGATGTCGCCGCGCGGCGTCTCCATGTCCGGTTCTGCGAGCGAAACGGTAACGAGGGTAACCGCGCTGTCAGCATCGATGTGTTTGGCTTCTGCGCGTTTGCGAACAACCTGCCGGTTGGTCTGCGCATCCGTCGGCACGTCCACCACCAGGTCGCCGAGAATTTTCGCCTGGCAGGAAAGGCGGCGGTCGGATGCAAGGGTCCGCAAAGTCGCGTAGCGGGTTTCCGCTTCCGTCGCGCCTTCAAGATGACCGGCCGAACTTGTCAGGTTTTCCTTGGCGAAGGTCCCTTCCGAAACCGAGATCTGACAGCGTCCGCAGATCCCGCGCCCGCCACACACGGATTCCACATAGACACCCAGGGACCGCGCCGCATCGAGCAGCGGCGTACCCACGGCAAATGTTCCGCGTCGTCCGCTCGGCTGAAATACGACTTTCGCAAGTTTGGTGTCTTCGCTCATAGCTGCTGTGTCTAACTGTTTTGGCTGGCTGGCAACTCACGCTTCTGGTTTTGGTCGCAAGTCTTGAGCCCCGTTCTTTCAATGCAAAACCCCTCCCGGGCAAGGGGAGGGGAAAGCGGTACGCTATGTAACCTGACGTACTGTGTGAACGTCAGCAAAACCGTCCGGAGGATTAGCCCGCTGACCTCCGCGCTGCGCGGCCGCCTCTGCGACGCCCGCCAGCCGCCGCGCCGCTTTCAGCCGGAGCTGCCGTTGCACCGGCTGCCGCTGGCTTGTGGTCCCGGTACGTCATGATCCATTCCTGGCAATTCGGATCAGTACCATTGAGCACGTTGGCTGCGCGGACCGCTTCCATTTCTGCCGGACGGCACGGGTTCATGATTGCCGAAGTCATGCCGGCGCCGATGACCATTGGAATGAAACCAGCATTGATGCCATGGCGATGGGGCAGTCCGAAGGAAACGTTTGAGAGGCCGCAGGTCGTGTTGACTTTCAGCTCATCACGCAACCGCCGCACGAGCCGGAACACCTGGAGCCCTGCAGTGCCCATGGCGCCGATCGGCATCACCAGTGGATCCACGACAATGTCGTGTGCGGGAATGCCGTGATCGGCGGCGCGCTCCACGATTTTCTTGGCGACCTCAAACCGGACGTCCGGGTCTTCGGAGATACCGGTCTCGTCATTGGAAATGGCGACAACCGGCACATCATACTTCTTGATCAGTGGCAGGATTGCCTCAAGCTTTTCTTCTTCGCCCGTGACGGAGTTAACCAGCGGCCGCCCCTTTGTGGCTTCAAGACCGGCCTTGATCGCTTCTGTTACGGATGAATCAATTGACAAGGGAATGTCTGTAAGCTCTTGAACAATCTCAAGAGTTTTAACAAGTAGAGGTGGTTCGGTCTCGTTCGGATTGACAGCCGTCACGCCGGCATTGACGTCCAGCATGGTCGCACCTGCTGCCACCTGAGCGAGCGCATCGGCTTTAACCGTTTCAAAGTTTCCCTCCACCATTTCGGCTGCAAGCTTTTTGCGTCCGGTCGGGTTGATTCTTTCGCCGATGACACAGAACGGTTGATCGAAGCCGATGACGATTTCTTTGGTGGCGGATGCGACGACTGTGCGTGTCATTTAGGCGCTCTCGTTGGCAGTCATGGATGATGAAGGTTGAAAGGACCAGCTCCCGCGTCCGAGCAGCCAGTCAGCTGTCTTCTGGACGCCGCCGAACGGATAGACATGGATCTGGGCAAGCTGTGTATCCGGCTGGCTTGTCACACGCGTTTCCAGCGGCTCGACCATCGTATTCGGGTCATATCCGGCGAGCAGGGAAACCACTGCGCCGCCGCGCTTTTTCAGGAAGTTGAGTGAGTTTTCCACGCCTGCAAATGCTGCATATTTCAAGAGCGTGGTCATTTTCGCAGGTCCTGCGACACCGATATGGACCGGGAACGTGTTGCCCCACTCTCTCAATTCATCCAGCCAAATGCTCACTCTGTGCGGATCGAACCCGAACTGTGTGACGATCCGGAATTCTGCGTCGCTCTGAGCGGCCAATTCATGCTTGCGCATCAGGAAAGACTGGATCACGTCGGGTTTGATGTCCGGCGCGCCTTCCGGATGACCCGCCACGGCGATTTTCCGAATGCCGAGTTTGTCGAAGAGGCCGGTTTCCAAAAGCGCGACTGAGGAGGTCAGCGGTCCGGCCGTTTCGGCCTCGCCGGCTATCGCGAGAACTTCGGTTGCGCCCGCTTCCTGCGTCAGGCGCGTGATCCGGCGTTCAAACGCCTCAAGGGACGGGTAGCGCCGCGCTGCCATATGCGGAACGGCAATCAGCTTTTGGTCGGTCAAGGTACGCGTGGCATCGACGATCATGTCCTCCGATGCGTTGCCGAGATCGGTGACGTAGACCTGCGTGCCTGCGGGAATGTTTGCCAGCAGCTCGGTCTTTTCGACAACCTGCTTCGGCGACATTTCGGTGGAGGCGGCCAGGCGCCCATTGGCCAAAAGGCGCTGTTCAGTCATTTTCCGTACCTCCACTTGCGAGCAGGGTTTTCAACCGGTCTTTCGGGTAAGCCGCAAGCAGGTCGCTCAGGGCTGCCTCCGCTTCTGTTTCAAGATCGTCCGACACTTCAACCGGGTCGGTGCGGCGCCATTCGGCCATATACGCTTCGCTGTCCTTGGCACCGACACGCATGGCGCAGGCATCGATCGCCTCCATGAACATTGGCGGCAGCTCCCTACGCGCGGATTTGCGACCCTTTTTCACCAGGATCTGCGCGGGAATATCTTTCCAAAAAACGATGATTTTCTGCGCCATTAGCTCACCTTCCTCCGAGAGCATCTTTGACGGAGTTCGCCGAATTCAGGTCGCCTGATAACGGCATCGGCGCGTGAAAAACCGACCTGTCCAACACCCGCGTCAACGCGCGTCACTGCCTTGCAGAAACGTCGACAGCATGCCGTAGCCGGTTCGCCGCAGTTCAAATGTCAGGTCGAGCCTGTCGGCAGCCTCCCTTGCCGCTTGTTCGAGACCGGGATCGTCGGTTTGCGCCAGATAGACCAGTCGCTTGTAATGCGCGAAATACATGTCCCGAAGATGTGGATGCCAGTCCAGCCCAAGCGGTTCGATCACCATTGTCTGGAAATGGCGTGCCAGAAAGTCCGTCAGATAGAATGTGCCGAGTTCTTCCTCGGCGATTTTTTCAAACTCTTCCAGGCCGGAGAAAAACGCGTAGCAGTGCGCGCCCTCGATCCGTTTGGTCCCGGTTTCCTCCAGCACCCGGTCAAGCAGGCCGCCCGTGCCGCAATCGCCGTATCCGATGAGGATCTCAGAATACGCGTCCTGGTTCATGAGGATCGAACGGCGGACCTCATCCGGGATCTTGTCCGGCGTGTTGTGAAGCTGGGCCGGCAGGCAGGTCAGGTCGATATGGTCAAGGCCATTCAGATCGCGGATTGCGATGATCTCTCGTGCCAGCGCGCCGCAGGCAATAATAAGGACGCGGCCGATCTTGTCGTTCGCGTCCTCATCGTTTTCGATCGGAAAGAGAGGCTCGCCTACCTGCATCCCGGCAGCCCCATCGAACACGGTCTCAGCCTTTGGAGGCGAGTTGGTTGTGGCGGCGGGCGATCAGGTCCTTCGCCATTTCCACCGCAACAGCCGCGTCACGGCAGTAACCGTCCGCGCCCACGGCTTCACCGAACTCCTCGTTCAGCGGTGCACCGCCGACAAGCACGATATAATCGTCCCGGATGCCTTTCGCCTTCATTTCGTCGATAACGACTTTCATGTACGGCATGGTGGTGGTGAGGAGCGCCGACATGCCTAGAATTTCGGGCTGATGCTCTTCAAGCGCCGCGAGATAGTTCTCGACAGGGTTGTTGATGCCGATGTCGATTACTTCGAACCCGGCACCTTCCATCATCATGGACACGAGGTTCTTGCCGATATCGTGAATGTCGCCCTTGACCGTGCCGATAACCATCTTGCCGACCTTCGGTGCGCCGGTTTCCGCCAGCAGCGGGCGCAGGATGCCCATGCCGGCCTTCATGGCATTTGCCGAAAGCAGGACTTCTGGCACAAACAGAATGCCGTCGCGGAAGTCGATGCCGACGATCCGCATGCCTTCCACGAGGGCCTTGGTCAGGATGTCATAGGGGACCCAGCCGCGCTCCAGAAGGATGTTGACGGCCTCTTCGATCTCTTCCTGAAGACCGTCATAGAGGTCGTCATGCATCTGCTCGACGAGTTCGTCATCGGAAAGCGACGCGAGATCGATATCTTCTTCATCGGACATTGGCAGCTCCAACAGGGCGCAAGTGACTATAACTTAGTGCAAAATGTTATGCCCGAAGCTTAAAATTCCGATATCTCCAATGCGACACGGCAAGTCGCTTACGCGACAGTGGTGGTAAACCGGCGTTCACAAAGAAAAGGGCGGGTCGTTTGACCCGCCTGAGTTAACTGCTCTGGTCCGGACAGATCAGAACAGACCTTCGATCTGGCCGTTGTCATCCAGCCGGATATGGTTTGCTGACGGCACGCGCGGCAAGCCGGGCATGGTCATGATCTCACCACAGATCGCAACGATGAAGCCGGCACCTGCCGACAGGCGCACTTCGCGGACCGGCAGGCTGTGGCCTGTCGGAGCGCCGCGTAGCTGCGGATCGGTTGAGAAAGAATACTGTGTCTTGGCCATACAGACCGGCAGGTCGCCAAAACCGTCCGCTTCCCAGCGCTTGAGCTGATCGCGGACCGATTTGTCGGCAAGCACTTCGTCCGCACGGTAGATCCGTTTGGCGATTGTCTCGATTTTCTCGAAGAGCGACAGACCGTCTTCGTAGAGCGGGGCGAACTGTGCTGCACCGCTTTCGGCGAGTTCGGACACGCGGGTCGCCAGTTCTTCGGTGCCGGCAGATCCGTTGGCCCAGTGCGTGGCCAGGATAGCATCGACGCCGAGCTCGGCGCAGTAGTCCTTGACGGCCTGGATTTCGGCGTCCGTGTCGGCGGTGAAATGGTTGATTGCAACAACGGCCGGGACGCCGAACTGCTTTACGTTCTCAATGTGCCTTCCGAGGTTGGCGCACCCCTTGGCGACGGCTTCGACGTTTTCGGTGCCGAGATCGTCCTTGGCAATGCCGCCGTTCATTTTGAGCGCCTTGATCGTTGCGACGATCACGACGGCGTCAGGAGAAAGTCCCGCCTTGCGGCATTTGATGTCGAAGAATTTTTCCGCGCCAAGATCCGCACCGAAACCGGCTTCCGTCACGACGTAGTCGGCGAGCTTGAGCGCGGTCTGTGTGGCGACGACAGAGTTACAGCCGTGCGCGATATTGGCGAACGGACCGCCATGAATGAATGCCGGGTTGTTTTCCAGCGTCTGCACCAGGTTCGGCTGGAGGGCTTCCTTCAGCAGAACCGTCATGGCGCCATCTGCTTCAATGTCGCGCGCGTAGATTGGCGTGCGGTCGCGGCGATAAGCGACAATGATGTCGCCGAGGCGCTTTTGAAGATCTTCCAGATCCGTCGCAAGGCAAAGGATCGCCATGATCTCGGAGGCAACCGTGATGTCGAAACCGCCTTCCCGCGGGAAGCCGTTTGCAACACCGCCGAGGGAACAGACGATGGACCGCAGGGCGCGGTCGTTCATGTCGAGCACGCGGCGCCAGGTTACGCGGCGCTGGTCGATGCCCAGTTCGTTACCCCAGTAGATGTGGTTCTCGATCAGGGCGGACAGAAGATTGTGCGCGGACGTGATCGCGTGAAAGTCACCCGTGAAGTGCAGGTTGATATCTTCCATCGGAACGACCTGGGCAAAACCGCCGCCCGCCGCGCCGCCTTTCATGCCGAAGCAGGGGCCCAGGGAAGGTTCGCGAAGGCAGATCATGGCATTCTTGCCGATCTTGTTGAGACCGTCGCCGAGACCGACCGTGGTGGTGGTTTTGCCTTCACCCGCAGGTGTCGGGTTGATGGCCGTTACAAGGATAAGCTTGCCGTTTTCCCGCTCGCCGAGGCTTTCGATGAACTCGGCAGAAACCTTCGCCTTGGTCCGGCCATAGGGAAGGAGGGATTCGTCAGGAATGTTCAGCCGGTCGCCGATCTCCTGAATCGGTTTCATTTTGGCTGCACGGGCAATTTCGATATCGCTTGCCATTCTATTTCTCCGCGGCGTGTCCTTGAAAACGGGCTTAAATCTCGCAGGCACAGGCCCGCTGACATCCGACGGCACGCTATGTGAGAGCGCGGTGCAGCATGTGTTCCGAATGCGACAGGATGCACTCCGGAAACGACGATGATCTTTGAAGAGCGATTCCCGCTTACAAATTGGCGATTTTCAGCGTGGCCGATCGTTCGGAAAAAGAAAAATTGCAAAGTCCGGCGAAACGGATTTTAACTCCGTCATGACAGATTCCGACATTCTTTCCCGTTTGCCCGAACGCCTGAAACAGGCGCGCCGCGCGCAAGGCCTTTCGCTTGAGGCGGTTGAAAAGCTCTCCGGCGTTTCCCGCTCGATGGTCAGCCAGATTGAGCGCGGCGAGTCAAATCCCACTGTCGCAACACTACTCAATCTCACAAGGGCACTGAATGTCGATTTCGCTGGCCTTCTCGGCGAGGATGTCGCGGAGGACCGGGTCGAGATCCTGCATGAACATCAGACCCCATCGCTCGATCGGGCCGGAGACGGCTGCAAGATCAGGATCCTGTCGCCTCCGCAGGACACCGGAAAACTCGAGGTTTACGAGCTGATATTCTCCGAAGGTGGTAAACTCGACAGCAAGCCGCACGAAAGCGGCACCCGGGAACAGCTCATCGCTGAAGAGGGCAAGCTCGAGGTGACATCCGGTGTCGCCAAGGGTGTCATCGACAAGGGCGAAACCGCGCGCTACGCCGCTGATGTGCCCCACTGCATTGAAGCGCTCAATGGCCCGGCACGGGCCATTCTCATGGTGGTCAAATTCTAGATCGACAAAGACCGCCTCAACGGAAACGTTCAAACAATTTTCCGCGATAACGGACGGCACGTCTTTTATCCTGAATAAAGATCCGGTATAGTGGATGAGTTATCCAATTTGCCGGAGTGTTGTCGTGCCTGATGCCTTCCTGTCCCATATTTCTGAAACGCTCAAGGAGATAGAGGCCGAGGGTCTTTACAAGACCGAGCGCCTGATCTCATCACCTCAAGGAGGTCGGATCACGGTTGGCGGGCGTGAAGTTATCAACCTGTGCGCCAACAATTATCTCGGACTGGCAGATCATCCGGCTCTGGAGGAAGCGGCCAGAAAGGCACTGGAACCGAAGGGTTATGGCATGGCCTCTGTCCGGTTCATCTGCGGGACACAGGACATTCACAGGCAGTTGGAAAAGCGCCTTGCCAATTTCCTGGGCAAGGATGATTCGATCCTTTTTGCAGCGTGCTTTGACGCCAATGGCGGTCTCTTCGAGCCGCTTCTTGGACCCGAAGACGCGATCATATCGGATGCACTCAATCACGCCTCGATCATTGACGGCATCCGGCTTTGTAAGGCGAAGAGATATCGCTACGCGAATTCGGACATTGCGGATCTGGAAGCGAAACTGAAAGAGGCGCGTGAAACCGGATCCCGGCATGTGATGGTTGCGACCGACGGCGTCTTTTCGATGGACGGGTACTTGGCAAAGCTGCCCGAGATCACAGCCCTTGCGCAACGCTATGACGCGGTGGTTATGGTCGACGACTGTCACGCAACGGGTTTCATGGGTCCGAAAGGTGAGGGGACCCCGGCCCATTTCGGCGTCGATGTGGACATCCTGACCGGAACGCTCGGCAAGGCACTTGGTGGCGGAATTGGCGGCTATATTGCCGGTCCGCAGCCGGTGGTCGATCTGCTACGTCAGCGGGCACGGCCTTATCTTTTCTCAAACTCACTGCCTCCGGCGGTCGTCATGAGCGGACTTGAGGCAATCCGCCTTGTTGAGGAAGGCGACGATCTTCGGCGCCACCTGTTCGACAACGCGGACTATTGGCGCTCGGGACTTGAGGCGCTCGGATTTGAACTGTTGCCCGGCGAACATCCAATCATTCCCGTCATGCTGGGCGAGGCGAAATTGGCACAGGCCATGGCATCCGAACTCTTCGAGGAAGGCGTATATGTATCGGGCTTTTTCTTTCCCGTAGTGCCGCGTGGACAGGCGCGTATCCGCACGCAGATGAACGCGGCGCTGACGCGTGACGATCTCGACCGCGCTCTTGAGGCGTTCAAAAAGGCGGGCAGGAAGACGGGAGTTCTGTCGTGAACAGCAACCAGATGAAGGCCCTCTCCAAAGCCGAGCCGAAAGAGGGGCTTTGGATGACCCATGTACCCGTTCCCGAGATCGGGCCGGATGATGTCCTGATCAGGATCAACAAGACGGGTATCTGCGGCACGGACATACATATCTGGAACTGGGATGACTGGGCCGCGAAAACCGTTCCAGTGCCGCTTGTCACGGGACACGAATTCGCCGGTGAGATCGTTGAACTCGGCAAGAACGTGACAGAATTCGAAATCGGTCAGCGTTGCTCCGGAGAGGGTCATCTGATCGGCAAGCAGTCTCGCCAGTCGCGTGCCGGAAAGTTCCATCTTGACCCCGAGACAAGGGGAATTGGTGTCAACGAACAGGGCGCGTTTGCCGAGTATCTGCGCCTGCCAGCATTCAATGTCGTGCCGTTGCCCGATGAGATAGACGACGAAATCGGTGCAATCCTGGATCCTCTCGGCAACGCCGTTCATACGGCCTTGAGCTTCGATCTTGTCGGCGAAGATGTTCTGATCACCGGGGCCGGTCCCATCGGGATCATGGCCGCTGCCGTTGCACGCCATGTCGGTGCACGAAATGTCGTTATCACGGACGTCAATCAGGCGCGGCTCGACCTTGCGACACAAGTGGCCGATGTGGTGCCCGTAAATGTCGCCAGGGAGGACCTCAAGGGCATTGAGCAGAAATTGGGTATGCGCGAAGGGTTCGACGTTGGTCTGGAAATGTCGGGCAATCAGGTGGCGCTTGATCAGATGGTCGAAAACCTTGTCATGGGCGGGCGCATCGCACTGTTGGGCATCCCGCCCGGCAAGTCGCCCGTGGACTGGTCCCGCATCGTCTTCAAGGCGATCACCATCAAGGGCGTCTACGGTCGGGAGATCTTCGAGACCTGGTACAAGATGATTGCGATGCTGCAGAACGGCCTTTATGTGCGCAACGTCATCACGCACCGGTTTGGCGTTGACGACTTCAAACTAGGCTTTGCCGCGATGAAATCGGGCGAAGCCGGAAAAGTGGTGCTTAGCTGGACCTGAGGTAAGGAGGGCATCTCTGCCCTCCTATCCGCTTTAATCACGCTTCAGTGCGCGCTCTGCCAAAGAACACGTCACGCGGCGCGGCGACGAGGTCATTGACCCTGAAGCCCGCCCCACCGGAAAAGCGCATGAGGACGAGGCACGCGGCAAGAAAGGCAAACTCCCGCTTGACTGCGTTGAGATTGTCCCAGAGCGATTTGTCGAAAGAGATTTTCCCGACGCAATAGATCGCCAGCACGGCAAACGCGACACCGGCCGCCAACCGTACGCCGTGGCCGGACGCTAGGACGATGCCGACAAGCGCAAGCAGCAGGGGAATGCCGGACCAGCTTTTGACATGGTCGAGGCCATAGAAGAAGCCACCTGCAAGAAACGCAACGGCGACGGAAAGCCTCAAAAGCAATCCGAGGGATTTCCAGTCGGCACGCTCCACGCCAAGGCCGCGCCCAGTCAGACGCTCATCAAGGCTGTAGACCCCGGACCCGAGCGCTGCCAGTGCGAAGCACATTCCCGAAAGACCGACATCCCGGATCTGCACGATAAGGGCAGGCGTGAAAAATGTACTGACGGCAACTTCCTGGCCAGGAACGGTGGAAACCGGCAATGCCGCAACGAACGACCACATGAGCAATCCGAAGACGATTGCGAGAGGCCGCACAAAGATCCCGGCGACCAATGCGATTCCTGCGACAAGTTCAAATGCCGACAGCGCTGTGAGAAACCCCCAGGCCGATATCCAGCCATCGGCAAAGAGGTAGGACTGGAAAAACTCGTTTATGTAGCCGTTGGAGGCAGTGTATTTTTCCACGAGATCGGAGGATCTGGTGGCATCAATCGCGCGTTGCAGCTTCCACCAGCCGCCGACGACAAAGACGCTGCCAAGACCCAGTCTAAGCACCAGAGCGGCTTGGTCGGCCTGCCGGGAGGACAGTTTTTCCGGTCCTGCAGACAATAGGATACTGAGTGGACCGTTCAGGTCCTTTTCGTGCGAGTGTGTCGCAGACATTTCGATTACTCCATAAGAAATTGGTTGTTCGGCCCGGGTCTGCCGGGCGTGCGAGCTAACCGAATGTCTTTGGAGGGGCAGGCTCCACCGGGACCGTTTCACCTGCAAGCGTGGCAGGTTTCTGGAGTGGTAGACGCGTTGAGGCGGCGCTGATGCGTTCCGCCACCGACACCTTGGCTGTCTGAGTGGCGCATTGGGTTAGGCAAACGTCAGCATTCGCAAAGCAAGTCAGCACGCAAGGGCGCGATTGACCGGCTGGGGATTGGGTCTCAATCGACGCCACCAGCCATGTTTCGCCGTCCTCGGCTGAATGGGCTGTCACGATCGGCAAATCTTGTGAGCCGACAGCGGCCAGTGAGAAAGACACTGTCTGCGCACTCACCCAAAAAGCGAGCAGGATCATCACGATCGCAGGGTGTTTGCGCCAGCTGTGAAGTTGCATGTTCAGGACCGGACCTCGACATCACTGCATCGCAGCATTTCATGCAATTTAAAAGAGTTCAATTCAAAAGAGCACGTTAAAGTAAATTTGATGTGGAGTTCTGTCGTTGTGAAAATGAAGCCCCGGTTTCGTGGAACGGCAGCGCGACGTCACATGAGAGTGTGTCGTGATTAAGTCAGACAGGACTTTGGACACGTACCTTGACCAAAGCCGCAGCCTCATCCGGACTTTTGTTCAATGGCGATTTTGACGGCCGTCTTTCTAGGTAATTCGGTTAGCGGGCGACCCGACCGAGAACCGGGGCGCCAATGAAATCGTTAAACTCTGCTTCAGTCACCGGCGAGCACTCATGCAAATCCGGATTTTTGTGGCAGTCCAAGTTTTTTCAAGATCATGACCACCGGGCACAAGCCTGTAAACGACGCTTGCACAAGGTGCGCGCCAAGTATGCCTGTCAACCAGAGCCAGTTGAGATTGACATATACAGCCAGCAGCACCGATGCGATGACCAGCGTTCCAACAACAAGAAGAATGGCTCTTTCCACAGTCATGATAAAGCTCCTTTAATGCAAGGTTTCGAAAATATGAATATAAAGGGTGGCATCGGTTGAAGCCAGCCGGAATGTTGCGCATAGCGTCATCGTGACGCGAATGTGTTCTTTCGTTCGCATTGTTGTGAGTGATGCTGGCGTTTCGAGCCAGCCGGCAACCTGTGTCAGGGCGCGCACTCGGGAACAAGTCACTCCCATCACAATCAGCCTCGCCGCACAGATCATGCGTTTTGTTAAGCACAACCGCATTTTGACGCTTTTGTGAGGGCGGGGGGATTGCTTATACTCAAAAGGAGTATTATGTTCATCTCAGCCGAGGAGTTTGGCTGCCACATCATCAATTCGGGGGAGTCTCGAATGTCCAGATTTCACTACGGTGTCTTTGTCGGCCGTTTCCAGCCATTGCATGCCGGACATGAAGCAGTTGTCCGTGCGGCCTTGGAGAAGGTGGATACCTTGATCGTCCTGATCGGGTCAGCCCGGCAGGCGCGTGATCCGCGCAATCCCTTCACCTATTCAGAGCGCGCAGACTTGTTCTCAAAGGTCTTCAAGCATGAAATAGCGACGGGACGTCTCATCCTGGCTCCTGTGCCGGACCATCCCTATTCAGATGCTGCCTGGTGCGCGGAAGTACAGCGTGCGGTCAATGAAATCGTCCTGCGGGACTACAACAAGTCCGGTGTGGTGCTTCACGGTCTGAAAGACATCAGGATCGCACTCGCCGGGTATGGCAAGGATCGCACGAGCTACTACCTGAAACTTTTTCCCGAATGGGGAAACATCCAGCTCGACAGCCAATACGGAACCTTTTCCTCAACGGATGTCCGCAAGCAGCTGTTTCAGCGCATTCCCGCAGTTTCCCGATCGGTTCTGTCGGAAGAAGTTGCGGACTGGCTCGACGCGTTTTCGATGACCGAGACCTTCCGGGAACTGCTTGAAGAAGCCGAATATCTGGAGGCCTATCCGAAGGAGTGGGGCGTTGGGCCGTTTGTCACCGTAGATGCGGTTGTCATTCAGTCCGGCAACATCCTGCTCGTCGAGCGTGGACAGGCACCGGGGCAGGGGCTCCTGGCCTTGCCGGGCGGATTTCTCAATCCGCGCGAAAGCATCAAGGATGCGGCGATCCGCGAACTCAAGGAAGAGACAGCGATCAGCGACCACAAGGGTGAAATACCACCTGCAATGCTCGCTTCGTTCATCGACAGCGCCAGCACACGGGTCTTCGATCATCCCGACCGGTCATTGCGCGGACGGATCATAACCCATGCATTTTTGCTCCGTCTTCCTGAGCGCCGGGAGCTCTTTTCTGTGACCGGCGGTGACGACGCCCGTTCGGCGAGCTGGCATCGCCTGGGCGACCTGCGTCCGGAACAGTTTTTCGAAGATCACTGGTCGATCATCGAGGTGATGGCCGGCCTTTGACACCCCGCAGGGGAGGCCTGCGGGAAAGCACTCTGTCGCGTGAGGAGTTCACAATGACAAACCCACTATTGGCGACTGACAGCTACAAGCAGTCGCACTTCAAGCAATACCCGCCCGAAACCAGAACGATTTCCGCATATGTGGAAGCGCGAAACAACGCGTTTTCAGATGATGTCCTCTTCTTCGGGCTTCAAAGCTATCTGAAAAATACCTTGCTGAGGCCATTTACGGCTGCTGACATTGATCAGGCGGGTCGCATCTGTGCCGCACATGGTGTTCCCTTCAACGAGGAGGGCTGGCAAGCGATCCTGACTGACTACGGCGGGTATTTTCCGCTAGAAATCAAAGCGCTGCCTGAGGGAACTCTTGTCCCGAACGGCGTGCCCCTCGTGCAGGTGGAAAACACTGACGAGCGCATGCCCTGGCTGACGACCTGGGTGGAAACGGCCCTGCTGCGCTCGCTCTGGTATCCTTCCACAGTGGCAACGCTCTCGTTCAAGGCCAAAGAAGTGATCTACGAGGGTCTTCTTGGAACATCAGAAGATCCGGACGGACAGATCCCGTTCAAGCTGCACGACTTCGGCGCACGCGGTGTGTCTTCAGCCGAAAGTGCCGCACTTGGCGGCATGGCACACCTGGTCAATTTCGCCGGGACAGACACGATGGAAGCACTGGAAGCTGCCATGACGTTCTATTCGGCCGATATTGCCGGCTTCTCCATCCCTGCCGCCGAGCACTCGACAATGACCAGTTGGGGCCCGGACCGGGAACAGGAAGCTTATGCAAACATGCTTGAGCAGTTTGCCGAGAAGGATCGTCTCGTCGCGGTCGTTTCCGACAGCTACGATCTTGACCGCGCTGTAAGAGACATCTGGTGCGGTGCGCTGAAAGAAAGGGTCCTCCGCTCGGGCGCAACGGTTGTAATCCGGCCGGATTCCGGAGACCCGGTCAAGACGCCGATCCGCGTGTTGGAAACGCTCTGGCAAAGCTACGGCGGCCAGGTGAACGGAAAGGGGGCGAAGGTACTCAATCCTGCTGTCCGCGTCATACAGGGAGATGGTATGACATTGGCGACGATCACGCAGCTGGTCGGTGAACTGGTCGATCAAAAGTGGTCACTCGACAATATTGCCTTTGGCATGGGCGGGGGGCTGCAGCAGCAGGTCAATCGGGATACGATGCGTTTTGCAATGAAGGCCAATGCCATGAAAGATGCCGAGGGTGTCTGGCAAGACATTTCCAAGAACCCGGCCACGGATCCGGGCAAAGCCTCCAAGGCAGGACGTCAGGCCGTGGTTGAGAAAAACGGTACTTTGACCGCGGTCCGGCAAGACGAACTCGAACTGAAAAAGGACTTGTTGAAGGTTGTTTACCGGAACGGTGAGCTCATCGTGAACACCAGCTTCAAGGATGTTCGAGCCCGCGCAGATTCCTATTTGCGATCGCAGGTAGCCACCTGACAGTGCATCGGACAAATCAGCGAGGGCAGGCGGTCAAGTCAAGACCGCCTGCCGCTCACCTTGTCTCTGACAGGCTGGCTCGTGCAATCGCTGTTCGCAAAAACGCGAAACACTTATTGCAGTCAGTCAGGTCGGTTCAAATTGATTTCAACGACAATTCTGAGACCTGCTTGCCACCGGTTCGTGCTCAGCGAGCGGATTGAAGTAAGTTTCGCGTGTATATTAGGGTAAGCTAGGTGTTTATCTGCAAAACAACCCCTTAAGTCGCGCTTCTTCCGTGTTGCAAATATGGATTTTGCGGAGCAGGTGAGGAAGGTGAAAGGCAACCTCGCGAATCATGGTTGGGTATACGGAGAAACATTCGCGAGGTTGCGGGCGACTTCAAGGTTCGCAACATTGACGCTACGTCAGATTTATTAATAAATCACTTAAAATAAATTCGATAAATGATTTCCTCCGCTTCATCCTAGAGTTGCATTAGTATATCTCTGATGGAATACTCGATCACGCCAATATAATTCGACAAATATCTGATTTGACAGCAATTGCTTTTTCAATCTACCCGCGTCTACGCGCGGAAGTGCAACTTTTTACGAATGAGATAGTGTTTTTCATCTTGATTCAGATATCAGTCTTTTGGCCGATTTCGAAAAACTCTGATCGATTGGAACTTGGAACAGTGAAGCACCAGTGTCGGGAAACGCTGTTTCGCCGCATTTTCGGGAGCGTTTTGTGACCGCTGCCGTGATCGCAATAAGTATTTCAGGTCTCGGTGTGTGGACAACATTGGGGGTGAGGGTGAAATGATTTTCAGTAAGCAGCCTTAAACTATGATTTCAATGAACTTTGGCCGATAAGCCATAGGCCAATAATAGACAGGTGCATCGATGTTCCAGTTGTTGATGATCGTCGTTCCGATCGGTCTGTTCGTTGCGGCCTATTTCACCACGTCGCGCGAACGCTATTTGAACCGGATGGAGTTCTTTGTTCGTGTTGTGGTCTTACTGGTCGTCGGGACCGGGGTTGTGCTTCTCACGTCAAGCCAGTCTGTTGATGCAACGCTTGGCGCGCTGATTCTTCTTTGTGCCGGTCTGCTGATTGGTTATTTCAACCTTCGTTTTCAGATCATGAGGCTGCAGGATCTGCGCTGGTCTCCTTTTTTCGCTCTCCTGGCGTACGTGCCGGTTGGCAACCTTGTCTTTCTGTTTGTACTGCTGCTTTTGCCGGGCAAGCCGAAAGTGAATGCGGAAGTGTTTTCGTGACGCAGCTTCTCCGTAGTCTTTTGCTTCTGAATTTGAGCTAACCTGAAACAGTCTTTGTTTGACTTGATTTCATACCACTCAGGTTGTTTGGCTATCGACCCGACGCGAGCGATATGCGGCGTGTTCGACTTGCACACCCAAGAACGCCCAGTGCACCGGCGAGCAGAAAAATGGTGGCCGGCACCGGCACGGGCGTGACTCTGGTTAGCGAAGTCAGCTGCGCAGCGAAAAAGTCATTACCTAAGTACGTGCCCCCAAGGAAAACGAAACTCTTGAGTTCATCAAAGTCCGGTAAATTCAGCTCCTCGGGAGTCATTTGATTTTGAAACAGTGCTTTATCGGAAGTGGCGAAGTCAAAAGCCCAATTGGTAAAGTCGTAACCCAGTCCAGTTCCAGCATCGCCTGCTTCATTCGAGCGAAGCCCAAATTGCACAGAAGCGTTTGTTTCTTTCAAAAAGGCTTCACCCGGTCCAGCCGTTGCCGAAACTCCGGCAAACTCCGCGGAGGCGCCTAAAAGAGTCCCGAAAGAGAAAAAGTCGGCCTCGAAAAGTTCAAAAACCGGGCTCTGGCCAGAAAGGTAAGTGAACTCGCCAGTCACAATAGAATTTAGTTCAAGTTGACTTAAATTTCCCGATCTATCTTCAATAAATGTGACCAGAGCTTGATATTTATAGGTGACTGGTGCTGCGTATGCAGAACTTATTGAGAGTATTATAGTGGTTATTATTGTAAGGAAAATATTTTTCATTAGAAGGCCCAAAATTTTTTAGTTGTAGTGAGTTAGACTAAAATCATAAATTGAGTCAATTGTTTTATGTTTAATTCTTCCTTGCAATACCAAGGATGTCACGTCGTTCGGTTGATGATGGAAAGCCCGAATATGGTCAAAACGCGCGGCGATGCGCAGATTACTCAGCGTTCGACCGGAGCTGAATTGCTGAATGGCGAATGCATCGGTGGGTCAGCAACAATCATGCGAAAAGCGCCGGCTTTGGCGCTACTCCTGATCCAATTTGAAACGTACCGATCTCCGCAAACGGAAATTGAGCTGATCCGTTGAAGATGCTTGCGGTGTTGTGGACGTATCCCGGAAAATTGCGCGAGATCAGCGCAGCGCCCTCAAAACGGCTCCCGCAACCAATCCTTGTCAAAGCCGACGCTTGAGCATCCGCTGAACCTCGCCATTCTGCCGAGTTCAGCCTCCAGTTTCGATAGTCGCCCCTTGCTGGACCGGACGCCTCTTTCAGGCCAGAAGGCACGCACTTGCAGGCGGTCGTCTGACCGATGCGCCTTCATGTCGATCCGCCCGATCAGCCGGTCGCCTTCCATCACCGGAAAGACATAGTAGCCGTACTGCCGTTTTGCCTCCGGCACGAAGATTTCAATACGATAGGAAAATCCGAACAGCCGTTCTGCACGCTTGCGATCCCGAAGCGCCGGGTCGAAAGGCGACAGGATACGCAAGCGGGTTGGGGGTTCGGGAACCTCGTCAAGACTTGCGAGCGTTTCCGGATAGAGGAACACTTTCCGGAACACTCCGCCCGCACACTCGATCTCCACCTCGGTAATGAGGCCGTCCTGAAGCGCGTCCTGGCACCAGTCCTTTGCCTCCTGCGGTGAGATCAGATCCCAAAACGCAGCTATCTCCCCGGACGTTGCAAATCCGAGCCGGTCGAGCGCGGATCGTGCGGCCCAGTCAACTGTTTCTTGGGGCGCGTGACTGTATGAGCGATGCTCGTCAGGAATAACACGTTCGGTCAGGTCGTAGACCTTTTGGAAGCCGTTACGCCGGCAGACGGACAATTCACCGGTGCGCCACAAGAACTCCAGCGCCGTCTTGGACGGATGCCATTCCCACCAGCCGCCCGAGCTTCGGTTTTCATCCTCACCGACGCTGGCGGATGTGACCGGGCCTTCATCGTTGATCCGTTTCAGGACCTCGTCGAGCTTTGCCTCGAATTCGTTTTGGTGCCAATTCCGCCAACGCTGGATAAGCTTTTCCCGGTCCCGGCTGAAGCGAAGTTTCCAGTGCGAAAAGAACTCTGTCGGGATGATCGCCGCATCGTGCGTCCAGTGCTCAAAAAGATGTCTGTCACGCTCAAGGAGCAGCTTGAGGTTCTTTTCCTTGTAGGCCGGGCGCCGCGCCGCGAGGATCATGTGATGCGCGCGTGCAACCGTGTTGATGCTGTCGACCTGTACGAACCCGAGCTGGTCGATGACCGCTGAAAGATCCTGTCCCTTACCGCTGCCCTTCGGATGATGGCAAAGGCCGTGTTTGTGCAGAAAGAGGCGACGGGCTTGCGCGTTGGAAAGACGCGGGAGGGGAGATACTGGCATGCATGGACCCTAGCATTATCGCAGGTGAGTCGAAATCTGGTTTGCGATTGACATTTTGAACCGCGCACGTTGCGGCACCGGCGGCTGCGCTTCGACACTGGCGCAGAAAATCGAAGGGATGTATGGCTCTATGCGCATGAGGCATTTGGTTTGCCTGAGCGCTTGGGCCAATGGGGAAGCGGCGAATGAAGGCAGGATACGGGCGTGAGTGAATTTCTGGGATTGGGCCCGAACCTGATGGTGATCGCAAGCCTGGCGTTTGTGTTTGCCGGCCTTGTAAAAGGCCTTGTCGGTTTTGGCCTCCCTCTGATCGGGCTGTCCCTGATGACCATTTTCGTCGGCGTTGAAAAAGCGATGTTGCTGATCCTGTGGCCCGCCTTCCTGACGAATGTCTGGCAAGCGCTTTCCGGTGGCAATCTGCAACCGCTTTTAAAGCGCCTCTGGCCTTTTCTGATAACAGCAGTCGTGACGCTCGGACTTGGCACATTCATTCTTACAAAAATCCAGGAAGGTGCGGCTGATCTTGTTCTGGGTCTGCTCATGGTAGCCTATGCGGTGCCCATGCTCCTGGGCCTGTCGCTCACGCTTGATGAAAGACAGGAAACACCCGTCGGTGTTTTGGCCGGTCTGCTGAACGGCTTCTTTTCCGGCCTGACCGGGGCTTACACGGTTCCGGGGGTCATGTATCTTCAGGCGCTCGGATTGCCGCGAGACGCCTTCATTCAGGCGATGGGTCTTTTGTTCCTGCTGTCCACGATTGCTTTGGGTGTTTCACTTGGTAGCTACGGTCTCATGACCGGCAGGGAAATGATTGCCTCTCTTGTACTTGTCGTTCCGGCGCTGTCGGGCGTCTGGGTCGGTCAGAAGATACGCCGGCGTGTCTCGGAAGCAGCCTTTCGTAAACTGATACAGCTCGCGATACTGAGCCTCGGCATCTATCTCGTTCCACTCGGTATCTGGCGGCTTGTTCAATGAAAACGCCGCCCGAAGGCGGCGTTTTCATTGAACAAGCTGGCATTCAGCTGCTGCTACTTCGCAACAAGCCGCATGGGCGTTGCTGTTCCGACACCCGAGGTCGTCTTGGTGTTTGCCCATTGATAGGACTGGCGTTCCTCCGTCGGGGTGCACAGGAACCGTTCGCGGTAACACTTGGTGAAGTGCGATGTCGATGCAAACCCGCAAGCTAGCGCAACGTCCAGGACCGGACGGCTAGTCCGACGCAACAGGTCCCGGGCAGTTTCAAGCCGCAGTCGCAGATAATACTGGCCGGGCGTGCAGTTGAAGTGCCGGCGGAAAAGCCGTTCCAGCTGGCGTGGTGAAAGGCTTACGGTCATCGCCAGTTGCTGGCAGCTGAGCGGGTCCTCGATATGCAGATCCATGATCCGGATTGCATCGAGGATCTTGGCATTCGAGATGCCGGTGCGGGCCTCGATATCATGGCGCTGCGCCGACTCGCCGGAGCGCATGTTCTGGTAAAGCGCGACTTCCGCGACCTCATGGGCAAGATAGGCGCCGTGTTGGATGGCGATCAGGCGAAGCATCATATCGAGCGATGCCATGCCGCCGGCGCAGGTGATGCAGTTCCGGTCGATCGCGAAGATGTCCGAGGTGACTTCAACGTCAGGAAATTCCTCGCGCAAAGATCTGAGGTTTTCCCAGTGTATGGTGCAGCGTCGGCCATCGAGAAGATTGTAGCGAGCCAGCAGGTAGGCACCTGTGCAGATCGCGCCGAAGGTGCGGCCCATGGCATTGAGGCGGCGCAGCTTGTTGCCAAGGTCCGCATCAAGCGGGAGGCGCTCGACATCGATGCCGGTACACAAAAGTGTAATATCGGCATCAACAAGCTCACGTATAGACTTATTCACAAGGACATCGCAGCCGTTGCTCGCCACAACTGAATTTCCATCAAGGGAATAAGTAGTCCATTTGTAATACTCGCGGCCAAGCAGTCGATTTGCTAATCGAAGGGGCTCTATGACGCTGGCGAATGCATTCATAGAGAACCTGTCCATGAGCACAAATGCTATGGATTGGCCTGTTTCTTCGTGCGTGCGTCCGGACATTTACTTTACCTCATTGGAAGGTATTATTATGCTTTGTTTTTGATATTTCAGTAATTTTTGCATTTTGTATTTGTCTGTCAAATAAAAAAATATATCGCCAAGCAACTTCTCGAAATTGTCATAATTGGAGGCGGATTCCTGCCGTCCCATTGTGCAACTGCGAGCAAAGTAATCGGCCTCGTCCGAAACGGCAGAAACTCCAGCAGACCGGATCTGAATGGCAACGCGGGTATGTGTTGGGAACCATTTGGTCTGGGTATTTCCGGCAAGATCTTCTGGGAGCAGGCGGGTAACTTTGATAAAGCTGGAATCGCCAGAAATTTCCCGCCGGGGGCACGGATGAAATCCAAGACCGAACTTTCGGGCTCTAAATGGTCCGAATCCGAAAAAAGCTATGCCGAACAGCGCGACGGACTGTTGTCATCGACACCGTCGCATGATGTCGCCGCAGCACCTTTTGTTTATGCCGAACGGCAGACGGTCACAAGTTCGCTGACACGCATGGACCTGTTTAGGAAAGTTCTGGAGGTGCAAGGGGCGATCGTCGAATGCGGCGTGCACAAGGCGAACTCCCTGTTTCTCTACTATCACCTCTCGACCATTCTTGAGCCTTACAACTTCAACCGGAAAATCATCGGGTTCGACACATTCGAAGGCTTCAGAAGCCTGTCATCCAAGGACGATGAAAATCTGAGCGAAACGGATTTTGCCGATACGAGTTACGACGAGCTTCGCAAGTGGCACGAATTGCAGGACAGAAACCGGGCTGTCGCGCATATTCCGAAGATGGAACTGGTAAAAGGGGACGCACTCGACACCATTCCGGAATTCGTTGAAGACAATCCGCATCTCATCGTTGCGCTTCTTTACCTCGATTTTGACATCTACGAACCGACCCGCGTCGCACTGGATCACCTTCTGCCTCTTGTTCCAAAGGGGGGCATTGTCGCGCTCGACGAGATCAACAGCAAAAAATGGCAGGGCGAAACCATTGCCCTGAAGCAGAAGGTCGCGATTGGAAAACTGTCGCTGAAGAAGTTTTACTACGACCCCTGGGTGAGCTATTTTCAGGTCGAATAATCTGGGTTTGGCGGCAATCCTGAAAACGAGTTCTGCCAATCGCCTCTATTTCAGGGTCTTTGTAGAATGATTTTTTTGTTCGCCGGTCATTTTGTGGATCTGAATTGCTTCAAATCAAAGAGTGCGTGGTCTACATGGAGCATAACTCCCAATGCGCGATGACTCACGGAATTCAGCAGACATGAATGTACTTGCCAAACCATCAGATCTCGAAGCCGCCGCGCCCGCCGGCGTCTTTGTCGAAGAAGTGAAAACCGTTCAGCATTATACGGACCGCCTGTTCCGCTTCCGGATGACACGTCCGGCAAGTTTTCGCTTCCGCTCGGGCGAATTTGTCATGATCGGTCTGATGATCGACGGAAAACCGCTCTACAGGGCCTACTCCATCGCAAGCCCCGCGTGGGACGAAGAACTCGAGTTCTTTTCCATCAAGGTGCCGGATGGACCGCTTACATCGCACCTTCAGAAAATCCAGCCTGGCGATGCCATCCTGATGAAGAAGAAACCGACCGGAACACTGGTCAACGATGCGCTGATTCCAGGTAAGCGTGTTTATATGTTCTCGACAGGTACAGGCATCGCGCCGTTCGCGAGTCTTATCCGTGACCCGGACACATACGAGAAGTTCGATCAGGTGATCCTGACCCACACCTGCCGCGAGGTTGCCGAGCTCAAATACGGTGAGGACCTTGTCGAGGCGACTGTGAATGACCCTCTGATAGGTGAATTCGCGAAGGACAAGCTGGTTCACTACACATCTGTGACCCGGGAAGATTTCCCGCGTCAGGGCCGGATCACCGACTTGATCAAATCCGGCAAACTGTTTGAAGATCTCGGTGTCCCGCCGCTGGACCCTGCGGTCGACCGTGGCATGATCTGCGGATCCATGGACATGATCAAGGACACGAAGGTTCTGCTGGAAGAAGCGGGCCTCACCGAAGGTGCGAACAACAAGCCGGCCGAGTTTGTTGTCGAGCGGGCGTTCGTCGGCTGAGTCGCCACCGACGTCAAAACGTTCCTTTTTCAAGCTTGAATATTGAAGGTTCGCAGTACCTGCGGACCTTCTTTTGATTTTCATACATAAATTGAGGTTTTCCAAAGAAAGCACGCGGCTTCTGTGGCTGATACCGGCTGTCGGGTGGACAGGTCAGACCAGCGGTGGCAAGAGTTTATATGGAAATTCGTAAGACCGGCGCGAGCGGCAATTCGGCGCGGGTGAAACAGTAAGGTGCCATGCCATGATCTCCGAAAATGGAACATACATGATTGCTGAAATCGGCATCAATCATAACGGCGACATCGACAAGGCCATTCAGATGATGCGCGAGTCGAAAAAGGCTGGCTGCAACGCTGTTAAGTTCCAGAAGCGCACCATTGAAATCGTTTATTCGGCCGAAGAGCTGGCGCGTCCGCGTGCCAATGCGTTCGGGGCAACCAATGGCGACTTGAAACGCGGCCTGGAGTTCGGAAAGGCCGAGTATGATGCCATTCACAGAGAGGCGGCGCGTCTGGAAATCGATTGGTTTGCATCACCTTGGGACGAGCCTTCCGTTGACTTTTTGATGGGCTATGACACGCGCTATCTAAAAATAGCGTCCGCCATGGTTACAGACAGGGATTTTCTGGAATATTGCGCATCCACCAGACGCCCATTGCTGGTTTCCACAGGCATGAGTGATCTTGCAATGGTCCGCCGGTCGGTGGAAATCATTGAAAGTGCGGGTGGAACCATTGCGTGCCTGTACCACTGCACATCGACCTATCCGACCCTCGACAGCGAAATCAACCTGCTTGGAATCGCAACGCTCAAGAAGGCATTCCCGCATTTGGAAATCGGCTTCTCAGGCCATGAGAACGGCGTTCTGCCAAGCATCTGCGCAGCGGCCATGGGTGCGGCGTCGCTCGAGCGGCATGTCACGCTCGACAGGTCCGATTGGGGATCTGACCAGAAAGCATCTCTGGAAATGCACGAATTGGCCGATCTTGTTGCACAGGTACGCCGATTTGAGCTTGTCCGCGGCGACGGTGTTCTGCGCTTTTACGATGACGAAAAGCCGATTGCCGATAAGCTGCGCCGCAAGGACACGCTTCAGGCTGCTTAATCCGGCTGCGTGAGGCGGTCCCAAGACAAAACCTCTGCCGAGCAAGCTCAATTCAACCGAGGGCACGAATGTCGATCATTGACCGTTGTCTGGAGCTATACCGGGGAGATAAATACTACGTCACCTATCCCGCGCGACCTTTGCCACAGGACTATTGGGACCTCAAACGGGATCCGGATGGCAAGGTGAGGGACGCCGCAGCCGAACGCGACACGCGCAAGGAAGATGTCCGCTATATCGCTGAATATATAAATCACCGCGCGCCGGGAACTGTCTTGGATATCGGCTTTGGCTTGGGGGAACTGCTTGAGCAAGTGGAAAACCTCAATACCTGCTTCGGGCTGGACCCGTCTGCGCGCGCAATCGAAATCGGCCGGGAGCGCTGTTCTGCGGAACTGAAGCAGGGTGTTCTGGAGCCCGGTACCTATGCGAATAACAGCTTTGACGTTGTGGTTGCCAACCATGTCATTGAACATGTCGACGAACCGGTCCCGTTTGTTGAAACCATATTCGACATCCTGAAGCCCGGCGGAGACTTTATCTGCGGTACGCCCAATTTCGCTAGTGCCGCAGCGCGGTTGTTTCAGGACCGTTTCCGCTTGTTGCATGACCCAACGCATGTGAGCCTGTTCACGGACGACTCGCTGATCCGGCTCTTTCGCGATTGTGGCTTTCGCATCGAGCAGGTCGAATATCCGTTCTTTGGAACCCGTTTTGCTTCGCCCGAAGCCTTTGAAACCATGATCCGCGCTGAGGCAGACGTTTCGCCTGCGTTCTGGGGATCATTCGTAACCGTTTTCGCGCGCAAACCGGAGTAAAGGCCGACCTTTGAATGCTGGGAGTTGAAGTGTGAAAATTGTAGCAGCCATTCCCGCTCGCGGCGGGTCGGTTGGACTGCCTGGCAAGAACATCCGGCCGTTGAACGGAATTCCGCTGGTCGGACGCACGGTGCGTGCGGCGCGTGGGTCGCGGTTCGTTTCCGAAGTTTTCGTCTCCAGCGACTCCAATGAGATCCTGACGGTGGCCACCAAGTACGGCGCCCGCCCTGTTTTGAGGCCGCTGGAGCTTTCCGGGCCGACGGCTACATCGGAATCTGCCCTTGTACATCTTCTTGAAGAAGAACCCTCTTTGCAGAGTGAGCCGCCTGACGTTCTGGTTTTCCTTCAGTGCACCGCGCCGTTCACGCAGGCTCATCACGTCGATCAGGTCGTTGAAGCGCTGCTGAACAAGGAAGCAACCAGCGCAATTTCCGTCGTCGACGACCATGGTTTTTACTGGGAAATCGGACCGGACGGTGCCGGGATTGGGCTCAATCACGATCCGAGCACCCAACGTGTCAGGCGGCAAGACATTTCGGCCCGGTACAGAGAAAACGGTGCTGTCTATGCGATGCGCGTACCGGAGTTCTTGAAGTCCGGCAACCGGTATTGCGGCAAGACCATTCTGGTCCCCGTGGATTCAACATGGATCGAGATCGACACGTCCCAGGATTGGGATATGGCCGAAGCCTTCATCCGTACCGAACAGTTTACGGGTGAACTATTGCCGGAAAGCGTGAACCCGGTGCGCGCACTGGTGACCGCCTTCGACGGCGTCCATACAGACAACTCTGTCTTCGTCAACAGGGACGGAACGGAATCGATTGTGTGTAACCGCTATGACGAAATCGGTCTTGACCGCTTGCACGGGCGCAATCTCAGGCTGTTGATGCTTGACCGGGACGACAACGGTCTTGCTGCCCAGCGTGCGCGCAAGCTCGGGATGGAATACAGATACCATCCTTTTGATAAGTTACAGATCATGTCCGACTGGAGCGCCAAGCAGGAGATCTCCTTCGCCGAAATGGCATATATCGGTGCTGACATTGCCGACATCGATTGCATGAAGGCGTGCGGATTGAGCGCGGCCCCACGCAACGCACCGGCCGAAGTCAAGGCGAACGCGACCCTGGTTCTTGAAAGTGCGGGCGGCGCAGCAGTGATACATGAATTTGGTGAGTTGCTCATCTCCCGTGGCATGCTTGGCAGAGGCTAATCCGCGGAAGGCCGTCAATGTCTGAACATGTGACAGAGAGATGCAAGGACGTCTTTAATGCAGACTGAAACAGACATTTTTCGCACGCTGAAGCAGCTTGGCGTGGCCAGCGAGGAGACACGGGAGGTTTTTGCCACCTCGACGAGAGACCGTGCCGGGCTGACCGTTTACCGGGACAGCCAGTCGGGCGTTGTCTACATCGGAGACTATTACGTCGGCGACGACACCTACCAGGAAGGTGTCTACAGGCGGGAAACACTCCAGCGCGCCGGCAGCCGGGATTTCGAACTCTGTGAAGATACGCGGCGCCGGGTTGGCGCTTACAGTCAGTTTTACACGGGGCGCACCGTCACCGAATTCGGGTGCGGCGAGGGGGCCTTCTTAAGGGAGATTGAAAGCGCATCTGAACAGGTCACCGGTATCGAGCTGCAGGAGGACTTCATTTCGGCGCTGGTTGAAGATGGTATCCCGTGTTTCGACAATGCATCGAAGATCGATGATGTTTCGCAGGATGCCGTCTTCGCTTTCCATGTTCTGGAGCATTTGCCCGATCCCTTGTCTTCACTCTCGGATCTCAAGGCGATTTTGAAACCGGGTGGGATCGCGGTGTTTGAAGTGCCGCACGCATCCGACATTCTCCTGTCGCATTTGCGATCTGCCGCCTTCAAGGACTTTACACTCTGGAGCCAGCACCTTGTATTGCACACGAGGGAGAGCTTGCGCAGATTGCTGAATGCTGGAGGCTTTTCCGACATTGTGATCGAAGGTGTACAGCGCTATCCGCTGTCCAATCATCTGAACTGGCTGTCACAGGAAAAGCCGGGTGGACACAAAAGCGTTCTGTCGGCGCTGGATACCCCGGAACTTAAGTCGGCTTATGAGGCTGCACTCAGAAAGATCGATGCGACGGATACCCTGGTTGCCGTCGCACGCAAACCGTAAGTCAGGCTTAGAGCAATCTTTTATGGCGAACATGCGGATAGACGTTCTTGAGCTCAGTCGTCATCGCGGAGACGATTTCCGGCAGGATCTCCGATGTCTTTTTGCTTTCGTCGACATAGACATATTTCATGCTCGGGTACCATGGCGGAGACGCCTGGCCGAGCAAGAGCGCTGGCTCGACCGGACCAAAGCGCACGCAGGGCACACCGATGATACCGGCCATATCGGCAACGCTTGTATTTGCGGATACGACTAGGTCACAAATTGCTGTCAGGTCAGCTGCCGCGCACAGGTCGTCGAAGAGATCGACATCCTCGAAATACGTGAAGCGTCCGCGTGCACGCGTTGCCAAGAAATCCAGTTCCTTCTGGATCGCCATGTATTGAAGATTTACGTATATGGCGTCTTCAGCTTCGATCACCGGCGCAAAGTCGGGTGCGGAAAGGTAGTATCTGGCGCGGTACTTCTGAAGGTTTCTGGAGCGCCATGCCACACCGATGACAGGCTTTTCAGCGGCGTCGGGAAGCCGGGCCAGAAGCGCACGCGCGCGCTCTTTGTCGAATGAATAGGCCGGCGAGGTGGCTTGGCGAAACTGCTCCAGATCGGTCCTGAAAAACCGTGCGAGGTCGGTGATGTTGGCCGTGAGGTCGTAGTCGGTCGCCTCGTCTTGGTCACTTGCGGGTTTGGTCCTGAATTCCATATCGGGAAACGAACGCTCGTAAAGCGGGATTGCCTTCGGCGAGACTTCAACGATGATCTTCTTCGCGAGGGGCCTGAGATCCGGAAGCATCGTTCCGCTTTTAAGCGCATCACCAAGCCCCTGATCGCCCCAGACGAGTACGGTCTTGTCTGAAATGTCTTCTCCGTCCCATTCGGGCACGGGGAACTCACGGGCGAGCGAAGTCGACATCTTGTCGCTAAAACGCGCGCCGTGAAACGCCCAGCCATTTTGAAGGTCTCCCACCGAGAGATAAGACAACGACAGATTCCAGTCGATGCCTGCGGCCCCTTCAGGTGCGAGTTTCTTTGCTTTGAGAAATGTGTCGATGGCCTCGTGGCCACGCCCGAGCATGAGGTATTGGACCGCTAGTGTGACAAGGCGATGGTAGTTTCTTGGATCGTCGTTCACAGCCTCTTCAGCATATGTCACGCCGACATGGGTCTGGGATATCGAAAAGAGAAGGCGTGCCGCCTCGTGCTTGATTTCCGCGTGATCCGGAAATCTTTCAATGGCGTCTGCGAGCTCTTGCTCACAAACATCAAACTCCTTCAGTTCCTGACGGCACCTAGCCCGTTCGATATAGTTTTCAGGGTTGTCAGGCGTGAGCTGAATGGCCCTGTGGAACAGGGTGAGAGCCTTCTTGTGGTCCTTTTTCTCTCTCAGCAGCATGCCATAGTTGCGATAGGCATCTCCGAACTCGGGGTATTGGACAATCAGGCGCTGGAATATCTCTTCCGCTTCTTCCGTCCGCTGCAAACGGGTGAGGGCGATCCCCTTTATATTGAGCGCTTCCTTTTCCCGAGGGTTTAGCGATAGGGCTTTTTCGGATACGGCCAACATGCTTTCTGCGTCTGTGCCGATATCCATCATGGCCCGCGCCAGGTTGGCATAAAATGGTGCCTGGCTGGCATTCACGCCTATGGCTTTTTGAATATACTCGACCGCGCGCTTGGGATAACCGAGTTGCCGATAGGTAACGCCGAGAAGGTGAAGCGCATCTGCGTTGTTCGGAAGTTTCTTCAGAACCTGTTTGTAGCAGCGTTGCGCTTTTTCGATTTCGCCGGACTTCTGGTAGGAAAGCCCCTTTAGCATTTTCTCGCGTAGCGGATTTGCCGCCGTTTGCGTCGCCATGTTCGTTCAATCCCTTTGGAATCACACCGCGAAGCATATCAGCCAGCCGACGACTTGCGCATGTCTGCGCTTGCAGGTCGGCGAATCCCTTGGGGATAGTCTAGCGGAGCCGCAAGTTTTTCTCCTTGCAGGAAAGAGCTGGCGGAAACGCTTGCAGGGCGTGTTGAATAAGACGATACCGACACGACTAAAGAGGAACTGGCACTGTCAGTCACCAGCGGCAGCAGGAGATGACGATGCGCTGGCGTTTGCGCAGCACATGGTGGAACTCAATCCGGACTATTCACCGGCCTATGTAATCGATATCTGCCGCACCGCTGAGGGGCTGAAGCTGCTTGAAACCAATTGCATCAATACAGCTGGATTTTACGAGGCGGATCTGATCCGTCTCGCTGAAGCGATCGAGAACCTTGGCATCGCCACAGACTTGAACCCGGATGCTTGAAGACGCGGTCCGCTCCGGGCGTGTTTCAATTGCACATGAAGTCAAGATGGTGGGCGATACTGGGATTGAACCAGTGACCCCTCCCGTGTGAAGGGAGTGCTCTCCCGCTGAGCTAATCGCCCTTAAGAAAGGATGGCGGGTGTCTAAAGGAGACTTGTTGCAAAGGCAAGGTTTTTTTGGCGCTCAGCCGACCTCTTCCTTCCCACAATAGCCGCAATTTTCACGGACGCTGCGACATTGAATTTAAATTGGAGCTTGTTTCATGATTATGCGTTTTTCCACGCTCGCATTTTGCTGCGCTATTGTTTCTTCGACTGCCTTGTCGCCCGTTGCGATCGCAAGTGAAAATGGCCCGATCACGAGCATTACACTCTCTTCGGGTGGCCTTGCGGAAATAGTGCGCAAGGCCGACATCGACAGCAGCGGCGAGATCGCTATGACGGTGCCGCTGGAACAGGTCAACGACATCTTGAAAAGCATCGTGGTCTATGATGAGGCAGGCGTCGTCGAAGGGCTTTCGTTGCCCGGACCTAACCCAATGGGAGAGACATTCAAGAACCTGCCGTTCACGGCAACGGACCTGCAGTCGCCGGTGACCCTGCTGTCCCGGCTTCAGGGGACGCAGGTTGAGCTGGAAAAAGAGGGAACGGTTGTCGAAGGCCTTGTAATGGGTGTCAGCATCCTGAACAGGGGCGATGAGGGACAAATCGGTGTTGCTTCGATCCTGAGCGAGGGCAGTATCGTGAGCGTCGATCTGGAGGCGGACACTGTTGTTCGCTTCATGGACAGGGAAATCCGCGAGAAGATCACCAAGGCATTGTCGGCAGTCGGCAGCGGCAAGTCCGACGGGGCGCGGACCGTAACCCTGAAGATCGCGGGCGAGGGGGCACGTGAAGTTGCCGTATCGTACGTTGTACCGACACCAATCTGGAAGACGGCCTATAGGGTCGTCATGTTGCCGGATGACGAGGCCCGCCTTCAGGCATGGGCGGTATTGGAAAATGCCAGTGGTGAGGATTGGGACGGCGTCAGCGTAACATTATCGTCTGGCGCGCCCGTAACCTTGAAGCAGCGCCTGCACGATCTTTACTGGCGGCAGCGCCCCGAAGTCGCAGTAGATGTCGCCGGCGGCTACGTGCCTCGGGTTGACAGCGGGGCGACCCCTTCAATGGGTGCAGGGGCGCTCGTGGAAGAGAGGATGATGAAACGTGCCGAGGTCGCCAGAAACGGTGTCCAGGCGCTTTTTGCAGCGCCGTCTGCGCCTGCGCCGGCAGCACCCATGGACACCGAGATGGCCGCTGCTCAGGTGGGCCAGGCTGAAGAAGGCGCTGTAACAGCTTTCTTTTCTTTGCCGGAAACGGTTGATCTTGAAAACGGTGAGACACTGTCCGCGCCGATCGTTGATGCCGTTGTTTCAGCCGAGTCCGTTTCCGTTTTCCAACCGGAAAGCGGTGGTGACCACCCTGTCGCCGCGATAATGATCCGCAACGAAACCGACACCAGCCTGCCCAAAGGCATCCTGACCGTCTATGACCGCGAAGAAGGCTATGTCGGTGACGCGCAGATCAGCGGCATGCCGGCGGGGGAGCTTCGCCTCGCCAGTTTTGCCACGGATCGCAAAGTTACGATTGCCGCAGAAACCAGACCCACCCAGGAAATTACTGCCGTGAAGGTGAGCGACGGGATCCTCACGGCAACTGTCAAGGAAACCTCAACGACGACATACACGGTGAAGGGAGCGCCTGACGACGACAGGCAGGTAATCATCGAACATCCGTTCTGGGAAGGCTGGCAGATGTCGTCGCCCGACTACCTGGATTCGACAAGGACGCATTATCGTCTGAAGCGGTCCGTCCCGGAAGGTGAGACCATTGCCATGACCGTCCGTATGGATCGCACGCTTGAGGAAAGGCATACACTTTTCAATTCGGACAGGGCGGCACTCATGACTCTCGTGCGCCGGGTTCCAGACAAGGGAAATGCGGACAAACTTGAAGCGCTGGCGCAACTTCAGGCGGAAAGGACGCGTCTTCAAGCCCGGATCCAGCGCCTGGAAAGGGACAAAAACGAGGAAATAAACAACCAGCAGCGGCACCGGTCCAATCTTGCGGCCCTTTCCGCTGGCTCGGATCTCTACAAGAGGTCTTTGAAGAAGCTGGGCGACTCAGAAACCAGGATCGAGGTATTGGAAACCGAGGCCGCGACCCTCAGGGAGAGCCTTGTTGACCTTCGCCAACAATTGGCAGATCAGATCAGGGCATTTTAGCTAGACGTCCCGTTCGGCAGCGCCAGGTACCGGCATGAACGAATCAAGGCAATGAGCGATCAGACACTTTTCGTATTGCAGCTGCGAGTTCGTTGAAATGCGAAATCACACTGTCTGGCCCGAGTTCGGTGACGGGCACGGGTGTATACCCGAAATCGACCGCAATGACGGGTATACCCGCGTTGCGGGCCGCATTGATATCCGTGCCGCTGTCACCGATCATGATTGATCCTTCTATTCTCCCGCCTGCGCGTTCAATTGCGCCATGCACTGGTTCTGCATGCGGCTTGGAAACGGGGAACGTGTCGCCGCCGACAACGGCATCAAAATGCTTTGCGAGATCGAGGACTTCAAGGAGCGGCAGCGTGAGCCTCTCCGCCTTGTTGGTGCAAACTGCGAGTTTCCAACCTTCTTCACGCAAGTTTTCAAGGCTTGAGACAACACCGTCAAAAGCGCGCGTATGGACGGCAATGTTTGCGGCGTAAAACTCGAGGAACTGGTGAAAGAGCGGCTCGACCAATTCGTCTGTCCACGTGACTTGGTTGTAGTCAAGGCCGCGCTGTATCAGCACCTTTGCGCCCATTCCAACCATATGGGCGACATCCTCGTTTGGAACCGCACTATGCCCGTTCGCAGTGAGGACAGCATTCAGGGCTGCAACAAGATCCTCCATCGACGACACGAGCGTGCCATCAAGGTCAAAGACAAGAACGGTCATGGAACCCTCTAAGGCTGTTCAGGAAACGCCTGCCTATCCGGATCTGCGTGGAACGGCAAGACCGGGCGTTTGCAACCGCAACTCAAACACCGCGTTTAGAGCTTGTAGGCGGTTCTGAACCCGCCCCAGTGACGGCCCTGGACCAGGATGGGTGCGTCGACTTCCTTCATCCAGACGATGTTGCCGCCGCCCATGTCGCGTGCATAGGATTGTATCAGGAAGGGCCGCGTGTTCCGGGCTGCGCTTAAGCCCGCACGGTCGTCAAAAATCCTCTTGTTCCTGCAGTTGGCAGTGTTCCAGACGGGATCATCGGGACGCTGCGGATTTGAGAAGACGAGATTGTGAACGGGGAGATAACCGTTGCGGTCGACAGAGGCGCAGAAAGCCATACCGTGCGGTTTGCCTGTTGCCAGAATTTCTTCCTGAATGTCGGGAAGAATGGCCTCCAGGTGGCGAAGTGCCTTCGTGGAAACCTGCTCAGGATTTGTTCCTGCGATCGGCTGATAGCTGGTATCGAACAGATCATCCAGGCTCAGCGTGCGCCGGACAACAAGCTCTTCCATCGCACTGGCGATTCTCAAAGCGCCCGATTGCACACACTCAACTTCTCTGGAGTGGCTTTCATGGATCGCAGCGATCTTGCGCTGCAAGGCTTGTCTGAAGGCTTCATCCGGGTCCGTGAAGCAACAGTGAAATCCATTTTCAGACACAGCGACAAGCCGCGCCTCTGTTTTGCCCAGGCCGCTCATATCAAGCTGAACAGTCTCGCTTTGACGAAGCTTGATGTTCTCCGCCGTCGTGAAGAGAAGGCCGCCTTCCGAAAGGTCCAGGGTTTCGCCGCGTGCCGTCGCACCGCCGGCGGAAATCGATCCTGCGAGTTTCACCGGCAACCTGTCGTGCCGGCGTCTGTTACCCAGGCCCGTTTGCCGGATCATCATCGTAAAGCGGTTTTGAAGCGACTTGGTCGCCGCGCTCATCTGGGTGCCGGTTTCACGAGCCCGCGTCCCACCTTCTTCCGCCGACACCGCGCTTTCAGTGATGGCCTGCGCTTTCTGAACGACTTCCTGGGCGAACTCTGCTGTCTTGTTGGCCTGTTCTCCGATGAGATTGGTCGTGTCCACCTGAGAGCGGACGGCATCTTCAACGGCGGAGAAACTCGGACGAATTTTGCCGATGACGTCGATGATCTTGTTCACCGAACCAAGGCTGTGTTCCGCGGAAAGGTTCAGCTTTTCGATGTTGGTGACGATCTGTTCCGTCGCGGATTGTGTTTCGACGGAAAGAGCCTTGACCTCGTTTGCAACAACCGAAAACCCTCTTCCGGCTTCTCCGGCCCTGGCCGCTTCAATCGTTGCGTTTAGAGCCAGGAGATTCGTTTGCTTGGCAATGTCGGAGATGAGGCTCACAACATTCGCGATATCGTCGATAGCGCTCTTGAGCTCAAGAACGCCATCATTGGCCTGGTCCGCAATTTCGCGTGCCTCATCCGCCAGCTTGTTCGAAACTTCAACCTGTGATCCGATTTCACCACTTGAAACCGACAGCTCCTGGATTGAACTTGCCAGGCTGGAGGCGTTTTCATCCGCGATCGAAGACTGATCGGACAACGACTGCGTGTCACTTCGGATTTTTTCCAGCGTTTGCATCTGCCCAACAAGGCGGTCCTGAACCTTGTCGGCAGCTACATGTATTGTCTTCGCTGCCACCTGGAGGTCGTCTTCAAGGCTGTCGAGCACAAATTCCAGCTGGTCGCTGGCCTGAGGCACAGTGTCTTGCGCGCTGCTCGGTTCACTTTCGGCCTCAAGGGTCTGAGACGGAGTGAGGGACTGCTCTTGGCGGTTTTGCTTGCGACGAAAAAAATTCATGTGTGGCCAGGCTTTTCTAAGCTCATGAGGTCAGCGAAACATCGCAAATCAATCTAAAGTCATGGTTAATGAATTCACACTTTTGAAGCCGTTGTGACGGATTTGGTCATGATGTCGGCAATGCCACTGGACCCATGGTTGCCGCGCATGTTAAGCACCCGGCGGCTAAGAAAGATAATAGGCTGTTACCCACGCTCTCGGGTGACGGGCGAGGGAATGACTGGTGAGCGACGAATTTAAAAAACAGGCAGCTGCGCGCGCGGCGGAAGACGTAATGCCGGGAATGCGGCTGGGAATAGGAAGCGGGTCGACCGCGGAGTTCTTTGTGAGCGCGCTTGCCGAACGGGTGAGAGACGGTCTGGATGTCATTGGCGTTGCAACGTCTGAAAGAACGCATGCGCTTGCCGCGGAACAGGGCATCCGTCTGACCACGCTTGAAGATCTTCCCCAACTCGATCTGACGATTGACGGCGCAGACGAACTGGACGAACAGTTGACCCTGATAAAGGGCGGCGGAGGCGCTCTCTTGCGTGAGAAAATCGTCGCGGCGGCGTCGGGAAACATGACGGTTATTGCCGACAGCAGTAAGGTTGTCACTACACTGGGCAAATATCCGTTGCCGATCGAAGTCGTACCGTTTGGTCTGAAAGCAACGACGAATGCGATCTCACAGATCCTTGGTGAACTCGGTCTGCCCCAAAAGCTGACCTTGAGGGGAGGCGAAGCGGCCCCCTTTGTCACCGACGGAGGACATTACATCCTGGATGCTCACCTTGAGGCCATAACTCAGGCACAATCTCTGGCTAACCGGCTCGTCGAGATACCTGGTGTCGTTGAACATGGCCTTTTCATCGGACTTGCAACAAAGGCTTACGTAGCAGGTGCGAATGGGGTAAAGACCGTTTTACCTGCCTGATTGTTTGGATTTGGCGTCCACACACACTGTCGGACAGCCGCCGAGGAGTAGAAAAATGACACTTATGAAAGCGTTGCCGCGGGCTGCTGTTATTGGCGCTGTTTTAACAGCCACGGCTTTCTTTATAAATACATCGATTGCGCAGGACGAGATTTCCGAGAGTCACATTGCTGCCGCCAAGCGCGTTGCAGAGGTTACCAAGGTCCTGGAGCCGTTTGACGACATTCTGCCGATCCTTGCCGAGCAGACCCGGACCGCCTTCATCCAGGCTGAACCGACCCGCGCAGAAGAAATCATTGAAGTGACTCAGGAAGTGGCGCTGCAACTGGCACCATCTCGTGCCGAATTGAATGCCTTGGTCTATCAGGCCTGGGCGAAAAACTTCACCGAAGACGAACTGAACGAACTTGCGGTTTTTTATCAGACCGAGCTTGGACAAAAGCTCACCAGCACTCTGCCGGCCGTCACGCAGCTCTCGGTCGGCGCTGCTCGTGAGTGGCAAGACAAGACTTCCACCGACATGGTGACCATGGTGCAGCAGGAGCTGCAGAAACGAAACGAGGCTCAGTGACGGGCTTGACCGGTATGGTCAACACAGAGATTTGATGCTGGCAGATTTGCCGGCAAATGGGCCGCAATAGCGGCCCATTTGGTATCAGAGAGCCGCGTTTTCGTCTGGGCAGACCTGCATTCTCCGCGGGAGGCGCCTTGTACAGTGAAATGCATCGCCTATCTGGGGGCAGGTTTTGACTCCGCCGCAAACTTCAATGGGCGAGATCAACGAGAGGCAGACATGAGCGAATACGACTACGACCTATTTGTAATTGGCGGCGGATCAGGCGGCGTCCGGGCCGCGCGCATTGCCGCGACCCATGGTGCCCGCGTTGGAATAGCTGAAGAGTACAGATACGGCGGGACATGTGTCATTCGCGGATGTGTTCCCAAAAAGCTTTTTGTCTATGCCTCCAAGTTCTCTGAGGAATTCGAGGATGCGGAAGGGTTTGGCTGGTCCGTTGGAGAGCGCAGTTTTTCGTGGGAAAAGCTGATTGCAGCCAAGGATCAGGAGATCACGCGCCTGGAAGGTCTCTACCGGCGCAATCTTGAACGGACAAATGTCGAAGTGCACGACAGCCGTGCGGTGATCGAGGACCCGCATACGGTGCGTTTGCTGTCGACCGGACAGACCGTGAGTTCCAAATACATCCTGGTCGCTGTTGGTGCTTCACCCAACGTCGACAACAGCGTGCCAGGCATGGAGCATGTGATCACTTCCAACGAAGCCTTCCACATGGCAGAACTTCCTTCCAAGATCATTGTTGCAGGCGGTGGTTATATTGCGGTTGAATTTGCCGGTATCTTCAATGGTCTTGGCGTAGACACCACGCTGATCTATCGCGGCGAGGAAATCCTGCGCGGTTTTGATATGGACCTGCGCACGACTGTTCGTCAGGAAATGGAGAAGAAAGGCATCAAGGTCATCTTGGGCGACACTTTCTCCAGCATCGAAAAACAAAGCGACGGCTCTTTGATCGGTCATACCAAGGGCGGAAAGACGCTGGAGGCGGGCAAGATCATGTTCGCGATCGGCCGCAATCCGCATACAAAGGACCTTGGACTGGAAAAGGCGGGGGTCGAAACCGACCGGATCGGAGCGATCAAGGTGAGTGACGATTCACGAACAAACGTTGAATCGATCTACGCCGTCGGAGATGTCACCAATCGCGCGAATCTCACGCCCGTCGCAATCCGGGAAGGTCACGCATTCGCGGATACTGTCTTCGGCAACAAGCCCTGGAGCGTCGATCACAGTCTGATTGCGACCGCTGTTTTCTCGCAGCCCGAGATGGGAACGGTCGGACTGACACAGGAGCAAGCCCTGGAGCGCACGCCGAACCTCGACATTTACAAGTCCAGTTTCCGGCCGATGAAGCACACGTTGTCCGGACGCGACGAAAAAATGCTGATGAAGATGATCGTGGATGCCGACACACAAAAGGTTCTCGGCGTGCATGTTGTCGGCCCGGATGCCGGTGAGCTTGCCCAAATCCTGGGTGTTACGCTGCAGATGGGCGCCACGAAGGCTGATTTCGACCGTACAATCGCGGTGCATCCGACAGCCGCGGAAGAGCTTGTCACGATGCGCGAGCCGAGCGAGCAGCTTCGCGCTTTGGCGCGCAGTTGATCAAACGGGGCTGACATGCCCCTCAGGCTGTTTTTGCCGAACGTAGACCGGTGTGTTCGCGGTCGTCCTGTGTATCGGCAGAATGGTCAGCAGGCATTTTCTGAAGCGTGTCAGTGAAGAACGAATACCGGCTGCGTCCAAGATCCTTGGAATGGTAAAGTGCGGCGTCGGACTGGCCCACGAGCTGTTCCGGCTCTCTGCCATCTTCCGGCGCGCGCGCGATGCCGATGCTGAGCCCCACGCATGCCTCATGTTCGCCCGGCAATGCGACAGGCGCTTGGGCGGATGCGATAAGGTCACTACAAAGGGATTGCAGCCGCTCTTTGGAAGTGTCCTTGCGATAAATTACCATGAATTCGTCGCCGCCGATCCGGCACACAAGTCCTTGGCGGCCGATTACCTCCTGCAGACGCATGGCGATTGCCTTGATGACCGCATCACCGGCTGCATGTCCGTACGTGTCGTTGACCGCTTTGAACTTGTCCAGGTCACAGTGCAGGACAGCAAAACGATTGTCCTGGAGTTCCTTGACCGACGAGTCCAGTACCCGGTTGAACAAAAGTCTGTTGCCAAGTCCTGAAAGTGTGTCGTGAAGCGCAAGATAACGGTTTTGCTGCTCACTGGCCTGAAGCGAACTTGTCAGTCGGCCGATGCGCCATGCAATTCCGAATGCAAGCGCGCCGAGCGCGACACTGAGGATGGCGATGACAGGTATGATCGTGGGCCAGATAGATGTGGTGGCGGACCCGCTTTCCCAGTGAAAGGCTCCCAAGAGGTCGCCGGATTGGCTCCAGACTTCACGTACCGGGCCGTCGAGCGGCGCGGTCGTCACCTCCTGAAAGCTGAATGCTTGGAAGTTTGGCTGCGAGTTGAGCTGTTCTGCAAGCGCATCGTCAATGTAACGCGCCGAAATGAGGATTGTTGGCGGACCGTCGGGCAATGTGGTCTCGTACCGGTCCGGAATTACAGGCATTGCACCAAACATTACCGGTTTGCCGTCCAGGCGCGCGAACCCCATCGTTGCGTAATTCGCAGGGGTCACGTCCTGCAAGGAGCGGTGTCCGAATCCTCCGGGAACCCGGACGCGGTTTAGCATGTATTTTGAAGTCTGCTGCCGGACGATGACTTCAAGTTCTGGTGTTTCGCCAATGGGCCTGTTGACGATGTGAGTGTAGTCCTCGAAAGACTCCGCCAGGACGGTGCTGCCTCCGGACACGAGAATGATCTTGTCGTGTCCGTAGTCGCCCCAAAGCATGTCGAAGCTTTGCCGCGCGTAGGTTTGATTGAACCTGTGAATCAGATTTTCGACGGAAAGATCAGACGAGGTGATCCTGAGTTGCTCGCGCACAAGGGCGCGCATTTCGTCGGAAAGAACGCTTTCGAAAAGTCGTTCCTCATTCGCGACTGTCTGTTGGGTCGACGCACGGGTCGCAATGAAGCCGACGAAGAGCAATGATATGGATGTGACCGCAATGAGCAGTGCTGCGAGCATGAACGCCAGTCGCGATATATGCTGCCTCGCACGCTTGGGCGCCTGATCGCTGTACCTTCGGCGAAATTCGGTCAAGTTGCAGTCTCTTAAGATGCTACGTAAAGTTATTTCAAGTCATTCAACGATTTAAACAATGTAGATAAAATGAATTAACAAGACGTGGCGCTGACATTTGCGGCGATGAATTATGTGTGATCGAGACGAGGATGTTCCGGTTATTTATTGTAAGTCTTGCCAAGTCTAAGCAGCGCGATGATGCAAGCGCGTTATTGCGCGGCAGTGCGTGGTGAAAAAGACCGGTTCGTCTGCGTGTCACCGGACGTTGCCTCCAGATAGAGAGGTGCCGCAAACTCAATCGCGTTGCGGCCGTTCTCCTTCGCCCGGTAAAGAGCCATATCGGCCATCCTGATCAGGTCCTTGTCGTTCAGGCCGCATTCCGGAGCGGTCGCGATGCCGATGCTCAACCCGACTTCGACCTTCTCGCCATGTCCGATATCCATGGGAACCGACATGGACGTTTTCAGCTGATCGGCAAGGTCTTCGAGTTCCTGAAGGCTGGAATAGGCCGTCAGGAGCACGATAAACTCATCGCCGCCGATACGGCAGACAACAGCGTCCTTGCCGAAGTGGGTCTGAAATCTCGCGGCGACCTGGCACAACACCTTGTCACCGGCCTCATGACCGTATGTATCGTTGATCGGTTTGAAGCGATCCAGGTCACAGGTGAACAGCGCAAACCCTTTCTCAGGCAGACTGTCGATCGAGTAGGCGAGACGGTCGGAAAAATGGTGCCGGTTCGGAAGACCTGTCAACGCGTCGTGGTTCGCAAAGTGATGATTTTTGCGTTCGCTTTCTTCGAGCGAATTCGACAGACGGCTGATCCTTGTTGCTGCTGCGAATGCGATAATGGAGATGATCGCCGTCATCAGCAGTATGAGCGGCAGCGCCATGAGCCAGATATGAAGGCCGGGTTTGGCCTGATCCCAGCGAAAATAGCCGAGGACTGAACCGTCCGCAGCCCAGATGAGGTGATTGGTCGGATGCTTGTTCGCCGGTTCACCGACATGGAACCTCAAGTCGCGGTAGTTGAGGCTCTCGTTGAGCTCCGCGACGAGAATGTCGTCGAAGTAAACCGCGTTGACCAGAACAGCCGGATACTCGCCGGTCAGCCTGACGCGTCCATAGTCCGGCAAAATCGGCACGGCGACAAGAAGAGCGGGCTTGCCATCGATCGTGGCAAATGCGGAATTCGCAACATCAAGCAACACCGATTGCGGCAAGTACCACTCGGCAAAACCGGAATTGGATTGGCGTTTCCTGGTTTCGAAACTTTCCCGGGTCCGCTTTGCCAGCTCCCGGATGACCGGATCTGCGGGTGTTGCCTGTTCCGGAAAGCGCACATTGTCCTCAAGGGCCTGCGCAACAAGATCGCCGCTTGTGGAAACGATGAAGGTTCGCTCCAGATCGAACTGCTCCCACATCTCTGCGACGAGTTGGCCTTCGATAAAGTCCCGGTCCAGGGGGCGCTGCAGCGCCATAAATGTCTCATCCCATTGCGCCATGTCGGTCTGATCCATGGCAACGAGGCGCTGGTAGGAGTTCAGTGCGCTGGTGAAACGAAGTTTGTCGCCTTCAAGCGAGCGCCTGTCGGCCTCTTTCCAGGCCAAATGGGCAATGAATGTCAACGAAGCCGTTGATAAAACGATCAGCAGGACAGCCAGGCCAAAGATCCAGATCTTGATCTGCCGTCCTGTCGCTGCCCGGCTGGTCGCCGTGACATACGACTGCCCCATGTCTGCGTCGTTTCCCAGCAAAGCTGACACCCCCTTCAATCTGGTAATTCGAATACCAGACGAAGCTTAACGCGGCGTGCGCAGTCCTGGAGTTCTGGCGAGAAATCACTCCGACTTGCCGAGAGCCTTAACGAAACGTTCTATTTCGTCATCCGTATTGAACGCGTGCTGGGAAGCTCGCACAACTGCGTCGAGGCCGCGGTGCGGAAGATCGATCTGCGCAGAAGTCGCAGTGCTGACAGAGACGTTTATGCCCATGCTTGACAGCCTCTGTTGGGTTTGAATGGGCGTTTCACCTGCAATGGTGAACGTGACAATCCCGCCTTTGCGCGCACCTTTGTCATGCAGCGTCAGATCGGGCAGTGCTGACAGTTCGGATCTGAGCTGGGCCCCGAGTGCGCAGATCCGGTTGCCGATCCGCTCCATTCCAAATCCGATAGCGTAGGTAACGGCAACACCAAGACCGATCTGGCCCGCCACATAGCGCTCCCATGTCTCGAACCTCTGGGCATGCGGCACGAGTTCATAGGTGTTGTCATTCAGCCAGTTCGCCGACTGCAGATCGACGAAGGGCGGATCGAGCTGATCGAGAATCCGATCGCTGACATACAAAAAACCCGTTCCTCGCGGGCCGCGCAGATATTTGCGGCCTGTTCCCGAGAGCATATCGCAGCCGATCGAATTGACGTTGAGCGGGATGTGCCCTGCCGACTGGCAGGCGTCGAGCAGATAAAGAACTTTCCTGGATCGAGCGATCTCACCGACATCTTCGGCCGGGTTGATCAGGCCTGAAAATGTCGGAATGTGCGTGAGGGCGATCAGACGGGTCTTGCCAGTTACGGCATTGCGCAATGCCTTCAGATCGATCTGGCCGTCTGAATCATCCTCGACAACGTCGATCTCAATCCCTTTGCGCTTTTTCATTTGCAGAAAGGCAACATAGTTTGACACGTATTCCGCACGTCCGGTGACGATGCGGTCGCCTTCCCGAAAGTCGATACCGTAAAACGCCATGTCCCATGCGCGCGTTGCGTTTTCGATGTAGGCAATCTCGTGCGGTTTGCTGCCGATCAGTGCAGCGAGCGCGGAGTAAAATGTATCAAGGCTTGCTTTTGCCTTCGCTGCTGCTTCGTATCCACCCAGGCTGGCTTCCGCCTCAAGATGACCGATCACAGCATCGAGAACCGGCCTGAGGGCCAGCCCTGTTCCGGCATTGTTAAAGTGGATCAGCTCCCCTAAACCGGGTGTGTCCTCTCTCAGAACCGCAACATCATACTGGGAAAGGGACGGGACAATCATGGCAACCCTGGGCTCCGTGTTTCTTGCGGTCCGCAAATCAAAGACCTGCGCTCAATGACGATCACATATTTTGGTTATGGCTCCCTCGTCAATCTTGACACTTTGCCGGCAAGGGCCGATGCGACGCCTGGCAAGCTGAAAGGTTGGGTGCGAGAGTGGCGGGTTTGCGGCAAAGGCAGCGATGGTCAGGGCAGATGCGCGCTCAGTATCCGCGAGGATCCGGAGAAGGAGATCTGGGGTGTCATGGTTCGTGAACCCCGCGCAGGACTTGAAGACCTCGAGAGGCGGGAAAAAAGGTATCGAAAGGTTGGCTCCCTGGGCGTCTCGTTCCGCTGCGACACGGCGCAAAGCGAAGGACCGGAGGACCTTTTCGTCTTTGTGGCCGCGCCTGAGCACTACCGATGGGGAACCGAGAGCCATCCGATATTGCAGAGTTACCTCGATTGTGTGCTGGCCGGATTCCATCGTTTGTGGGGCAAAGATGGAATTGAGCATTTCCTTGAAACGACGGAAGGGTGGCATGTTCCCGTCCTGAGGGACAGGCATGCGCCTGTCTATCCTCGAGCGGTCTCCCTTGATGACACGGTGCGCGACGCAATCGACGCAGCGACACAATCCCATGGCTTGAGCTTTATCGGTCCGCGCTGAATCTTGCTTTTGTCAGGGGCTTTCAGATACTTATTCCGCGTAAGAGGTAGCCTGCAAGGAAAGCGATTGCGGCGGCGGAAAGCCCGATACCCATCGTCTCTGCACCGGAATGCAGCCAGCCCTTTGTTGACCAGCGTGACTTGATCGAGCCGATCAGGAAAAAAGCGAATGCCGTGAGAACAGTGGTATAAAACGCAGAAGACGTGAATCCGAACACGAACGGCAAGAGCGGAAGACTGCCGCAGAAGACAAAGGCTGCAAACGTCGCGCATGCCGCCCGGAACGGTGAACGTGTGCTCGATGTCAGACCATACTCGGCCTGCATCATTGTTTCGAGCCACGTGGCCCGGTTTGAGGTCACAAGACGAACGAGGTCGTCGAGGTCGTCACCTTCATATCCCTTGGCGCTGAAAATCTGCCTGATTTCTTCCCTTTCGCCTTCAGGGGCGAGGGAGATGTGTTTCTCTTCGATCGCCAGAAGGCGGGCGTATGCCTCATCTTCAGATTTTGACCCGCTGTAGTTTGCCGCCGCCATCGAAAAACCGTCTGCAAGAAGGTTTGCCACGCCCAGAACAAGGATGATCTTGGGTGTCAGGCTCGCACCGACCGCGCCTGCAACGATGGCAAACGTGGTGACAGCGCCATCGATGCCGCCGTAAATCCAGTCGCGCAAGTAGCTGGCTGCGGGCTTTGCGGAAAGCCTGGACGCGATATCGTCGGGCCGGTGACTGTGCTCCAATACGGGAACGGGCATGTGTCTGTCCTGATCAATCGGGAAGACAGCGTGCGCGGGCGGGGCGAAGCGAGCCATGATCAAAGTCAATGGCGAAAGGCACGCAAAAGGTGTCTCAGATAGATATTGCGCCAGGTTTGGCGCTAATTTGGCTGATTTACCCTGTGGCGTTAGCATTCATCGGCGTGTATAACGCCGCACGTTTGCTTTAGATACGCAAACGGAAAAGGTCTAGAATAGTGCGGATCGCGCGCGACAATGCGAGACACGGCGCGCGTCCAGTAGGAGTAGAGAAAATGGCGGAGAAGTGGAGCCCGGAAACGTGGAGATCGAAACCGATCTTGCAGGTTCCGGAATACCCGGATCAAGAGACTTTGGCGAGTGTTGAACAGCGCCTGTCGACGTATCCGCCGCTCGTGTTTGCAGGGGAGGCGCGTGCGCTGAAACAGCAGCTTGCCGATGTTGCCGCGGGCAATGGTTTTCTGCTTCAGGGCGGTGACTGCGCAGAGAGCTTTGCCGAGCACCATCCCGATCATATCCGCGACTTTTTCCGCGTTTTTCTTCAGATGGCTGTTGTTCTGACCTACGCCGCGAGCCAGCCTGTCGTTAAGGTTGGCCGCATCGCCGGGCAATTCGCAAAGCCGCGCTCGTCGAATATTGAAAAGAAGGATGACGTTGAACTGCCGAGCTATCGCGGTGACATTATCAACGACATCAATTTCTCTTCAGACAGCCGGATTCCGGATCCGGGCCGGATGGCCATGGCCTATCGCCAGTCTGCCGCGACGCTGAACCTTCTTCGTGCGTTCGCACAGGGCGGTTTCGCAAATCTTGATCAGGTGCACCAGTGGATGCTCGGCTTCATCACCGACAGCCCGCAAGGCCACCGTTACAAGGAACTGGCTGACCGGATCACCGAAGCCCTGGCCTTCGTGCGTGCGTGCGGCATCAGTTCGGACAATGTGCCGCAAATGCGCGGAACAGACTTCTTCACGAGCCACGAAGCCTTGCTCCTGGGCTATGAGGAAGCACTCACCCGCGTCGATTCCACTTCCGGTGACTGGTACGCGACGTCGGGCCACATGCTCTGGATCGGCGACAGGACGCGCCAGTCGGACCATGCGCATGTCGAATTCTTCCGCGGGATCAAAAATCCGATCGGGCTGAAGTGCGGGCCGTCCTTGACACCGGACGGCTTGCTGGAACTTGTCGACATTCTCAATCCGGATAACGAGCCGGGCCGTTTGACGCTTATCGCGCGTTTTGGAGCGGACAAGGTATATGATCATCTGCCGCAGCTCGTTCGCGCCGTCGAGCGCGAGGGCCGGTCGGTTATCTGGTCATGTGACCCTATGCACGGCAACACGATCACTGCCGGCGGCTATAAAACCAGACCGTTCGACCGCATTCTCAGCGAAGTAGAAGCCTTCTTTGAGGTGCACAGGGCCGAAGGGACGCATGCCGGCGGTGTGCACGTTGAAATGACGGGTCGAAACGTTACCGAGTGCACCGGTGGGGCGCATGCCCTGACTGCCGAGCAATTGGGTGACCGCTATCACACGCATTGCGATCCGCGTCTGAATGCGGATCAGGCCCTGGAGCTGGCGTTCCTGATCGCTGAAAACCTCAAGAAAGAGCGTGACGGGCGCCAGGCGCAACCGATTGCAGCGAGCGCCTGAACGGGTTCTCAAATTGCCTGACGGAAACCTGAAGGGTGGCTCTGGCCACCCTTTTTTGGTTTTCAGACGGAATATTACGAAAAATTGCAGGGCTGGTAAGCCACATTTAACGCTCGTTTCCCATAGTGGGCCCGTCGAATTGCGGGGGAGAAACCGTGTTGCGTGATAAGTGGGATCTTTCGAGAATTTCGTGCCTGATCGCGGAAGACAATCCACACATGCGCACGATTGTTCGCTCGGTGCTCACCGGTTTCGGTGTACGCTCCATCTTCGAAGCAAGTGATGGCGCAGAGGCTCTTGAATTGGTCGTCGACCGCAAACCGGACATCGTTTTGCTCGACTGGGTCATGAACCCATTTGGCGGCAGTGAGTTCCTGAGAATTTTGCGCGGCGACCACGACATGGTGATCTCCACTGTTCCGGTCCTCGTGATATCGGCACATGCCAACCGCGCCACGATCCTGGAAGCGATGGGAATCGGCGTTCACGGTTTTGTCGCCAAGCCGATTGCTCCGGCCATTCTCTACCGCCACATCGGAGATATTCTCGAGCGGCAGGAAATGCAGGGCCGGTCAAAAGGCATAATGGGCCCCGGTTCTCAGCAGAAGTCGAGAAAGCTCAACATTGCAGGTATCTCCGATGATGCATCCGATGCAGAGCCGGAAGCCGATACCGGGCTTGCGCTTCTCTAGCGTTGATGCTGCGTCGGTTTCACCGATCTGGGTGATTGCAACCGTCCGGCCTTGCCGCTAAATCAGGGATGAAAGACTCATCCTGGTGCACTTCCCATGATTACCGATCAATTCAGGCTGGCGGTTGCGCAGCTCAATCCGACAGTAGGTGACGTTTCCGGCAACGCGGAGCTGGTGCGCAAGGCCCGGCGGGATGCCGCCGAAAAGGGCGCCCACCTGGTTCTTTGCTCCGAACTGGTGCTTGCAGGCTATCCACCAGAAGACCTCGTTCTGAAACCGGCCTTCGTTGAAAAATGCATGGAGGCAGCCGAACAGCTTGCCGTCGAAACTGCCGATGGCGGCCCCGGGCTTGTTATCGGATCACCCTGGGTTGGAAGCGAAGGAAAGCTCTATAACGCCGTCGTTCTGCTCGATCAGGGAGAAGTCCGCGCCGTCCGCTTCAAATACGATCTGCCGAACTACAGCGTATTTGACGAAAAGCGGGTCTTCAGTGCCGGTCCGTTGCCCGGGCCTGTGGACTTTCGCGGCGTGCGCATAGGCCTGCCGGTCTGCGAAGACATCTGGAATGATGAAGTTTGCGAGTGCCTTGAGGAAACAGGTGCAGAATTGCTTCTGGTTCCCAATGGTTCGCCTTATTGGGTGAACCGCGCTGAAGAGCGGCTCCAGGTCGTCGTATCCCGCGTTGTCGAAACCGGTCTGCCTTTGGTCTATTGCAATCAGCTTGGCGGGCAGGACGAGCTTGTGTTTGACGGCGGCTCGTTCGCGCTGCAGGCGGACCGTTCGCTTGCGTTTCAAATGCCTCAGTTCGAAACATCACTTGGCATCAGCGACTGGAAAAGAGCAGGGGACGGTTGGGTCTGCGAAAGCGGCGAAGTCGCAAAACTGCCTGATCTTGACGAAGCCAACTGGCGCGCCTGTGTTCTTGGGCTCGGTGACTATGTGAACAAGAACGGCTTTCCTGGCGTCGTACTGGGCTTGTCAGGCGGTATCGATTCGGCGATCTGCGCCGCCATGGCCGTCGATGCGCTTGGGGCCGATCAGGTTCATGCGATCATGCTGCCTTTCCGATATACGTCCGAGGAAAGCATTAAGGACGCTGCGGCTTGCGCATCGGCACTCGGAATTCGATATGACACGGTTCCGATATCCGAGCCCGTCGAAGGCTTCGGTTCCGCACTAAGCAGCCTCTTTGCGGGAACGAATGAAGATACGACAGAGGAAAACATCCAGTCGCGTACGCGCGGCGTCATTCTCATGGCGGTTTCCAACAAATTCGGCCGCATGGTCATGACCACGGGCAACAAGTCCGAAATGTCGGTCGGTTATGCGACCCTTTATGGGGATATGAACGGGGGCTACAACCCGATCAAGGATCTTTATAAAACCCAGGTTTATCACCTTGCGGCCTGGCGCAACGCGCAAAAACCCGCCGGTTTGCTTGGTCCGGATGGTGAAGTGATCCCCGAGAACATCATAACCAAGGTCCCAACGGCTGAACTCCGGGTAAACCAGACCGACCAGGATTCGCTGCCACCTTACGATGTCCTGGATGACATTCTCGAATGTCTTGTCGAGGAGGAGATGTCTGTTGGCGATATCGAAAAACGCGGACATGACAAAGCCCTGATTCACAGGATCGAGCATCTACTCTATATTGCCGAGTACAAACGGCGCCAGGCGCCGCCGGGCGTCAAGATCACCGAGAGGAATTTCGGCAAGGATCGCAGATACCCAATCACAAACCGGTTCCGGGATCGCAGTTGATTGTTGTTCGGAGCCGGAACCCATCCTGATTTGCCCCATTTCGGGCAACCGGCTTCGTTGACATGAGCTATTTTACTTTCCTGCGGGAGAATGCGCGCTGGCTTTCGTCCAGCTATCTGCTCGCAGTCTTCTCGGGGTTTGGACAGACATTCTTCATATCCCTGTCCGCAGGTGACTTGCGCGCCGAGTTTGGTCTGACGCATGGCGAGTTGGGGTTACTGTACATGCTGGCAACGCTCGGCAGTGCGTTGATCCTGCCATATGTTGGCAAAAGTCTCGACCATTTCCCCGTTCAGAAAATTGCTCTGGTCGTCATGGCCGGGTTGGCGGTCTTTTGCCTTGCAATGGCACACACATTTGCTGTGTGGACGGTTGCTGTGGCGTTTTTCGGGCTTCGCCTGTGCGGGCAGGGGATGATGACGCACACATCGATCACCGCCGCCGGGCGCTGGTTTTCCGCGCAAAGAGGACGGGCGGTCTCGATCGCCATGCTGGGATTTCCAACGGCGGAAGCCTTGTTTCCGCTTTGCTTTGTGGTCTTGAGTAATACGATCGGCTGGCGCGGCGCCTGGACGGCATCGTCCCTCGTCCTGGTGATCGTCGCGATACCGGTCATGATGATCCTTCTGGCCAAGGAGCGCACGCCCTCGGCGGCCGAAATTGCGTCGACCAAGGCCGAAGGACGGCAATGGACACGAAAGGAAGCGGTGCTTGATCCGCGTTTCTGGCTGGTTTCGCTCGGCATCAATGCGCCGGCATTCATTGCGACAGCGATCTTCTTCCACCAGGTCTACCTTGTTGAATTGCGCGGTTGGTCGCTTGAAGTGTTTGCAAGCGCGTTTTTCCTCATGGCTGCCGGTGTTGTCTGCGCGTCGCTTGCAATCGGTCCGCTGATTGACCGGTTTTCGGCCAGGCAATTGCTTCCCTATGCGTTACTCCCCCTGGCTCTGGCCTGTCTTGTGCTCGCACATTTTGAGGCGCAGGTTGCGGCCTTTGTATTTCTGGGTCTGGTCGGCATCAGCCATGGTTTCAACGGTACGCTTGTTGGCGCATTCTGGCCCGAGGTCTATGGCACCATGCATATGGGGGCGATCCGCGCCGTCGCTTTCTCCATAATGGTTTTTGCCTCTGCGGCAGGCCCCGGGCTTGTCGGGTGGCTGATCGATATCGGGGTTGCCTTTGACAGCCAGATCGTCGGCATGGGGCTTTATTGCCTCGTTTTCAGCAGCGTTCTGGCCGCGATGTCGCGGGCTTATGCAAGATCGTGAGCTTGGGAAGTCATGTTTGACGGCTCCGCTTACTGAGCGATTGCGCTCAGTCTTGCCCGTGTCGTAATTGATTTTATATCTGCCGATGCCCATATCAGCGAGAGGCCCGACGAAGTGCAGATCGTGTATCTGGTGCCGGTCAGAGCCGTTCAGCTTAGGTTCAGGATAGCTGCGTAATATGGCTGCGTAACTTGAAAAATAGCGTTTTTTGAGCTACGTTGGAGCCATGGAGAAGAAAAGTATGATTAGAAAAGTATCATATGTCGGGGTCATGCTGGCGGCGTTGCAGTTTGCAACTGCTGTGGCTCAGGCTACCCCGTATCTGCCCCAGCCATAATCCGGTACGCCTTGTAATTCCGTAAGTGCTTGAAATCGCGTCTTATTGGATGCGGTTTATTTTGTTTTGGTTTCTCCGAAGCAATGAACGCAGATTGTATCTCAGCTCAGCCTGAACACTATCAAGCTTGAAATTGCGCAACTCATCGCGATTCTGCTGCGTGGCTTCGTTTCGCGCCAGAACTTCCAGTGCCAGGGTCGCCGCATTGTCGATGAGGTCCAGCCGGTCGCGAAGCCAGGCGACGTGATTTGTGGAGATGTTTCGTTTTGCCTCGGTGAGGTGCTCCACATACAAGGCATAGATGTGAAGAAATGATGCTCTTTGCTGGCGCACAATGATTTCAGGGTGGTCCAGCACTTCAATCGAGCAGTTCAAATCGATATTTGCAATAACTTCAGCCAGATGCCCGGCATCTTTTCCGTAAAGGTCATTGAAGTCCGGGTGACCAAGCGCGCGCTGCACGTATATGGACTGAATGGTGTAATAGAGGTAGCTGAACGTCCCGGCCTGCCTCAATGACAGAAATCCGCCGTCATACCCCAGTGCGTCTTTGTCCGAGACCTCCACCGGACAGGCGAACGAAAATCCCGGATCTCGGTTGAAGCGCGATTCCACAAGTGTTTCAGAGTTGCCGACCACGTGATTTCCATACATTTCCTTGTGCGGAATCCGGCGGTCGATTTGCCTGATCAGGTTGCTGTAGAATTTGAGGTTCTTCAGGTGGGCTTCCAGAATGTCGGGTGGCGGCGACTGGGTCTCCGTAATGAAGAAATCCTCAACCATGAAAATCACATCAAAGAGCGCTCGTTGCAGGTACCAGAATTCCGCATCGGAGACAGTAGCCCCTCTGAAGCGCTTCTTGAACTTGTCGACATCTTCGTTCAGTGCCCGGATCGCCGCCAGTTTCTGGTTGTCCATATACAAGAGGGATGCGTAGATTGTCGCCAGATAGGGCCTCAGAGAAACGGAGGCGAGTTCAAGATCAACCGGCAGATTGATATCCTCGATCCTTAGATCCGAACATGCCGATACACCGTGGTAGTCGGCTCCGAACGTTTTGATTTCGGTGAAGGCAGCGGCAATTGAACTGACCGAGCCTGCGTGCAGATTGTTGAACTTGGTGACAACGTCCGCGATGCGATCCTGTATAGACTGTTTCTTCAGGATCTCGGCCTGGGAAAGGTCGTCCCCAACCAGTTTCTCGAGTTCGATCAGATTGAGATAAAGCGCGCCAATGAGCGGACGAAATTCTGCGATCTGGTTGAACAGGTAGCGGCGGTCAGCCGTTTTATCCAGAGAGCCTGCAATACATGCGAAAAACGACTTGAAGGACGTCTCGAAATCCTGCGTCATTCGGCTGTGGTTGAGGATCGCCTCAAGTTTCGGATCCATTGGCTGGGGAGCAGGTTGAGGATCGGCGGTGATTGCAACGGCGGCAACGGTCGCAACCGGCAAGGGGGGACGGATGTCGTTCGTTGCGCTGAAGCCGCTTTCCGCTTCATGCGCGGCCAGCGCATCGGCGAGGCCAGGATTGTGGGCCTTGATGTACACATAGTCCCTTTTCATCGTCGAGATCATGCCCTTGATCGGGCCAAACCCGCCAAGGAAGGGGGACTCCTTGTTGCCTCCGTTGCCGTTGTCGTTCTTGTTCGTGTTAACAGACTGCGCTTCCTGACCGCTTGATTGCCGGGAAGCCGGTTGAGCGAGCTGAAAGTTGACCTTGCCGTCGTTCAGGCTCACGGAGCGCAACAGTTCGTCAAGGGAGGCCGTTGTCATCCCAGCAATCAAGAGAAAAACAAGGGCGACACCTTCGATCTTTTCAAGAAGTGTCAGCTTCGATTCCGCGGGCCTGCGGTAGTTCTTTGCGACCCAGACGGCGAGCAAACCGCCAAATACGATCCCGAGGATGAGTTTGGAGACGATCGCTGAAGTCAGGAACTCATGCCAACGATAAAGATGATTATAGCTGGGCAGGATTCCCGTGACGCTGAGGAGTATTGCCAGGCCGAACAGAATTAGAAAGAAAATGAAGACGAGCGCGATCAGTATATCGGCGCGCACGACAGCCTTGATGTACTTGTTGTCGAATAATTGTCTGTGATCCTTGCCTTGAACATTTATCGTTCGTTCGTCGATCGTGATGATCGTTATCATGACAAGAAAAGTAATAATCGATGAGATAATGAAGGTGGTGGTCATTGCCAGTCAGTCCTCAATATTACCAACGTGCCTTGTATGTTTTTTGCACTCTGCGTCAGGATCTGTCGGTCAATTGCTTCCGGTAGAAAGAAATAAAAAATCACTCGATGAATACTTATATCACACGAGTAAAAATCATCAAATACTCTAGGAAATACAACTTAAGTTTGCGTATGAGGTTGTATTCCTTTCCTGGGAGCACACATCTGTTACAGATCCAGACCTTTCTTCGAAAAATGCAGAGTGTCTGATTGCATCGGCTGCCCCCGTTGATGAGGGCGCAGCAGGGCATCTTCTTTTTTGTTCGCGCAACCAGTTATGGCTTGCCGCGCTTCGCGTCAGCGGCTAACTGAGGCGGCATGACCGTAACTGTACGTTTCGCGCCGTCGCCGACCGGCCATATTCATATCGGCAACAGCCGGCCCGCACTCTTCAACTGGCTCTTCGCCAGGAAGGAAGGGGGCCGCTTTATCTTGCGTTTCGACGATACCGACCTGGAGCGCTCGAAACAGGAATATGCCGAATCCATCGAGACCGATTTACATTGGCTCGGCATCGAGCCCGATGTGATTGAGCGGCAATCGGCACGTGTCGCTCGGTACGATGAAGCGGCACAGAAACTGAAAGACGCCGGCCTTCTCTATCCGTGTTACGAGACGCCGGACGAACTTGAGCGCCGCCGGTCGCGTCAGCGCGCGCTTGGACGCCCGCCCGTGTATGACCGCGCCGGACTGAAGCAGGGTGACGATGAACGGGCTGCGTTCGAAAACGAAGGCAGAAAAGCGCACTGGCGCTTTGTGCTGCCCAATCACGACGGCGATCCCTTTGAAACCAGACGCACCGATGTGAGCTGGACGGATCTTTGCCGCGGAGATCAGACAGTTGACCTGGCGTCTCTGTCAGACCCGGTTTTGATCCGCGCGGACGGCACGTATCTCTATACGCTTCCATCCATTGTCGACGATATCGATATGGGAGTTTCGCATGTCATTCGCGGCGAGGATCATGTGGCGAACACAGGTGTTCAAATAGCCATATTCGAAGCGCTTGGCGCATCGGTGCCAGCTTTCGGCCACCACAATCTGCTGACGACGAGCGACGGCGAGGGGTTGTCGAAGCGTAAAGGTGCCTTGTCCATCGGTTCATTGCGCGACGAGGGTCTGGAGCCCATGTCGGTCGCTTCGCTCGCTGTCCTGACCGGAACAAGCCAGGCCGTCGAACCGCTTCCGAACATGGGTTCGCTGATAGCAAAATTCGATCTGACAAATGTCTCCCGGTCTTCTGCGAAATTCGACCCCGAAGAGCTGAAAAGCCTGAATGCCAGGCTCGTGCATGAGCTTCCCTTCGCTGCCGTGGAAGCGCGCCTGTCTCAAATGGGCATCGGTGGCGGTGCTGAGTTCTGGGAGATCGTGCGCGGAAATTGTGAATTGGTAACCGATGCACTGGCACTCTGGAAGGTTGTCACCGGACCGGTTGAAGGCAGGGTCGAGGAGGAGGACCGTGAGTTTGTCGCCCAGGCGAAGGCACTATTGCCCGAGGGCGAAGTGACCGAAGAGACCTGGGGTGCCTGGACCAGTGCTCTGAAATCGGAAACGGGGCGAAAGGGCCGCGGTCTGTTCATGCCGCTTCGGCGTGTGTTGACCGGTATGGATCACGGACCGGACATGAAGGCGATGCTGCCGTTCATTGGGCGACAAAATATTCTGGACCGACTACCCTGACCGGCGAGGATCGCTCCGGTGCGGGCTGATAGCCAGGGTCTTCAGTCTTGAAGACCGGCGAAGCAGATACCGCCTCGATTGAATCTTCGTCTGTCCTGCGCAGCGTTAACAAGGGAAAACCGTCTTCGGAGGCAAATTCGGAATCATCTGCCTTCGATGCGGTTGCCACTCTCTCTTGTGCGAATGCCGCTACTGACGTGACGTCGAAGCCTTTCTCGAGATTGAAAAGCGTACCGGGGTCGTCATAGCGCGGCAAATGAGCGGGAAGCAAAGGCGTCATCGCCAGGGCAGACGGCTTTTCGCGTTCTTCCTCAAATGTACTGCCGAGGCTCGGCTGCTGTGTGCGGCGTGGAAGGCCTGCGCTGATATCGGCGAAAAAGAGCCTTTGTCCTGACGACGTCCCGACTTCGGACCAGGCGGAGCGCGTTTTCGCCTGCTTGGACTGGCGGCAGCTGCATCCTTCCACAAATTCAGACTTGTAGCGGAATGCAAAGGGCTGGTCCGCATAGGGTATTCCCGCGAGCGACGTCATTTGAGACTGGTCTCCGCCCGGATTGCGGTAGATATACAGCTCCGTCGGGGCTGCCGGGCAGATTTCAGAACAGCGCGCTTCATCGTTTGCAAACTGGCTTTTGCCCGTCGAAAAACTCACCGGAAAGAAGTAACCGTCGCAGGTGCGAACGCACAACGTGCGAAAGGCACTGCCGGACGGCAGGCGCGGTCTTGTGGCGTCCCGCTTACGCTGTGACCTCACGGAGGAGATTTCTCTGTCTCCGGTTCTTGCCGACGTCTGTTGGGTCTTTGACTCAGGATTGAAGAGGCGTGCCAGAAGCGATTTCGGCTTTTCTGCGTTCACCGGCCTCTGGGACGAAGCCTGCCGCTGCCGCTGCGATTTCGGCGCATTGCAGCTTTGTCTTTCGAGCGCCGCTCGCACCTGGCGAATACGCCTGGTGTTCTTTTTGCTTGCGCCGCCGCCCGCCTTGCTCAGCTGACGCTCGATCGCAGACAGGTTGGACTTCATGCGTTTGATTTTCTGGTTGAGATCCTGGCACTTGGCGGTCGGATTTCGCGAACACCCGAAGTGTCTTGCATCCCGCGTTGCAGCTGAGATGGCTTTTTCCTGTTGTCTTTTCGCAGTAGACCATTTGACAGTCGCAGGCGATTGGGCTCTTGGCGCGGATTCCAGTTGCCGCAATTCGGACTTCAAAGCTGCACAGGTGGCCGCGTAGGCTGCGTTGAGTGGCAGCAGGAGCGCTGCAAGCACGCCTGCGGCTTGCGCAATCCTGACAGACCTGGCTTTTGAGTGCCGCGCCATCGATTATCCCCTGCAGCGCTCTCCCGCGCCAAACCGTCCATAGCGATCACGAAAGTATCGCCCCTGTCCTTACCAATAGCAACGAAAGCTCTCACGTTCGGTTAATGCGGCTGTCCTTGTGCGTTGACCTTTCAAGTTTCGTCTCGCTGCTTCACCGCCTCGTGAAGGCGTTCGAACACGTCATTTAGCAAGAGCCTTTGCTCGCTGGTGAGGGCGCTTTGCAGTTCGTTGGAGTAGGCAAGCGCTTTGGGAATGAGATCTTCGTAGACCGACGTTCCGGTTGCCGTCAGCCTAAGTGTCTGCTCGCGCATGTCTTCCGGGTTCTTGACCCTTATGACAAAGTCGCGGTTTTCCAGAGCGGCAACCGCTCTGCTGACTTTTGTTTTGTGCATGGATGTTGCCACGCTTATGTCGCGAGCCGTCATCGCCCCGCGTTCGCCCAGCATCGCAATGACACGCCACTCAGGTATGCCGATCCCGTACTTTTCGGCATAAATCTTTGAAAAGGACCGGCTGACGGTCTCGGCGAGATGATTGAGCTGGTACGGCAAAAACCGGTTGAGCTCCAGGACAGGTCTTTCACCGTCATCCCCTGCGTCCGGTAATCTGGGGGAACCTGCTTTCTGAGACATGGGTTTGAACTGCCTTGAAGACGTTGGTCCGCCGAAATGGATCTGCAAAATTCAATGCCGTGTTCCGGCCATTTTGTACCACTAGCAAGTATAGCTGATTGAAGTGAAGACGAAAGACAGTGAGTGCTGCTTCGTAAAAGTATGAGGAAGTGAAGCAGATTCGCCGGAGAGCTTCGCCGGATGAAGTCATGAAGTGCTGAAATTGGCTGACCTATCTGTTGATAAAGAAGGAATAGTTAAGGAATTGGCACGTGGAAAATTGCGAATCAGAGACGGAAACTGAGACGCTACAGTCAACAGGTATGGTGTGTATGGCAGGTGGAAAGATCCTGGAAGTCAATCAGACAGCTGGCATGAAAGCGAGGCCGCAATGACGAACGAACCGAACAACTCCGAGCTTTCTCCTGGAGCGAACGAACGGTTCGAGGAACTTGGCCGCGGCTGCTACGCATTCAGCGCCGATGGTTGCTCGAACACGGGTGTTATTGTCGGTGAGCGGGGCGTACTGATCGTCGATGCTCAGGCGACGCCGGAATTTGCCGGCAAGGTGCTCGAAAAGGTCCGCGAAAAAACAGATAAGCCAGTCAAGCAGGTCGTGCTGACCCATTTTCACGCAGACAGCACGCTCGGGGCAACGGCTTTTGAAGCGGGCGAGATTGTTGCGTCCGATCTTACCCGGCGCATGATGGATACGCGCGGCGCTGAAGAAATCCTTGTCGCGCGGGACCGGCTACCCGCTCTTTTTTCTGGTCTTCCGTCAATGACCGGAGTCAGCCTGCCGAGCATGACGATCGCATCCTCCATGTCCATCGATCTGGGGAACATGGACGTGCGCGTGATGCACCTGGGCAGAGGTCACACCATGGGAGACGTCGTGGTGTGGGTCCCCGGAAGCGCCGTGATTTTCGCCGGTGATCTGGTTCAGTCTTCGGCTGTGCCGTATTGCGGCGATGCGCATCTGGCCGACTGGCCAAGAGCGCTTGACCGGATTACAGCTTTCCGTCCGACGGCGCTCATGCCCGGACGCGGGCGCTCCGCAGTTGGTGCGTCTGCCGTTGCAAATGCCATCGAAAACACGCGAGATTTCGTTACGACGCTGCAGGAAGCGGCTTCAGCCTGTGTGGAGCAGAGATTGGGCCTCAAGGACACGTTCAATGCGGTGAAGGACGCGTTGAGCCCGCAATTCGGTTCCAAAGACGATTTCGATCTCCATCTGTCGTTCAATGTTGCAAGGGCATATGACGAGGCACTCGGTCTGGATCAGCCGCAGATTTGGTCCCGTGAACGGTGCGCTGATTTGCAGGATGCGCTGGATGGCGTTGTGACGACGGCGGAGCCAGCAGAGGACGAAACAGAATTGCCGTTGTCCGATCAGGTTCTGGACGATGTGGAAGCAAGAATTACCGCGGAACTTGTCTCCGATAATGATTTTGCCGCCTCGTTGCTCGAAAGACAGACGAGTGAAGAGACGGTTGAAGAAGAAACCCTGGATCTTTCCTCCAACGATATTGTCGGTCCCGAAGCACCCGAAGACGAGGCAGTCGAAAGGGAAGCGGACGAGCATGAGGCTGATGAGCCAAGAATGCTCATGGAAGCAGCCCGCTAACAGCACTTGTGCGGGCAGCACCGGCAAAGCCCTATTGGAGTTAGAAGCAGCGCGCGCCTCCTGGCGCGCGTTTTGTGTGTCCGGGTGAATGTGCCACTTCTGCTTGATCACCTGAACATGATCACCACATGTGAGGCCATCCAAACCAAGGAGGTTTTTGATGCGTTTTTGTTCTGCCGCCGCCCTCGTTCTTGCCAGCCTCATTCTGGGCACAGGGTCTGTCCTGGCATCGGACGAGCCGGATTTGATTTTCAAGAAATCGACGGTTTGGAAATTTCTGACGCCTGATCACAAGCTGGCCACCTACGCAATTGACGATCCTCTGGTGGAAGGTGTCGCCTGTCACTTTACCGTTCCGGAAAAAGGGGGCGTGTCAGGATGGCTCGGTGTCGCTGAAGAAGTCTCAGATGTATCGTTGGCCTGTCGCCAGGTCGGTCCGGTGACCATCAAGGAAACGTTCGAGCAGGGCGAGGAAATGTTTCGCCAGCGCAGGTCTTTCATGTTCAAGAAAATGCAGATCGTGCGTGGCTGTGACGAAAAACGGAACGTGCTGGTCTATCTTGTTTATTCGGACAAACTGATAGAAGGCAGCCCGAAAAACTCCACTTCCACTGTGCCGCTGATGCCATGGGGCGACAAGGCGCCTCCAAAATGCGCGGATTTCGTGACCAACTGATTGGGTGGTTCATGTTGTGCGCAGACCGACTAGTCTGCGTCCAGCTTTTCCAGATGTTTGGCGACCGGCAATTCGGCGTCGGCACAAAAGTGCTTGTAGAGCATCGCCATGATGTCTCTGACCGGCTCGCTCGAAAGCCGGTAATAGATGGTTGTGCCTTCCCGGCGCGTGGACACGAGGCCCTGGGCGCGCAGCAACGACAGCTGTTGAGAGACGGTGGGCATCCGCATACCTGTCGCTTCGGCGAGTTCGCTGACACAGCGCTCTTCTTCCAGAACGAGGCACATCAGGAGCAGACGAGGGGCAGATGCCATCATCTTTAGAAAGTCTGCCGCGGATTCCGCTTTATCTTCGAGAGTTTTGTAATCCATGTGCAGACTCTGCCAAACACAAGTTAAAACCGCAAGACCAGGTGCACTTCAGGAGCCGAATTCTGCAAACTCTTTTAAATACGGCCTGCGACGGTAACGATGATATTGCCGTCACCGCACCCGGCACCCTTCAGCAGACACAGGCTTTTGTGCTGCAGGTCGTTGCCGAACGCCTTGGTCCCGTCGGTTATTGCAATGATCGCGGCGAAAGGTCCACCGAGGACGATGGCCAGGAAAAGAATAACAAAGAAGCGGTTCAACATGTGTGTCTCCAAAGAGCGATCGGTATCGATTGCCCGGAGACTACGATGAGGGCCTTGAACTCACGCTGAGTGTCGCGTTCAGCGTCCGTTCACATTCGTAAACGCCAAAAAAGAGTAATGTTTCCCAGCGGCTTATGACGTCAGAGGTTTTCCGTCATTGCCTTGCGCAACGCCTTTAGAAGCACCTCGTCCCGCTCGTAAATGTCTTTTCGGAAATGGGTCGACCCATCCTTGTTCATCCAGGCCGTCAAATAGGTCAGATGCACTTCTATGGGGACTTTGGGCTTGATGATTGTGCGCTTCCGGCTGTCGCGTATCTGCTCCCAGTGACCGGGCGTGGAATTGTTGTCGGTCAACAGGACGTCCGCGAGCGCAAACGGGTTCGAGGCCCGGATGCAGCCGTGGCTGTAGGCCCGCTCGGCGCGTGAAAATAGCGACTTTGAAGGCGTATCGTGGATGTAGATGTTGAACTTGTTCGGAAACATGAACTTGATCCGTCCGAGCGCGTTGCCGTCGCCGGGGTCCTGGCGCAGCCGAAAGGGAAAGTTGCGGCCGGAATAGCTGTTCCAGGCAACCTGTGTCGCCGCGACCTCGCTGCCATCTTGAAAGACCCGGATATTCTGGCGGCTGAGTGCTGAAGGGTTTTGCTTCAGCTTCGGCAGGTATTCCTTCGTTGCGATCGAGTAGGGCACATTCCAGAACGGATTGATCTCGACATATTCCAGCTGATCGGAAAAGACGGGTGTGGCGTGGTACGGCTTGCCGACAACGACACGTGTCGTGTGGATCGTCTTGCCACTGCGTACTACCTTGAGATTCTGGTCCGCGAGGTTCACGAACACATAGAACTCCCCGAGGTCGTCCCGCATCCAGCGGCGGCGCTCCATGTTGAGTTCCATCTGGATGAGCTTGTCCTGAATTGGAATGTTGAGGCGCGCAAGCGTGTTGTTGCCGATAACCCCGTCCTTTGCCAGGCCGTGGTGGTCCTGAAACACTTTCACAGCCTCGACAAGAGACCCATCATAAGTGTCTCCCGAATGCTCAGCCGCGCCTGGAATGTCTTCCTCGACGAGGCGTTTCCGCAAGACCGCGATGCGCGGATCGGTCATGCCGGGTTTCAGCACTTCGCCATCCGGGATCGAGGTGAACCCGCCCGCTGCAGCCTTTTCCCGATATTGCGAAAGACGGCGCTTCAGACGTGCATAATTGTCGGACTGTGGCTGCAAGCTGTCCAGAAAGGCGCTGAAGTCGACGGTCATTTCCGCATTTTCGAAAAACGGTTTCGGATCCGGCCTGTCCGGGAAAAGATTCAGCGCCTTGTTGATCTTGTTGGGCTGCACACGCCCGGAGGATAGATGCGTGGCATAGCGCAGAAACTGGCGCGAAAGCTCCAGATCGAACCGAGCCCAGTCTTCTGGCGTTTGCGCGGTTTCGGAAAGTTGCGCAAGCTCGAGCGGGGCATAATTGTTCGGGTTCAAGGCATGTTCATTGGCTTCGGCCATAGCGGCGATCGCCAGATGAGCTCTTTCTTTCAGACCGGATTGATCAAACCAGGCGGGCGCAAATGCCCGCTCTGTGTAGTAGCTCTGAAGTCCATCTGGAAGGTCATCGGACATCGCTGCCTTGATCGCAATCGCGATCGGTGTCGCAGGTTCCGGCGCTACGGTCGCAGCACCATCTTGTGCCGGAGGGGTCTTCTGAGCGGTTTGTTCAGCACTGACAGGTGTCGAGACGAGGGCTGAAAGCAACAAACCCACAGACAAAGCGGACCCGGTCGTAAGACGAAGTATCGAACGCGGCAACACCATATGAAATCCCCCTCTGATTCCCTGGTACTGAAGTCTAGTCGATGTCAGGTGTAGCGCCAACGCCACGAAGACCCTGAATTGGGTCTGCGCGCTAAATGCAGCCTTGACCGCGTCCGGCGTTCCGGTCCATAAAGCCCGCATGATGACGGCCACTTGGAACATCATTACGATCACCATCATTTGCAGCTAGCGACACCGCTGGCTGTGGCCGTTCCTTCTTGGCAAAAAATTCCCTGAGACGGATCGCCCGGTCAGCCGGCCAGGAGACCTTTTGACATGAGCGCCGCTGAGACGAAAAGATCCGGCACTATCAAGGGCTTGAAGATCACCAACACGCTGACGCGTGAGAAGGAGGATTTTCAGGCCATCGATGATGAGAACGTGCGCCTTTATGTCTGCGGACCCACCGTGTACGACTACGCCCATATCGGCAATGCGCGTCCGGTCATCGTCTTCGATGTCCTCAACCGGCTTTTGCGACACGTCTACGGTCCCGCGCATGTCACTTATGTGCGCAACATCACGGATGTGGATGACAAGATCAACGCACGAGCATTGCGCGATCATCCCGACCTTCCGCTGAACGATGCAATCGCATTGGTCACAAAGCGGACGACGGATCAGTTCCACAAAGACATCCAGGCACTGAGCGTTCTGCCTCCCGATCATGAACCGCGTGCCACCCAGCACATCGACGGCATGATCGAGATGATCCGGCGGCTGATCGATAAAGGTCATGCATATGCCGCCGAGGGCGAGGTGCTGTTCGATACGGCATCGATGCCGGACTACGGCGGTCTGTCAAAACGCAAGCTGGACGAACAGATTGCTGGCGCGCGCATCGCCGTTGATGCACACAAGAAGAACCCTGGTGACTTTGTTCTCTGGAAACTTTCCTCCGACAAAGAGCCGGGTTGGGAAAGTCCGTGGGGACGTGGCCGGCCCGGATGGCACATCGAGTGCTCGGTCATGAGCGCTCATCATCTTGGAGACGTTTTCGACATTCATGGCGGTGGTCTGGATCTGATCTTCCCGCACCATGAAAACGAGATCGCACAGTCCTGCTGCGCGAATGACACCAAGAAAATGGCCAATTACTGGATGCACAACGGCTTTTTGCAGGTCGAAGGGAAGAAGATGTCCAAATCCGTGGGCAACTTCTTCACGATTCAGGAGTTGCTGGAGACAGAGAATTTCGGCGGCCGCACATGGCCCGGCGAAGTGTTGCGCATGGCCATGCTCATGACGAACTACCGTGAGCCGATCGACTTTTCCAAACGCAAGCTGGAAGAGGCGGAGAACCTTCTGTCGAAGTGGCCGGATCTGGTCGAAACCGATGCGGAGGCTACGCCTATCGTCGTCGATGCTCTTCTGGATGACCTCAATACCGCCGCTGCGATCCAGGCCCTGCATGCTCTGGCAGGCGAGGCTGCGAGGGACCCGTCGAAATTGGAGACATATTCGGCAAGTGCAGCGCTTTTGGGCCTGTCACCTGTACAGGCGGATCTGAGCAGCGTCGACAGCGACGGCGTCGAGGACGCCGTGGCGCGGCGGCTTGCCGCTTTGAAGGAGAAGGACTGGGCCCTGGCCGACGAAATCCGCGCTGATCTGTCGTCTCAGGGAATTGTTCTAAAGGATTCAAAAGACTCTGAAACCGGAGAACGGATAACGACCTGGGAGGTCCAGCGGTGAGCACTGGTGCGAGAGAGGTGCTGACCGGCGGATGCCAGTGTGGCGCTGTCCGGTTTCGCGTTGAGGGGCCGCTCGGCACGGCCTCGATCTGCCATTGCCGGATGTGCCAGAAGGCGTTCGGGGCTTTTTACGCGCCGCTGGTCAGCGTGCGCGAAGAGACCGTCCTGACCTGGACCCGGGGTGAACCGAAGCGGTTTCAAAGTTCGAACCATGTCGCCCGCGGATTTTGTCCCGAATGCGGGACACCGCTTACCTATGAAGCCCCCGACGGGGTCGGCATTGCCATCGGTGCGTTCGATGAACCGGACAAGATCGCTCCAGTGATCCAGTACGGGGTGGAGGGCAAGCTTCCCTATGCTGACCGCATGAGCGAGATACCGGCGCGCACAACGGAAGAAGACGAGGAAACACTGGTGTTTCTGGCAACAATCGTTTCCAACCAGCATCCGGATCATGACACAGAAACCTGGCCGCAGGCTCTGCCTGCTGCGTCGGCTGAAGCACAAAAAACAGAAAACTAGGCCACATGGCCGGCGGGAAACGCGAATGACCAAGGAACGTCTTTATCTCTTCGACACCACGCTTCGCGATGGTGCGCAGACCAGTGGAATCGACTTTTCGGTCAACGAGAAAATCGTTGTCGCTGAACTGCTTGAGCGGCTGGGTGTCGACTACGTCGAGGGCGGATATCCCGGAGCAAATCCGGGCGATACGGAATTTTTCAGCAAAAAGCGGACCGAAGCCGCGAAGTTCACCGCCTTTGGAATGACCAAGCGCGCCGGACGGTCTGCCTCAAACGATCCTGGCTTGCAACAGGTGTTGTCCAGCAAATCGGACGCCTGCTGCTTTGTTGCGAAGACCTGGGACTACCATGTCGATATCGCGCTTGGATGCACCAACGAGGAAAACCTCGATTCCATCCATGACACCGTGTCGGCAACGGTCGCGGCCGGCAAGGAGGCCATGATCGATTGTGAGCATTTCTTCGACGGCTACAAGGCAAACCCGGACTACGCCCTGGATTGTGCACGCACGGCATACCAGGCCGGGGCGCGTTGGGTGGTGTTGTGCGACACGAACGGCGGAACCTTGCCGGACGAAGTCTACCACATTGTCACGAAGGTCCAGGAGGTCGTCCCGGGTACTCATCTTGGCATCCACACCCATGATGATACGGGCCATGCCGTTGCCAATTCGCTGGCGGCAGTCGATGCCGGCGTGCGCCAGATCCAGGGGACGCTCAATGGTCTGGGCGAGCGCTGCGGCAATGCCAATCTGATCACGTTGATCCCGACCCTGAAACTCAAGAGCGCCTTTTCCAACCGGTTTGAGATCGGTGTCAGCGAAGAGCAACTCAAGGACGTCACCTCGATTTCGCACGCGTTCGATGAAATCCTGAACCGCTCTCCGGATCGCCAGGCACCCTACGTGGGCGAAACGGCCTTTGCGACGAAGGCCGGCATTCACGCGTCCGCGATCCTGAAGGACCCGCAGACTTATGAACACATTGCGCCCGAGGTTGTCGGCAACCAGCGAAGGGTGCTGGTGTCCGACCAGGCTGGCAAGAGCAATCTGCTCGGCGAACTGTCACGCGTCGGCATCGAAGTCGACAAGTCGGATCCGCGTCTCGACCGGTTGCTCGCACTTGTGAAGGAGCGGGAAGCCGAGGGTTACGCTTATGAGGCGGCGGATGCCTCCTTCGAACTCCTGGCGCGCAGGGAGCTCGGCGAAGTTCCCCGCTATTTCGACGTCAATTCGTTCAAGGTCATGGTCGAGCGCCGGTTCAATGCTATTGGCGATCTCATCACCGTGTCTGAAGCCGTCGTCAAAGTCGACATAGACGGCGAGACCCGCATGTCTGTGGCGGAGGGCAACGGCCCGGTCAACGCGCTCGACATGGCACTGCGAAAGGACCTCGGGAAGTACCAGACTGCGATCGAGGGGCTGGAACTGATTGACTACAAGGTGCGTATATTGAACGGTGGTACTGCCGCTGTTACGCGTGTGCTGATAGAGAGCCACAATACCAAGACGCAGCGCCGGTGGTTCACGATCGGCGTGTCTCCCAATATCGTCGACGCCTCGTTCCAGGCATTGGTCGATTCCATCACATTTGCGCTGCTGAAGGCGGATAACGCCTGACCGCAAATGCGCCTGAAAGGCAAACCGAATGTCTCAGCAGGTTTCGCAAGCCGAGGCCAATGCCGAATTTCGCCAGGGCCTGCTGTATGGTCTGGCGGCCTACAGCATGTGGGGCTTCCTACCAGCCTACTATAAGCTGACGGACTCCATAGCGCCGGACATCATCGTTTCGCACCGGATAATGTGGTCGGTCTTTTTCGTCGGCCTGTTTCTCTACCTGCGCGGCAGATGGCAGGAAGTTCGCGACGTTTTCAGGCAGCCTGCAGTTCTGAAAGGCCTGACTGCGTCTGCCTTGTTCATTGCAGTGAACTGGCTGGTCTTTGTGTGGGCAATCGAACAGGAACGTGTCCTCGATGTTTCGCTTGGCTACTTCATCAATCCGCTGGTGAGCATTCTCGTCGGCCTTGTGGTGTTGCGCGAACGCCTTTCACGCGGGCAAGGGGTCGCCGTCGCGATTGCCGCGATCGCAGTGCTGATTCAGGCCATACTGGCGGGCGGTTTGCCATGGATCTCGCTTGTGCTTGCGTTTTCCTTCGCCGGATACGGCTACGTCCGCAAGGTGACGCCGGTAAACGCAACCCCCGGAATGTTTGTCGAAACTCTGCTCCTCCTGCCGTTGGCAATCGGATACGTTCTGCTGAGCCTGAGTTGGGGCAAGGATGCGCTCGTGCTGAATGACATCCCGGTTCTGATTACACTTGCAGGGACGGGAATTGTCACGGCTCTGCCGTTGACATGTTTTTCGGCTGCCGCGCGCCGGCTGCCGTTATTCATGCTTGGATTGATGCAATATCTTGCACCCTCGATGCACTTCCTGATGGCCGTTTATGTCTGGAACGAACCATTGGACCAGGAAAAGCTGCTGACATTCGCCATGATTTGGGTGGCTCTGGGCATCTTTTCATTCGACAGCTGGAATCGGTATCGCAGCGCTGCATCAAGCTGAACCTGCAAATCCCGTCACTGGTCCGAAACCACAAGCAGACCACGTCCTGTGCGTTTAGCCGAATAGAGCCTGTCATCTGCGGCCTTCAGCGCCTCCGGCAAACCACCCTGATGCAGTGGCGCAACGCCAATGCTGGTCTTGAAGCTGATGTTTTCGCCGCGGTGTTGCACTGGAACAGTCTCGACCTCGTCACGCAGTGCTGCAAGGCGCGCATGCACTTCTTCTTCTGACTGATCATGGATCACCACGCAGAACTCGTCTCCACCAAGGCGCACGGCGTAGTCTTCCTCACGTGCAAACTGTGTCAGGCTCTGCGCAAAGTTCTTGAGAACCGCGTCGCCGAAATCGTGGCCGCGGCTGTCATTGACGCTTTTGAAGGAATCCAGATCGAAGAGCGCGAGCCAGTTGCGGCATTCTGGAACGGTTTTCCAGGATTTGATTTCCCTGGACAATTCGTCGAACAGGAAGCGGCGATTGTAAAGTCCGGTCAGTGAGTCCCGCATCGCAAGATTGTTCAGTTCTTCGATGCGGTAGATATAAGCCAGATTTTGCGAAATTCGCAGCAAGAGCTCTTCCGGCGAGCCGTTCTTGTCGACAAAGTCGGCAGCCCCGTATTTCAAAAAGCGGACCCGATTGTCTGCATTTGTAACGGCTGACATGCCGATAATACCGACCTGTTCCGGGCTGTGACGCCGGCGGACAGCTTTCAAAAACGCAAAACCATCTTTGCCAGGCAGGAAGTAGTCCGCGAGTACGAGCTTGATGTCGCTGTTTTCTTTCAGACACGCCAGAGCTTCGTCGGTGCTTGCCGCCTCGTATACCTTGTAAAGGTGCTTGGAAACGATGCGCGAGATCGCGCGGCGTTCAACCGTCGCATCGTCCAGCACGAGGATGCCGATCGTAGGATTTTTTGCCAGGCGGCGGATCAGGTCCGCGACATAGTTCAGGCTGCCTGGAGAATCTTTCAGGACATAGTCGATAACCCCTTTTTGGAGCATCTTTTTGCGTGTTTTCGGATCAAACCGGCTGGTGAACACGATGGTGGGAATATTCCACTTGTCGCAGAGATCGACAATTTCACCGTCTGGTGCATCCGGCAACGTCAGGTCCACCAGGGCAAGATCAGGTTCGCCGATCGGCAGCGACAGGCAGCTTTCGGCTTCAGCGTAGTTTCTGGCCACCATGATCTGGTTTCGGCCGACTTCATGCAATTTCTTGACGATCGCCTTTTCGAAAAACGATGCGTCTTCAACGAGGAGGGTGGTCTGCATGAAAAGGTCCGTAGCCGGAGTGGTTTGCGCGAACCTACTATTCACTGAAACGGACTGCAATTTGCGCTGCAGCAACTCAACGAGCTTGTTCGCGCGGCACGTCTTGTGACGTTTTGTTACGCGTCAGTCGTAAACAATGCGCGCGGAGAGGCTCAAAGCTCCGTGACTTTAGCCAGGGCACTGGTTTCATCGACCACCTTTCCGGCAACTGCGCGGCGCAGCATCGGCAGAATATCATCGACTTTCTTTGCCACCAGATAGGGAACCTCGGTGTCCGGACGAATATATCCTTGCGCCCGCATGTGATCGAGCAACTCCAGGAGCGGTGACCAGAAGCCATTTATGTTGGCCAAGGCGACAGGCTTTTTGTGCTGGCCCAGTTGCGCCCAGGTCATCATCTCAACGGCTTCTTCCAGTGTTCCGATACCACCGGGCAGCGCGATAAAGGCGTCAGACTTTTGAAACATCAGATGTTTGCGTTCATGCATGTCCTTCGTGATGACGAGATCATCGAGCGATTCCAGCATGACTTCGCGCTTCTCGAGAAAATGCGGGATGATCCCCGTGACATCACCGCCCGATTCGAGCGCTGCGTTCGCAACCGTGCCCATCAGGCCGACTGAGCCCCCGCCGTAAACCAGGCGAAGTCCAGCTTCCGCGATAATCTGCCCAAGACGCGTTGCTGCAGCCTCGTGAGCCGGGTCGGAACCGATGCTGGAGCCGCAATAGACGCAAACGCTGGTAAGTTGTTTTTGAGAAACCGTATTCATGACGCAAAGATGTGGCATTCAGATCACCTCAAGGTCAAGCATTCTGTTTTAAGTCCCTTGGGAAATAAGCGGGATTTCTTGCCGTACCCCCAAAAGGGGGCTATGGATGTGACAGCTAAGAAGATGTGACAGGGGCAGATGCTGCAGCTGACCGTGAAAAGGACTGGCAACAGACTGGGTCGCTCGCAAGCCTTCTGACGGGAAAGAAATGAACAACCAGACACTTATCCGGACTTTGATCGTAGCCGTGCCTCTGGCGGTGGTGGGTCTCGCCGCAGCCTATTTCTATGGCGACTTCGGCCGTTCGGCGCTTCAGGAGACTGTTGAACTGGCACCGGCGGGTGACGGCTCACCCGAAAGTTCCGGCAAATCAGATGCAAATGTCGCTTCTGCGCCTTCGACTGGCGACACTGAAAGCACCGCTGTACAACCTGAAACAGTTGTTGCGCAGCCTGAACCGGAAGCCGAGCAGCCGGCGGCACCCCTTGAAGGCCCGAGCTTCGACGTCGTAGGGGTTGAGCCGACGGGGGAAACGGTTGTTGCCGGAAGGTCAGATGCCGGTGCAATTGTCGCGCTGACAGCCAATGGAGAGGTCGTCGGCAAGAGCATCGCCAACCAGGCAGGCGAGTGGACGATCATTCTCGAAGAGCCGCTCAAGCCTGGCGACTACGACGTCGGCCTGGAAGTTCACGACGAAAAGGGCGACGCGATTGAGGAATCGCAACAAAGACTTGCTGTTTCGGTCCCGGAAAGCGGCAAGGAACAGCCTCTTGTCGTTCTGAATGCGCCAAATGCACCGTCTGATATTCTGCAAAAACCGGATACCGAGCAACTTACCGCAGACGCTTCTGATGCTGCGCCGGCATCAACGGATCAGCCGGCGGCATCCACCACCCAGGAGATTGCTGGTTCGGGTCCGGAACAGGCCACGCAGTCGGAAGAGCAGGCTGAAGAAACCGTTGTCGCAGTGTTGCCGAAGACGGCCTCAGACGCCGACACGCAAGCGGCGGCTCAGCAACCCGCGCCGGCAGCCGATGGTTCAAGCGCTTCGTCAGCAGCGGCGCTAGACAATACAACTGACCCTCAGTCGCAGACGACTGAGGCGACAGCATCAAATCAGACAACCCCTTCTGCTCAAGCAGGCCAGACGCAATCCGCTGGTGCTGTCGACCCGGAAGCCGTCCAGGCAGCTGTCGCGCCGCAAAACCCGGCCGCACCCGAAAACTCCGGGTCGACCGAAGGGCAGACGCAAACAACGCAAGCCGAGGACCCGGCACCTGAACCAACAGCAGCGCAATCTGAGGCACCAGCCACACAGACGGCTGCAGGCGAGGCGAGCGGAAACAACGCGCAGCAGCAAACAGCCGCGCTCGAACCGGCTGCTTCGGCAAATGGTACACAACAGTCTGAAGGAACCGCCACACGCTCCATGTCCACGGCTTCGCAGGATCAACCGGCACCGCAGGTAACAGTTGAAGCTGTCGAATCTGAGCCCGACAAGGTTTATGTCGCCGGCACCGGAAAACCGGGGTCTTCGGTGCGCGTTTATGTCGGTGAGGACTACCAGGGAGAGGCAAAAGTCAATTCCAGTGGCAAATGGCTGGTGGAGGGCACCAAAAACCTTGCAGAAGGCGATATCGAAGTCAGGGCAGACTTGATTGGGGGAGACGGCAATACGGTTGACGCCAGAGCGGCCGTGACTTTCGAAAAGGAACAGGAAAAACAAATCGTTCTCACGAAAGTCGTCGCAACCGGCACTGGCGGGGGCCAGGGCAGCCAGGGCGCAGATGTCCAAAAGTCTCTTCCCGTCGTCATCATACGCAAGGGCGATAACCTGTGGCGCATCTCCCGCCGCCTTTATGGAGACGGGGTCCGCTACACTACCATCTATCAGGCAAACCAGGACCAGATCCGCGATCCGGACCTGATCTATCCGGGGCAGGTTTTCCTGACACCCGAAGGCGATCTGAACTGGCCTGAGCCGAACACCGGTAACGCCAACAGGGGCTAGCAGCGAAATCGGAATGAGACGGTTGGGAGGGAGCCTCTTCGGGTTTCCTCCCAATGTTTTTGCGCCTCTTGTTTTTTGCTTCATTCATCGCATATCTACGATGAAATGAATGGCCTGTGTCAGGGAGCGACTTGATGAGCGAGACGGAACAGCCGTCAGTGGAAGTTTCTGCGGACACGGCGAAGTGCCTGTCAAACTGCGAGGAACTTGCCGCGCTCTTTCGTGCGCTCGGGCATCCCGCCCGGCTGGCAATCATCAAGCAGCTGGCTTCCCGGCAAGAGGCTTGCTGCGGTGAGATCGTCAATCATCTTCCGCTTGCCCAGTCGACCGTCTCGCAGCACCTGCAGGTGCTCAAAGAAGCTGGTATCCTTCAGTGCGATGCCCGGGGCCGCAATTGTCATTACCTTTTGAACCGGGAAAAGCTTGGCAGGGCTGAAATCTGCTCAAAGGAATTCTGGGAGGAGCTGGACGCTCTGTCATCGCGGGGCTCATCGTGCGAGCGTCTGGAAATCCTTAAGACCGAATAAAGAAAAGGGCCAATCCAAGCCCTGGAGAAACTATTGACGGATCAACAAGCCACCTCGCCGAAGGCGTCTGCCGACGCGGCTGCGGGCAGCCAGACATCGAAGCCTCAAAAAGTGGTCAGCGCGGACGAAGGAAGTACGCTCTCAACCCTGTCCAATCTGTGGCCTTACATTTGGCCGTCGGATCGGCCTGACCTCAAAAGGCGCGTCTTGTTGGCGGTCTTTGCGCTGATCATTGCCAAGTTCATCACGGTACTCTCGCCCTATTTCTTTGCGTGGGCAACCGACGCGCTGACAGGTGTCGATGTAGGATTGCCGGGCTTTCTGGTCGCCCCGGTGATGCTCGTGCTGGCGTATAACGCGGCGCGCGTTCTGGCGGTCGCCTTCAACCAGCTGCGCGATGCGCTATTTGCCCGCGTCGGTCAACATGCCGTGCGCCAGCTTGCGATCATGACGTTCCGTCATTTGCACCAGCTGTCTCTCCGGTATCATCTGGCGCGCCGGACAGGCGGTCTCAGCCGCGTTATCGAGCGCGGGGTCAAGGGAATTGAATCGATTGTCCGATTTACCATCCTCAACGGCGTGCCCACGGTTTTCGAATTTGCCATCATGGCGGTGGTCATCTGGTATCAGTTCGGTTTTTTCTACGTTGTGATCGTGGCGGTCATGATCGCCGCTTATGTCTGGTTCACGATCAAATGCTCCAATTGGCGGATCGGGATCCGCCGGGAGATGAATGAAAGCGATACCGACGCCAATTCAAAGGCCATCGACAGTCTGCTCAACTTCGAGACGGTCAAGTATTTCGGCAACGAGAAGATGGAAGCCGAACGGTTCGATGTCTCAATGGCAAAATACGAGACGGCGGCAACAAAAACCTGGACGTCGTTGGCCTGGCTGAATCTTGGTCAGGCGATCATTCTCGGTTTCGGAATGGCAGCCTGTATGGCCTTGTCGGCACAGGCTGTGCTGTCGGGCGAACAGAATATCGGCGACTTTGTCCTGATCAATGCGCTGTTGATGCAGATTTCCATCCCGTTGAATTTCATCGGGTTTCTTTACCGGGAAATCAGGCAGGGTCTCGCCGACATCGAATCCATGTTCGATCTTTTGCTGGTGCCTGCAGAAATCAAGGACAAGGAAGGGGCAGAGCCACTGAAGGCCGTGGCCGGAAAGATCGCCTTCAAGGATGTCCGGTTTCACTACGACGCCGATCGCCCGATCCTGAAGGGCATCGATTTTGAGGTGCCGGCTGGAAAGACAATCGCCATCGTCGGCCCGTCAGGTGCTGGAAAATCGACCATTTCACGGCTGCTGTTTAGGTTCTACGACGTGACTGGCGGCGCAGTGGAAATTGACGGTCAGGATGTGCGCGACGTCACCCAGGCCAGCGTCCGCCACGCGATCGGGATGGTGCCTCAGGATACCGTGCTCTTTAACGATACCATTGCCTATAACATCCGGTATGGACGCCCGGACGCAACCGATGAGGATGTGCGGGAAGCTGCCCGCATGGCCCAGATCCACGACTTCATCGAAAGACTGCCCCAGGGCTATGCGTCGGAGGTTGGTGAGCGCGGTCTTAAGCTGTCCGGTGGTGAGAAGCAGCGTGTTGCAATTGCGCGCACGATCCTGAAGTCGCCTCCGATCCTGATTCTCGACGAAGCCACCTCAGCACTCGATACGCACACGGAACGTGAGATCCAGTCTGCGCTGGATCAGGTCGCGCGCAACAGAACGACGCTTGTCATCGCGCACCGGCTGTCCACCGTCGTGAACGCCGATCAGATCATTGTGTTGGAGGCAGGGGAAATCGCGGAACGCGGCACCCATACTGAGCTTCTGGACAAGAACGGACTTTACGCGTCCATGTGGGCGCGTCAGCGCGAAGCCGACGAAGCCGAAGAGCGTTTGCGGGCTGCCCGCGAAAACGACGAACTTGGGATCGTCACACGCGGGCAGACCGCAGATTACATTCCGGCCAAATAAGCCCTCGTTACGAGTACGGCTCAGGCCGCGCGGTCGTGTTTTGCGGCGGTATCGGCTGCAAAACCCGCATCGTTCGCCGGTTTTTTCCTGTGAACGTTCCGGCTTGGCGCGGCGGCGAAGAAAAGCCCTGCAACGGCTTTTGCAAGAGCCCGCAGTTCCCGGTTGCGAGCAGCGCGGGCGCGTGTTTCGTAGATGTTTCCAGTGTGTAGCATGACAGGCTCCTTTCGCTTGGTGGGAGCTTTATCTCATGTTGCGAGCTTTCGAAGAATTGGGGTATCGTGGAAGATATCTTTCGAAAGTTTCGAATAATGCGCATCGATGATCTGAAGTTCTTCAAACGTGTTGCCGAGCTCGGCAGTCTGTCGGCAGCGGGCAGAGAGTTCGGCCTGTCACCGTCTGCGGCCAGCAGCCGGCTGAGCAACCTTGAGCGTGAGCTCGGCTCTCAACTGGTCGCCAGGACGACCCGTCGCACGGGGCTAACCGAAGCAGGGCAGGTTTTCCTGCGTCACACAAGCAATGCACTGGGTGAAATGGATCGCGCCCGCGCGCTGATCGATGCGGCCGAGGACACGCCGCGCGGGATGCTGCGCATGTCGCTGAACGTGTTTTTCGGCCGCAAACACATCCTGCCCTATTTGCCTGAGTTCAGGCAGCGTTATCCCGAGCTGAGGTTGGAAGTCGATATGACGGATCGGATCGTCGACCTCGTCGCGGAAGGATACGATATGGCTATCCGCGGGGCTCCGCTGCCGGATTCCAGCCTGATTGCCAGAAAACTCGGCGGAAACCCGAGAGTTCTGTGTGCCAGTCCGGACTATCTTGCAAGAAAGGGCGAGCCGCGATCGCCCGAAGATCTGCGCAACCACGACTGCGTCGGCTTTGATCCCATGCCCGTCTGGTATTTTGAGGGACCGGAAGGGGAGGTTGCATATCATCTCGAAGAACCCGTGATCTCCGGCGACAGCGGTGATTTTGCATATGATGCCGCAATCTATGGTCTTGGTCTGACGGTAAAATCGCTCGCCCATGTCTGGGAGGATCTTCGCGACGGCAGACTGGTTGCGGTCATGGAAAACTATCCGGTCTCCCGCACGGGCAACATCTACGCGGTATACCCACCGGCCAAATTTATCCCGCCCAAGGTAACAGCCCTTGTCGATTTCTTGATCTCAAAATACGGACGGCCCGCCTACTGGGAGAGTGACTACAAAAGCGTGCAGGCCTGAAGCGCGCCCCTTGAGCTCCTGAGCGGAGATGTTTTCCGCTTGAAACGCTGCCGCTTCAAACCGGCTGTTTCCTTACAGGGATTTGCGCAGAAGGCATTGGTCTTCTTCCCGCTGTTTATTGCTCAGAACAAAGGTTGCCGGGTCATAGTAGCTTTCGACATCGCTCAATTCCTGGCTTAAACGCGAGTCCGTTTCATTGACCTCCGCCCATTTCTCAAAAATCGTCTCGCTGGAGAGCGTGGTGTAGAGACTGTCCAGACAGAGACGGTTGAGGGCCTCGCAGGCTTTGATGTAGTCGGCTTCCGAACGGTCTTCGGCGAGCTCGAAATAAACAGGAGTTTCAACGGGCGAGGGGTCTTTCAGCAATTGCGCGATGCCATACCACGCCGCCTTGGTATCGATTTTGAGGAGCCAGCGGAAAACCTCTGCCGGCTCGATCCTGAGGAAGAAAAGCGCCTGAAGGATATGAAGCGGGGTATCGCCACGCATGATCCAGGAAGAGGTCTGGTGTGTTGGCCCTTGCAGCGGCTCAGTTGTTCCTTCTGAAAACCAACTGATTGCGACACGGCAGAAGAGGCGGCGCAGCGCCGCTTGTTCATTTGCGCGCCATTGAAAAACACCAAGCTTCAGCATCTGGTCGGGAAAACACGTGTAATGCCGGCTGTCAAAGAAACAGAGCTCCAGTCCTCGCGGAAGGAAGTGCAGGAAGGTCTCAATGCCGCCTGAACACGCAGGATGCTCGAAATAGATCATGTCGAAGGTGCTGGCGGAGGCTTCGCGGACCCTTTGACGCTGTGCGTTCAGCTCAAGCTCCTTGGTGAAACACTGAAGACACCAAACACCTTCGAACCGATATCCGGCGAATGCCTCATAGACATCATCGATGCACCTGCCACCGTCAGGCGGGGATGTATCGAAGGGATAAAAAAGCTGGTTTTCTGAAGGCAGGATTTTGCCCGCCATATTTGTCTCCAATCAAGTGGTGCCAATTCTGTTGTCCCGGGTCATCGCCTGATTTTTTATCCGGGCTTCAGAAGATCTGGCGTGCTTGAGATCACAAAGACTGGCTTTGAATGGGTATCAAGGTCGATTGAAAGGCCCGATCCGGCTTGAACAAGCCGAGACGGGTGGAACCAGCTTGTTGAGGATGAGGCGAAATGTGCCTGCAATCCTGAAAAACTGTTCTCTTCCAGCGAAAATGGCTCTAGAAGCGAACAACACTGAAGCGCAACGGGTGCGTGTTTGAACGGTTTGCGTTTCTTGAGCGTAAACATGCTGATGTTGCAGCCCCGTTCTGAAGCCGGAAAGTCTTGATGTCGATTGTCGATTCCGTCACCAAAGCCATGGTCCCGATTCATCGGGAGGGCTGGCCGTTTATTGCGATTTCGCTGGTCGCAACATTTGTTGTTGGCTGGTTTGTCGATCCTTTGTTCTGGATTGGGCTCTTCTTTACCGGATGGATTTGCTACTTCTTTCGCGACCCGAAACGCGTGACGCCTGTCGGCGAAGGACTGGTTATCTCCCCTGCGGATGGGGTTGTCAGCCAGGTCGGTCTTGCTAGGCCGCCTGCGGAACTTGAACTCGGCAACGAGCCGCTGATGCGCGTGTCGATCTTCATGAACGTGTTCAATTGCCACGTCAATCGCGCCCCTGTGGGCGGCCGCATCGCGCGAGTGGCCTATCGCGCCGGCAAATTTCTGAACGCCGAGCTCGACAAGGCAAGCGACGACAACGAGCGCAATGGCCTTGTGATCGAAATGGGGGAGACCCGCATTGGTGTCGTGCAGATTGCCGGTCTGGTCGCTCGCCGGATCGTCTGTTTTGTCCGGGAAGGCGAAACGATCCTTGCCGGAGACCGCTTCGGACTGATCCGTTTCGGTTCCCGTCTCGATGTTTATTTCCCGGTTGGCACGCAGCCAAAGGTGGCCGTCGGGCAGACCATGATCGCGGGCGAAACTGTTCTGGCGGATCTTGGGCAGCCCGAAAGCGCTTCACAAGTGTTGTCACGTGTGAGCTGAGGTCGAACGTGTCCAAGGGTGAGCAAAGCGGTACAAAGACAGGTAAGGCCACGCCAAGGTTCCGGCGCGTTCCTATGCGCCTTATCGTCCCGAACCTCGTCACGCTCCTTGCGCTTTGCTCCGGTTTGACCGCTGTCAGAATGGCATTTGAAGGCAGATGGGAATTTGCGGTTGGCGCGGTACTGCTCGCCGCCGTTCTCGACGGGCTGGACGGCCGCGTCGCACGCTTGATGAAAGGCACGTCCCGTTTCGGTGCTGAGCTGGATTCGCTTTCTGATTTCGTCAATTTCGGCGTTGTACCAGCGCTCATGCTCTATCTTTGGCTGCTCAAGGACGCGGGCAATCTGGGCTGGATCGCCGCACTGATCTTTGCGATTTCGATGGCTCTGCGCCTTGCGCGTTTCAACGTGGCTCTTGACGATCCTGACAAGCCGGCCTGGACATCCCGCTTCTTCACAGGCGTGCCGGCCCCGGCGGGGGCGTTGACGGTTCTCCTGCCCCTCTATCTTGAATTTCTTGGTCTTTTTCCGCACTGGTTCGCCGACTCGGCATTCGTCGCGGCCTATACAATTGCGATCTCGTTCCTGGTGATCAGCCGCCTGCCGACCTATTCAGGCAAGACGCTCGGAACGCGCGTGCGCCGGGACTACGTGTTGCCGTTGATCGTGCTTGCCGTTCTGGTGGTCGCGTTGACGGTCAGCTATCCGTTCAAGATGCTGGCAGGTGCTGCGGTGCTGTATCTGTTGACCATTCCCGTTTCCTGGCGCGCGCACAGGAACCTTGTCCTGGCGGATGAAAACCTGACGCTGGACGACGATGGCGATGAGTGCGATACGGACCTCGACAACATTGCCGATCGCGACAAGGACCATGGCGGCTGATTTTCAAATCGGTCTCGCAAATCGGGTTTAGACGCACACGATTCTGGTTCAGTTAGAGTTCCTCACAATCATGAGGAGCCAATCGTGTTACAGAACAAAACGATCTTGATTACGGGAGCAAGCAGCGGAATCGGCGCTGCTGCCGCCCGAATGTTTGCCGAAGAAGGCGCCAATCTCGTGCTTGCGGCCAGGCGACAGGACCGGCTGGAAGCGGTGAGGGGTGACCTTGAAGACGCCTCTGGGCGGATCGTAATTTTCGCAGGTGACATAACGGACCCGGAGTTTTCCGAGACATCAGTGAATGTCGCGCTCGAAACCTTCGGGCAACTGGACGGCGCGTTCAACAATGCCGGCATGCTTGGCGACATGGGACCGCTCGCCGAAATGACCCTTCAAAGCTGGAATGACGTCATTTCCACCAATCTGACAAGTGCCTTTCTGGCGGCAAAGCATCAGATACCGGCCATGGCAAAATCAGGTGGCGGGTCGATTGTCTTTACATCCTCATTCGTCGGTCACACGATCGGTTTGCCGGGCATGGCGGCCTATGCGGCCTCGAAGGCTGGGTTGATCGGATTGACGCAAGTCCTCGCTGTGGAATGCGGACCGCAGAATATTCGGGTCAATGCCTTGCTTCCGGGTGGTACGAAAACGGAGATGGCGGGGGACGATCCGGCCTTTCACGAATATGTCGCCGGCCTGCATGCACTGAAGCGCATGGCCGAACCTGAGGAGATTGCGGAGGCTGCTCGATTCCTGTTGTCTGACGCAGGTTCTTTCGTAACCGGGTCTGCGATGTTATGCGACGGTGGTAATTCGATCACGAAGGCATAATCTGTTTTCGGCGTTGCGTCTGTGAACCCGGGCGCAACGCTGGGACCTTTGACTTCGTTCCGGCATTGGACTGGCACTTCATGGCAGGGCAGATGAAAGACGATATCGAAATCCGGTCGACAACACCCGAAGATCTCGGGGACCTTGAAGTGCTTTATGGCGCGGCATTTCCGGATGAAGATCTTTTTCCGCTGGTAACCGAACTCTTGGGAGGCGGTGACCGGTTGCTGTCGTTGGCCGCAACGTTGGACCAGAAGCTCATCGGGCACGTGATCTTTACGTATTGCTCAGTTGAACCGGGCGGGCACGTTGTTGCCCTCCTCGGACCTTTGTGCGCCGCTCCGGCAAACCAGAAGCGGGGTGTCGGTAGCAAGTTGGTACGCAAGGGGTTTGAGCTGCTCGACGCCAGACAGGTGATGGTTCTGGGCGACCCTGCCTATTACGGGCGGTTCGGCTTCAAAGCGGACGACCTTGTCGAAACGCCATGCCCGATTCCGCCTGAATGGAACGAAGCATGGCAGTCTGTGCTGTTGGATGGAAACGCCAACAAAAGGTTGGCCGGTACACTGGTTGTTCCAAAGGCCTGGAATGATCCTGCGCTGTGGTCGGCGTGACAGCCTTGTGTCAGCTTCGCTTGCGTATGAACATCTGCTCGGTGACAGTCTTGCCCCACTGATCGCCGACATATTCGTTCGCAAGTTCAAATCCACTCTTTTCATAAAGGGATCTTGCGGCATCAAGCCCTTTCAACGTCCAAAGGTGGATTTCATCGAAGCCGAGCGTGTCGCAATGGGAAATTGCCCGCGAGAGCAGCGTCCTGCCGAGCCCGAGACCGCGCAGTTTTTCCGACAGGATGAACCAACGTAGATGGGCAACGCTTCCGTCCAGATCTTCGCCATCGATCGTAATCGAACCGATGACTTCTCCTTTTTCGACAATGCTCCAACTGTTGTTCATGCTGTTGTCGATCCTGGGCATGAACTCCGCCATCGCCCTGGAAACGACGCTTTCGAACGTTGGCCCCATGCCGATAATGGCACCGTGCGTGCGGGCATGGAGCGCGGCGATGTCGCCGATCATGCCGGTCTGATACCCTTCGACAATCTCGTATTGACCCTGGTTTGCAGTCACATCCTCAGACGTTTCCGAAAGGGCATCGGCGTAGGTTGTCAGAGCATCTGCAACGGAACGGGCAGACCCGTTCCGGATCCTGGATAGTGCACCGCGAGCCTGATCATCGCCGTAGGTATCAATCTTGTCGTAGGTCTTCCATCCGGCGTGCGTCAGGCTGAGGCCGAAGACCCTGCCGTCGTGCTCAGACCTGGTCTGAATGATTTCGCCCCGGACCTCGAGCGACTTGAGAAGCCGGCTGATCGTCGATTTTTCCAGTTTCAGCCGACCTGCAAGCTCCTTTGCCGTCACGCCGGGATTAAGGCCGATCTCCAAAATAGCGTGCACGCCGGAGCCGGAGAGATCCGTTCCGGCAATCGTCTTGTCGAGAAAGCCGAATTCGCGGACGAGCTGGCGCGAAGCTGCGCGAACATCCTGAACGAGAGAGGGGGAAACATCGGTCATGGGGAGAAACTCAGTCAATTAGTTGTATAGTGCAACTATATCGGCGTCGCGAGAACCAGGCAAGCCTGTTTTCGATAGAGGATCTGCGCGGACAGGCTCGCTGGAAGCTGTGCAATTTGCGCGGGCGCGATCAGGGCTAACCAGAAACACCCTTCAGATCAGAAAGATAGTTGGCGTGAAACTCGGTGTAGCCGTTCGATGTCGCCCCAAGATGTGCTTTCGTGAGCCTGTGCAAGTCGGGCAGCTTGTGAAACGGCACCGTTGGATAACTGTGGTGTTCGGCGTGGTAAGGCATGTTCCAGGCAAGTTTGCGAACAAGGGTATTCGTGTAGGTCGTCCGGCTGTTTTCCAGCATGTTTGCAACAAACGGACAGCGGCCATGCTCCGCCAGAAGGTAGAGCCGCAGGAAGGGCTGTCCCAGAAGGCAGGCCAGGATCCAGACATAGAGCAGAATGTCCGATCCGACAGCAACTGAGCCAGCGGTGAGCGTTGCATAGAGCGCAAGTGAAACAATGGCTTCACGGCGGACTTTCCTCCGCCCGTTCTTGGGGACAAAAGCGTCGCGACTGGATCCCATGGCGTTCCTGATCAATGTCTGAAACTCATTCCGCCACGTCGGCAATCCGCTCACATGCGCGATGTATTGCCAGACGGTCTCCGGTTTGCCGGTGGCAAGTTCCGGATCCTTGTCCGGGTCCTGGGTATGCCTGTGGTGGGCAAAATGAAAATACCGGAACCAGTCGGAAGGAACGGCAATCAGAAAACCGCATATCCTGGCAACCCAGTCATTCAGCCAGGGCGACCGGAACGCGGTTCCGTGAACCGTCTCGTGGAGCAATGTGAACAGGAAGATGATCAGGATCCCCTGAACGATCATCAGAAATTGCCAACCCGGGACGCCAAGGGTGATCAACGTGCCGAACAATGCGATCAACCCGAAGTGCAGGACGAGCATGACGAGCCCCTTTGCGTCCGACTTTTCGGTCAGCCTGGCGCGCTCAGATGCGGACAGTCCGGCAATGAAGGTGCGGTGATCCATCGGGCCCTCATGAGTTGGGCTTTACCGTGCCGTCCCCAAAAGGGAGTTTCAAGTCCTGAACGCCTCCAACACGAGTTGAAAGCAAAAGGGCCATGCGTTGCACGGCCCTTTCGATGTTTCGGCAGATTTTCCTGCTCGCGGAGTTACTCAGCCGCGAGCGGCGGCTGTTCCTGCGGCGGCACCTTCGGAGGTGCCGGTTTCGGCATCGACACCACTTTGGCTGCAGGACGCTCTTTTTCGAGCTCAGGATCGGTCCATTCGACGTCCTGATCCGCGTCCGTCTCTTTCTCTTCGTCAGATCCAGCCGCTTCGCGGCGCGTTGCGAAGAGGGCGAGGGTCCAGCTCCACACCGTTTTGATCACATTCCAGATCGCAACGAATGTCCGCGCCCAGGTGCTCGGAACCGCGATCATCACCGGGATCATGACGAGTGTCAGGATCGTGGAGAAGGCGAGACCGGAAATCACGGCAGTCGACAGCTGGATCCACCAGATCGCCGTAATGCCGCCAACCGCGATCGTCTGGGTGAAGAAGTCCAGATTGACCGCCGTTGCCATCGGCACAAGGCCGACGATCGTCGTCACCGTCGTCAAGAGGATCGGACGGATACGCTGGCCGGACGTCTTCAGGATTGCATCGAGCGGGTCGAACCCGTCATGCCTGAACCTGTTGTAGGTATCGATCAGAACAATCGCGTTGTTGACCACGATACCCGCCAGCGCCACCACACCGGTTCCCGTCATGATGATCGAGAACTTCTGCCCCGTCAGCATCATGCCGAGCAACACGCCCATGACCGACATGACCACTGTCGAGAGCGTCAGGAAGGTCTGATAGAACGAGTTGAACTGGGTGAGCAGGATCAGGAACATCAGGAACAGGGATGCGACCATCGCTTTCATGAGGAATTCACCCGATTCCTTCTGGTCTTCATCCGCACCGCGGAACTGAAGGTAGACATTGTCCGGGAATGTCTGGGTGTCCAGCCATTCGCTCAGTTCCTGCACCTTGGCATCAACCGTCAGCGGCTTGCCCTCGGCATCTACCGCTGTCTTGTCGACAGTCGCTTTCAGCATCATCGAATAAAGGCCGTCGCGCCGCGTGATCGAAGACACTTTCGGCTCCGGAGTCCGGTCGATGAAGTTGGCAATCGGGACGAGACCGAGCGGGGTCTGCAAACGAAGCTGGTCAAACCGGTCGAGCGTGCGCTCGTCGGCTGGGAGCCGGACCCGGATGTCGACTTCGTCCTCGGAATCCGTCGGACGGTAGTTGCCGATCAGAACACCGTTGGTGACAAGCTGGACCATGTTGCCGACCGAGCCGATACCAGCCTGGTAGCGGCCTGCCTGTTCACGGTCGATGTCGATCTGCCATTCAATGCCGGGCAGGGGACGGTCGTCTTCCTGGTCGATCAGGTGATCCATCGTATCCAGATGCGTCCGGATGCGGGCAACCTGGTTCACCATGGTGTCATAGTCGGTGGACGTGACCTCAAGCTGGATGTCCTTGCCGGTCGGAGGACCGCCCTCGATCTTGCGCGTCTCGACCCTGATGCCGGGGATATCTGCTGACCTCTCCCGGATCTCGGCGAAGATTTCCGAGGCATTCCGGCGGCAGCAGTATTTCGCCAGCTCCAGCGTCATTTCCCCGATGAGATCGCCCGGCTTGTCCTGAACACCGCCGATGAAATCCGGCCCGCTCCCGCCACCCGGAGGATAAGCGGAGGTGATGACATTCTGGATGCCGGCCGTCTGAAGGACTTCAGCCTCGACCTGCTTGACGATCTCCAGCGATTCTGCGGCGGACATATTGCCCCTGGCAGATACCATCACCACAGCCTGGTCCGGTTCTTCGTCGACGAAGAACTCAACACCGGTCGGGTTCGAGGCAAAGGATGTGAATATCAGAGCACACGTCCCCAACACCACCACGAGCGTCAGGATGTTGCCGACAGGGTTGCCCGCAAGAAGTCTGAGGTGACGAACGTAAAGACCGGTGAAGCCTTTGACAGTACTTGTATCGAACCGCAGGTCTTCGGGCTTGTCGCTTTGGCTGCCGCTGTTGCGGGACCCGAAGCCGAGTTTCTTGCGGACGCCGTCAAAAAACCACTCCAGCAGGTGAACGAGCGGAGAGATGGCCTTGTAGGCAGCCCAGATCGCAAGCAGGCTGAGTGCAAACACGACGAGGAAGAAGCCTGTGTCGAGTGCAATCGGGTGCGTGAAAACCGTAAACGGATGCCCGAGGCTTGCAATTGAACCGAACACGGAGCCGATGGTGTCGGTTATTTCCGCAGGACGGCTGGTTGCCAGGAAATAGGCGAAGTAGGCGGCAAAGCCGACAGCGACCATTTCGAAGGCCAGCGAGACAAACGTCACAGAACGGAACTGCTTGACCGGCTTTTGGTTCTCAACTTCAGTTCTTGCCGCAATCCGCCTTCTGTACCAGCGGACAAAAGGACGAATTGCGAAATAGGCCGCGACCGCCGCAACAAGAAGTACGAAAAGCGACGTCACCACGGCAAAGAAATATGCTCCGAAGTTTGCACCCAGTCCTGCGGAATGATCCACACCGGCGAGCAAGGACAGAACTGTCATTGCCGCAGCGATGACGCCGAACAAAAATGCCAAGACCCCTGCCGCATTCCTTGCAAGGAAATGCGTGACCATCGCAAAGATGCCGCCTGTCACGGGCAGGAACACCATCGCCGTCAGCAGCGCTGCCATCAGGACGATGATGACCATGATCGGCAGATAGCTCATGAACTCGCCGGCAACACCCGGCCACAAGAGCATGGGCAGGAACGCCACAAGCGTGGTCGCTGTTGAGGAAACGATCGGCCAGAACATGAGACGTGCAGCCCGGATATAGGCTTCACGGTCCTCCATGCCTTCGCTCACCTTGCGGTCCGCATACTCGACCATGACGATCGCGCCGTCGACGAGCATACCGACCGTAAGCACAAGGCCGAACATAACCATGATGTTCACGGTGTAGCCGAGACCTGACAGGATCAGGAAGCCGACCATAAAGGAGGTCGGGATTGCAAGTCCGACCAGCAGCGCAGACCGCAAGCCAAGGGCTGCGAGAACCAGGATCATGACGAGGAAGATCGCCGTCAGGATCGAGGACTGCAGCGAGCCCAGCACCTCGAAGATGTTCGACGACATGTCGATCATGTAATCGACCTGGATCGTCTCCGGCCAGTCTTTCGTCGCTTCGTCGACAACAGCGCGGATGGCGATGTTGTTCTCGATGATGTTCGTGCCGATCCGCTTGGTGACATTCAGCGCAATAGCGGGGCTGCCATTTACGCGCGTGTAGGAGTCGGCGTCCTTGAACGTGCGCCGGATTTCGGCCACGTCGGCAAGCGTTACAACGCCTTCGCCAGCTTGCTTGATCGGCAGGGAGTAAACATCAAGTGCCGTTTCGACAAGGCCTGGAACCTTGACGTTGAAACGGCCCTGACCGCCATCGATGAAACCTGCGGGGACAAGCTGGTTGTTGTTCGAGAGCGAAGTCAGAAGTTCTTGCTGCGTAATCGCGTAGGATTCCAGTTTCTCCGAGTCGATCAGAACTTCGAGCTGTTCTTCCCGGTGACCGGTCAGATCGGCAGATCGCACAGTGTCGATCGCCTCGACCTGGTCTTTCAGGCGACGTGCATGCTGGTAGAGCGTGCGTTCCGGCACGTTGCCGGAGAGCGCGATCGTGATTGTTGGAACAAGCGCGAAATTCGTTTCCGAAATCGTTGGTTCTTCGGCGTCCGCGGGCAGTTCGCCCTTGGCTGCATCAACCTTGTCGCGGACGTCGGCAAGCGCTTCGTCCTTGTCGAACGAGATGTCGAATTCCAGAATGATCCCGGCATGGCTTTCCGAAGCGATTGCCGTGATTTCCTTCAAGCCGTCGAGGCCTCGAAGTTCCGTCTCCATCGGGCGGACCAGAAGCCGCTCAGCGTCTTCGGGCGAAATACCCTGCTGGACAATGGAAACATAGAACACCGGGACGTCAATGTCCGGACTGTCCTCTTTCGGGATGCTGATATAGCTGAACACGCCTGCAACCAGCAGAGCAATCATCAACACAAAGACTGTCTTGGGACGTCTGAGGACGCCTTCAAGCATGTTTATCATTTGCTGAGCTCCGCAGTTTCAAACACCGGTTCGACGGTTTCGCCATCGCCGACATATTCCTGGCCAACAACAATCACAGTGACTTCTTCAGGCAGGCCACCGACCCACAAACCGTCATTTTCACCGCCAAGTACGGTAACGGGATAAAACGCCGTCTTGTTTTCCCCGTCGACGGCGCGCACTCCGACAACACCTTCATCACTGAGTGTCAGGATCGCAGGTGAAATCTTGTGTGCCTTCTCGACGGGCAGCGGCAGCCGGGTCACGGCGGTAATGCCGTCACGCGCCTTGCCGTCCGGATTCGGCAGCTCCACTTCCACGCGGAACGTACGTGTGTCCGGCTCCGCAGATGGAGAAATATAGCGAACCTTGCCGCTGAGCGTCTCGCCGGTGACCAGCTTGACGTCCGCCGGCATGCCGAGTGAAATCTGTCCGACATTGAGCTCGGAGACCTGGCCGATTGCGATCATCGGGTCCGAATTGACGACCGTCGCGCAAATGCCGCCGCTGTCCAGCTGTGCGCCGATTTCCGCCATCGGGCTTTCGATCACACCATCGATGGGGGAGCGGATAATTGTGCGCGCAAGCTCCATTTCCGCTTCCTGAACGCGGGCTTTTGCGGCATCGAGCCCGGCTTGCGTCGCAGCTGCTCGGGTTTGTGCGGTGAAGCCCTTGTCGGCAAGCTTGGTTGCCGCCGTGTGGTCAAGTTCAGCCTGTGCGAACAAGGCCTTGGCTTCAAGAACCCTGGCTTTCCGCGTCCCGCTGTCCAGCTCGCACAACACATCACCGGCCGACACAAACGCACCTTCCCGCGCCGGGCGCCGAACGACGTCGTCCGTGGTTTCGGACCGTACGGCAACCTTGGCTTCGGCCTCTGTGCGCCCACGGACTTCCAGGATTGCCTGCCTGTCCTGTGCCGTCAGGTTCAGAACCTGAACGCGGAAGGTTGTGTCTCCGCCCTCAGCCACGCGCTCTGCAGGAGGTGGTACGGCATTTTCACCATCACCAACCCCGCCGATGACGACAGTTCCGCTCGACATCCAGTAGCCGATGCCCGCGGCGAGGCCTACTGCCATGATATAGGACAATTTAACTTTCATTGCTCGGTACTCCGAAACTCGGGCTTACTCGGCGGCGTCGGACACAGGTTTTGCTGCGTCTTCTGCGATCTTAACCAGCGCATCGCCATGTTCTTCCAGGTAAGCCAGCGTGCAATTCATGCATGCAAGGCCGTAGCTTCTGGTCCAATTGGAGCCAGGGTGATTGCATCCCTCATCTGAATCCGTCAGCAGCCGCAGTTCTTCCAGAACCTGCGCCTTACGGCGCTCCAGCGCGCGCCGGATCACATCAGGCGGCAGCTGCGCAGCGTTCAGCGCAATCAGAAGGAAAGGAGATTTGAAGGTGTCCGGCGCCTGTGGTTCGCAGAGATAGTTGATAAACTCCGCGCGCCCGGCCTCGGTAATGGAATACACCTTCCGGGCGGGCTTTCCGGCTTGAGGTTCTTCGCGAACCGTGACGAGACCTTCCGATTCAAGTCGCGCCAGGGCCGGGTAGATCGATCCGAAGCTGGCGTCCTCGAAATAACTGAACCGGCCATCGGTGCTTTCTTTCCGGATCTCGTACCCGGTCGCATCCCCGAAGGAAAGGATAGCAAGGCAAAGGCTTCTTACGCTCATGGATCTCTCCGTTCCCGGAAGCGTCCTTCCGGACTGACGGCCTTCCTACGCTCTTGTCTCGATGATGGATGACATCACAGGATGCAACGTAGCAAGGGGTATATGCTGGATCGATATATCGACCTAATATATATCATTCCGCAACAAATCAAGCGTGCAATGCACAATTCTACGATAGCCATCATGCGGAGTGGCCGCATGGCTTCTTTGGTGGTTAAAAATGTGTGCAGCGCAACCCGAATGAAACCTTGCTGTTTCCTGGAGACGCGCTAGGATTGTGAGGTAGTTCGCACATGCAGCACTCAGGGATAGGCTCATGAAGGATACGACGGTGAAACCGGGACAGGCGAGATTGCTCAGCGATCCCTTCTTCAGGCTTCTTGCAATCAATGCCTTCGCCGGATTCTGCATCGCAATGCTCGTGCTTGTCGGAATTTTCTGGGCGAATATCGGCAATCTGAGGGTTCTGGTATCGACGGCGGAAGACCCGGTTCTTCCAGTCCTCATGCTGGCCTTCGGGCTTGTCATTACGCTTGGATCCGTTGTGATTGGCTCCGCGATTATGCTCTTGGGAGATCGGAACAATGGCGGCGGCACTCCGCGGAAACGGTTTCCGGTTTTCGTGAGTGGCAAGCCGGTTCCCGTGCGCGCTGAGGCGTCACGCTCCAGGTTCGGCTAACGGCGTCGTACGCGATACGCGGCAAACCGGCCAAGAGGTTGAGTCATTCAACGAACCCGTGGTGTACGGCGTTCGCCTGGGCTTTGCTCGATGTTCCCGAACCGTCGCCGGAAAAAAGGGTCATGGTGGCGGCGGCCAGCAAAAGCAGCAAACCTGCGGATGAAAGTTTCATCTCATCAGTCCTTGCGATCATGATCGCCTCCCAGGTTTGTTCCGCAAACGCAGGGATAAACCGGCAGGATCTAAGGTGCGCATAACCAGAAAGATAAAATTTTAAGTAGCGTCGAATTTCACCTCCCTGCAGTTCCCAAAGCTTGCGCGCTGGGTTTTGTTGCGTTCTCTTGTGCAGCCAGTTGATGCCCTTGATTCTTAGGATTCGGTGGGCGTTGGCGGGGTGCCAAAACCGGCAAGGCTGGAGTAGTGAATGAGCGAGAATTATCCGCGTGACATGATCGGATATGGCCGCAATCCACCGGATCCGAAGTGGCCGAGCAGGGCAAAACTGGCCGTTCAATTTGTCCTGAATTACGAAGAAGGCGGCGAAAACAACATTCTTCACGGCGATCCCGCATCCGAAGCGTTTCTGTCTGAAATCATAGGCGCAGCACCGTGGCCCGGAAAACGGCACTGGAACATGGAGTCGCTCTATGAATACGGTTCACGCGCCGGGTTTTGGCGTCTGTGGCGCTTGTTCACCGAGCGCATGCTTCCGGTAACGGTGTTCGGTGTTGCATCTGCGCTTGAACGCAATCGTGAAGCCGTGGCGGCAATGAAGGAAGCCGATTGGGAGATTGCATCGCACGGCCTGAAGTGGATCGATCACGCGGACATGGAGGAAGACGAAGAGCGCCGTCAGATTCGGGAGGCAATCAGGATCCACGAGGAGGTAACCGGTGCGCGTCCTCTTGGCTGGTACACGGGCCGCTGTTCCATGCAAACACAGAAACTCGTGCAGGAAGAAGGCGGGTTTCTTTATGATTCCGACAGCTACGCGGATGATCTGCCATATTGGGTCGACGGACCGGACGGGGATCATCTGGTCATTCCCTATGCGCTCGACACCAACGATATGCGTTTCGCATCGCTTCAGGGGTTCAACTCAGGCGATCAGTTTTTCGCTTATTTGAAGGATGCGTTCGACACGCTCTACGATGAAGGGCGTCGCGGCGCGCCGAAAATGCTAAGCATCGGCCTTCACTGCCGGTTGGCCGGCCGGCCGGGGCGGACTGCGTCTCTTGCCAGTTTTCTGGATTACATTGCCAGTCACGCGGATGTCTGGATCACGCGACGTATTGACATCGCCTGGCACTGGCACGCGCATCATGGGCGTATGTGAGTACGATCTCGACTGGACTTGGCCCCAAACAAAACTAACCCCACGAGCCGTTTCCCGGGCGGCTCGTGGGGCAATGAAAATAACTGCTTGCAACGGCGTCTAGAAACAGCATCACGGTACGTAAGTAAACCGTTCGTTAATTTTAACGTTAAGATTGAAACACATAGAATTTAGGTGGGCGTGATTGAGCTGCCGAACCCAAATTCGAACGGGCTTCGAAGACGCCTCCAAAGGTTGGTGCTCGCAAGTGCTTAACCAAATCACTGAGCGTACTCTGTACTGGCGGCTACGATCTGTCCGGCCTCTCCAAGTCTTTATACTTACTGTTATTTTTGACCATGAATATTTTGACGCCCTAAATTCAACTTCGGAAGAAGAACGAATTTGTATGGTTTTTGTCTATTTTTTTTGGGAAGGCGTCCGCGTCTCACGGGTTTTGAAGTTGGTGGGGGTGTCGAGCCGGAAATCCTGAATGGGATCCGGATCACTCAATTGCACAGCCGGAGGCCGGCTTGTGTGAAACCAGGTGGATGTCGGGCAAACAGACTGTGGATTTATCAACTGTATGGAATGCGGCAGGCAGCGCAGTTTCAAATAGACCTCAAATCGGAGGGCGGGCAGGGCGACACATGCTTGTGCACGTCGATAAAAGGCTTGGAAATGCATCGCCAACACCCGTGAAGGCTGCTCGGCGCAGCCGGTCTCACAGCGGCAAAACATGCTTTTGCAATGGAATTCCTGATGTTTCCCCGATCGCTGGTTCGGTAGCGCGCAATTGTGAAAATGATGTTGCGCGGAGTCGTGCGAGCGTGTCGTCGCTGTTGGACACGCCCGGTCGAAAACACTCCAGAATGGATGAAACAGCGTTTCTCGAACAAAACAACACCGAAACCCGTGACTTCTGTGCCGGCAACTCGTCCTCGGTCGGGTTGCAATTCGTCACGGCCAAAAGAGAACGAAACTCCATGAGACCAAATTTGCGGCAGACATCGAAAAACGTCGGGGCAACGAAATCAAACTCCGTGGCAACAGTCCCTGCTTTTGAGCAAAGCTCGGCAGAACTGTTTGAATCGAAACTCGATGACAGTGGCGGGAGGGTCAGCCTATGAGCCTTGCGCTTGACTATGAAATTGTCCACTTGCGTGCGCAGCTGGAGCAAAAGGAAGCGCGTATCGCGGAACTGGAGCGTTTGATCGCTGACCAGCAGATCGTGTTCCCAACGCAATGGGATCTGACCCGGATCCAGACCCGCATCCTGCGGTTCTTGCTGAAACGGAATTTTGCAAACAGGGAACAGATCCATGCATTCCTGTATGCGGACCGTGACGACGGTGGTCCTGAGCTTGAAAATGTGCGTGTGCACATCTGTCTCCTTCGCAAGAAACTCAAACCCCATGGTGTGAACATCAACTGGCTTGTCGGAATGGGGTACAGTCTCGACGACGACACCAAGGAGCAGATCCGCGCGTCTGCAATACGTCCGGCCTGAAAAACACCTTTGAATGTTGAGAAAGCGCGGGAGCTGGAGGCTGGCCCCGCGCTTTTTTCGTTTTGGGCAGCAGGCCCACGATTAACCTTAATCCAGAAAATACAACTTAAAACTGAACAGAGCAGGTTGCGTCTTCTGCGTGCATCTTTTACGACGTTAAAAAGTTAATAAAGTCTTAATTGATGCCTGAGGTTGCAATGCGGTTCTTGCTGCGAAATTTCCATATACTTGTTTTTGCGTGTGTTTCTGTATTCATGGCGGCCTGGGTTGCAACCGGGCCCGATCGTGCGGTGCAACTCGCTCGTCCCATGGTAGAAGATGCTGTCGAGTTGAAAAATCTGGCGACCGGGGCTTACAGGGAAGTGCGTGACTTCCGCTGGAAGGCGGCATCGGACGAGTTTGTCACACTCTATGTGACCGCGATGCGGATGCCGTCTCTGGTGTTCGAACGTCTGGCGGATCGCCTCGACAAATTCAATGATGATCTGCAGAAGCGGTCACAGTCTCAACCGGCTCAAACACCCGAGAACGATGAGCGCACGGTCGCCGTGCGCCATCATGCGGCGGCAAGTGCAAGGGCAATGCCCTGACCGACTCCAATACACATTGTGGCAAGTGCAAGCCTGCCAGCGCGCTTGTTCAGTTCCAGCGCGGCACTGCCGACAATTCGGGCACCGGACATGCCTAGCGGATGACCAAGCGCGATGGCGCCGCCATTCGGGTTGAGTGTTTCGCTGTCTTCCGGCAGTCCGAGGTCGCGCATGACGGCGATTGCCTGAGCGGCGAACGCCTCGTTCAATTCGATGATGTCAAACTCCGACAATGCCAGTCCCTGCCGCGCGCACAACTTGCGTGTTGCCGGCGCCGGGCCGATCCCCATGATGCGGGGCGGCACACCCGCAGTTGCACCGCCGACAACCCGCGCCAGCGGATTCAATCCATATTTTTTGACGGCCGCTTCGGAGGCCAGCAACAGTGCTGCAGCACCATCATTGACCCCGGAGGCATTGCCAGCGGTCACACTTCCATGTTCGCGGAAAGGTGTTTTCAGAGCCGCCAGTGTTTCCATGCTTGTGTCCGCGCGGGGGTGCTCATCGGTGTCGACCAGGATCGGGTCGCCTCTTCGTTGCTGGATCATTACCGGAACGATTTCCTCTGCCAGGCGGCCGTTTTTTCGTGCAGCCTCTGCCTTTTGCTGGCTCCGCAGCGCGAAAGCATCCTGGTCAGCACGGGAAATCGAAAAATCTTCGGCGACGTTTTCAGCGGTTTCCGGCATTGAATCGACGCCATATTGCCGTTTCAGAAGGGGATTGATGAATCGCCAGCCGATCGTCGTATCGTAGATTTCTGCTTTTCTTGAAAACGACGTGTCAGCCTTGGGCATGACGAAAGGCGCTCTCGACATGCTTTCCACACCACCCGCGATCGCAAGATCCATTTCACCGGACTTGATTGCACGTGCTGCGGACATCACCGCGTCCATGCCTGAGCCGCACAACCTGTTGAGGGTAAGACCAGGTACGGTTTCCGGGAGACCGGCGAGAAGCGAAGACATGCGCGCCACATTTCGGTTGTCCTCGCCAGCCTGATTGGCACAGCCGAAAAACACGTCGTCGAGCTGCGACCAGTCAACATCCTGATTTCGTTCGATCAGTGCTTCAAGCGGGATTGCTCCAAGATCGTCCGTTCGAACGCCGGAGAGCCGGCCGCCATAGCGGCCTATTGGAGTGCGCACATAATCGCAGACAAATACATGATGCATGGACGGTTCCCCGGTAGCGCCACTTCGGCAGTCCCTAGGTCTTGTCCGGTTTTACCTGCAAATGCAACAAGGCGTGTGCGGCGGGTCGCTTCACGTTCCGTCCTGGTGGCGCTGAATATCATCCTCGGCAAGATAGGTTCCGGATTGGATCTCGATCATGCGCACAGGGATCTTGCCAGGATTGTGCAAGGTGTGTCGCGCGCCCAATGGGACGTAAGCCGACTGGTTTTCCGTCAAAAGGCTCTTCTGACCGTCAATGGTGATTTCGACGGTACCGGACACCACGACCCAGTGTTCCGTGCGATGCAGGTGGCTTTGCAGGCTTAGTTGCTTGCCGGGCTTGATCATCATGGACTGAACCGCGAACCGGTCTCCTGCACTTATTCTTTCCGTGTAACCCCAGGGTTTGTAGGCGCGGGTGTGGCGGTCGACCTCGTTCCGGCCTTCCTCCTTGAGCTCCTCGACAACGCGCTTGACGTCCTGCGCGCTGTCTTTGTGAGCCACCAGAACACTGTCGCTCGTTGCAATCACCATCACATCTTCCAGTCCGATGACAGAAACGAGACTTTGTTGCGAATAGGCAAGACAATTCCGGCTGTCCAGGAAACGGGTGTCGCCCAGACCAGTATTGCCCTCTTCATCCTTGTCGAGAACGGTCCAGATTGCCGACCATGACCCCAGGTCGTCCCACTCGGGCGCCACTGGCGCACAATAGACATTGTCTGCCTTTTCCATGATCGCGTAGTCGATGGAGATATTGTCGAGCTTCTCAAAAGCGTCCTGGTCCAGCCGTGTAAAATCGAGGTCACTATGACGGGTTCGCATCACGGCGACCACGTCTTCATAAAGCTTGGGCTGGTGTTTTTGAAAGGCGTCGATCATGGTCCTGGCGGCATAAAGAAAAATGCCAGCGTTCCAGACATAACTGCCGTCTTGAAGAAAATCCTTGGCTTTCGCGTAGTCTGGCTTCTCGACAAACTCTTCGACGGCACGCACCGGCGCATCGCCCGCTGCCACCTTGATATAGCCGTAGCCGGTATTTGGCTCCGTGGGGGTGATGCCGAAAGTGACGATTGATCCCTCGCGGGCGGTTTTTTCAGCCGCGTGGACCTTCTGGAGAAAGACATCTTCTTTGCGGATGAGATGATCGGAAGGGAGCAACAGAACCAATGCGTCCGGATCGGTTTCTTCGGCGATGATCGCTGCGATCAATGCCGGCGGAGCGGTGTTGCGACCAATGGGTTCCAGCAGGATCGTATTCGCTGCAATGCCCAGATCCGACAATTGTTCACCCATCTGGAAGCGGTGCGTATTGCTGCCGATCACTATCGGAGCGGCAAACCCTTCGGTGTTGACCCGCTTACAGGTTTTCTGAAAGAGGCTTTCACCATCGAACAACGGCAGGAATTGCTTTGGTCTGTCCTTGCGGGAAAGGGGCCAAAGCCGTGAGCCGACACCGCCGGAAAGAATGCAGGGAAAGATCATGAGGATGGTCCTGAATGCAAGCGAGATCCCTATCGCTGTATATACGTCAAACAAGTTGAATTGATTAACGGTATCCGTTCAAGTCCGGCCTGAGCTCAGAATTGACGCAGTTCCGTGATCCATTTCACAAGCAGCGGGCTTTTGTTGCGTGTTACCTGCAGATCTGTCATGACGCGGGTAAAGACAGTTCGCTCCGTCGGGTGTCGTGGAAGTGGTATCGAGCGTTTAAGCGGGCAATGTCGCTTGAAACGACTATATATCGCCCATACCGGTTCTTGTTGTGGCTTTCCTGAAGGCGCTCGCTATCAGTCTTGTCCGCGACAAGAGACTCGTGAGAAGGATAAGGGCCGGATCACAACAACGGGACCTCGATCCGGAGCAAAAATACCAGGAGACAGTCAGTGACCGCTCACGCTCATCCCGAACTGACGAAAAATCAGTCGCTCGTCTTCGGATCCTTGTCGGATGCAGACGGTCCGCTGACGGCCTACGCTATTCTCGATCTGCTTCGCGAAAACGGCTTTAGGGCACCCCTTCAGGTCTATCGTGCCCTCGACAAGCTCGTTGAGTACGGGATGGTTCACCGGTTGGAAAGCCTCAATGCGTTCGTTGCATGTGCGCATAGCGGGTGTACAGACCACGGAACGGCGGCGTTCGCAATTTGCGAGAAATGCGGTCAAGTGAGCGAATTTGCTCCGGACGAAGTGATGCGCTTGTTGAAAGACTGGACGAAAGCTCAGGAATTCAGTCTTTCCAGGACGACGATTGAATTGCGAGGTACCTGCAGGAATTGCAGCAGCCTGGCGCCGTGAAACGCACGGTCCGTGGGGCAACCGCGATAAGTCCCACATATGGTGGACATCCGGACAATCCAGATTTCGTTTTGAGCTGTCGGCTTATCCTTGTTGCAGGCATCTCGTCTGCCTCTTATGGTCCGCTGGCGGCCCGGGCTAAGCTATTATTCCCGGGCCGGTTTTGGGCAGACTGAGGGAGAGCGGCATGTCGTTGCTGATTGCCGGAATTATCTTGTTTTTTGGAATGCATGTCGTGCCGATGCTCCCTGCAGTGCGCAGCGGTTTGAGCGAGCGACTGGGCGAGAACGCCTACAAGGGACTGTTCGCGCTCGTTTCTGCCGTGGGCCTCGGGTTGTTGATCTACGGTTATGGCGCTGCACGCGCAGACGGCCCGCCGCTCGTCTACGATCCGCCGATCTGGCTGCACCATGTGACAATGCTGCTTATGGTGCCGGTTTTCATCTTTCTGGTTGCGGCCTATGTCCCGAGCAAAATCAAAAGAGCTCTGAAACATCCGATGCTTGTTGCCGTCAAGCTCTGGGCGTTGTCGCATTTGCTCACAAACGGTGACCTTGCTTCGGTGCTGTTGTTTGGAAGTTTCTTTCTCTGGGCCGTTGCCGATCGCATATCGGTCAAGAAACGCGGACCCGGCGCAGGGCAGGGCCCGGCAGTCGGCGAGCCTGGAAAGTACTCCGATGTCATAGTGATTCTCATCGGATTGGCGCTTTACGGGTTGTTTGTCTGGAAACTCCACGTCCTTCTTATCGGCGTGCCGGTAGGTTAGAGCGGAAGTCGCGCTAAAATCGTCCGGGATTTTGTCGATTTGGAACGGATTGCCCCACTTGCGCCATGAAGGGGGGCTTAAAGCCCCTTCAGGGAATTGCCCAAGAAGGATCAAATGGATAATGTGCGCCACTCAAAACGGGGTGGTGGTCCGGTTCTGTGAAGACCCGGCAAGACGAATGCAGGAAAAAGACACGCATGTCTGACATTTTTCGTGAAGTCGATGAAGACATTCGCCAGGAGAAATATCGTCGGCTTTGGAGCAAGTTTGGTCTGTGGATTATCGCCTTTGCGGTTTTGATCGTTATTGGAACAATCGGGTACCGCACCTGGCTTTACTGGCAGGAAGTCCAGTCCCAGGAAGCCGGCGACACTTTTTTTGACGCGGTTCAACTGTCCGAAAACCAGCAATACCAGGAAGCGGCCGAGCTTTACGGCGAACTGGAAGGCGCAGTCGGCGGGTATCCCGCACTGGCGAAGCTGCGCATGGCGACGGATCTGGCAAACTCGGGTCAGTCGCAAGAAGCGCTCGCCGCGTTTGATCAGCTTTCCCGCGACAGCAGCCTGATGGAAGCCATGCGCAACGTGGCAAGTTTGCGGGCGGGCTATATTGCGGTTGATTTTGAAGATTATTCCGCTGTTGCAGACCGTGTGGAGTCGTTGACGGGCGATACCGGACCCTTCAGGGCGGCAGCTCGTGAGCTGCTTGCTCTAAGCGCTTGGAAAAATGGTGATTACGAAACGGCTCGAACCTGGATATCCGCACTTGAAAATGACCCGGAAACGCCGGGTGACGTGTCTAACCGCGCGTCTCTTTTGCGTGATGTGATCCGCGCCAGCGGCGGTGACAGCGAGACAGCCGGCGAGGGAAACGATCAGTGATTTTTGCGGCAGGTTTTCGCAGCAGGAACACCCTGCTTGGTGTCTTTGCAATTTCGCTCGCGCTGACGGGCTGCGGATCGGTGAGCGAATTTGGTGAATCGGTGAATCCGTTTTCCAGGGAAAAGATTTTGCCTGGCGAGCGTCAGCCTGTGTTCGATGGCGCTGATCCGGCGGCGAGGGCGCTTGGCCAGACCGCCAAGGTTGGGCCCGCAACAGGTGGACAGAGCTGGACGACCAGTGGTGGTGGACTTTCCAACGATCCCGGTAATGTCGCGGTTTCTGTCTCCGGAACGACATCCTGGCGGTCGAATGTGGGAACGTCCGGGCGCGGCCTGACATCATCGGCGTTGCGATTGTCTGCCAGGCCGGTGAGCGACGGCAGCAAGATCTATGTTTATAAACCCAACGGTGAAGTGGTGGCCTTGTCAACCGCCGGTGGACGCGTCTGGACGCAGAACCTGCGTCCTGAAGGCGAACGGGATGTTGGCCCGGGTGGCGGTGTGACCGTTGCCAACGGTGTTGTTTATGCCGCGACAAGCTACAGACAGTTGATTGCGATGGACGCCGGTTCAGGGCAGGTGCTTTGGACCGCAGATCTCGACACGCCGGCGCGTGGCGCACCCGTTGCCGGAGGCGGTCAGGTATTCGTTGTGTCGCAGTCAAACGAGGTTTACGCCCTGTCGCAGGCTGACGGCACCGTCACGTGGACATACGCCGGCATTGAAGAAACCGCCGGACTGTTGTCCGTAGCCAATCCGGCGATCTCGGGCAATCGCGTCATCGTTCCGTTCTCTTCTGGTGAGATCATGGCAATCGACATGAAATCGGGCGAGGCTGAATGGATTGACAGCGTGTCTCGTGGATTCCGTACGCTCGCGCTTTCAGGTCTGGCGGATGTGTCCGCGAGCCCGGTCGTGTCGGGGAACATGGTGTACGCGACGGGGGTTGCCGGCAGAACCGTTGCCGTGGAAGCGCGCACCGGTCTGCGTCGTTGGGAACAGGATCTCGGTAGTGTTCACACGCCCGTTGTCTCTGGAAGTGCCCTGTTCATGGTGGATCTTGATGATCGCATGGTGGCACTTGATCTGAAGAGCGGTGACACGCTATGGGCTACATCGCTTCCAAGGCCCGAAAAGAAAAAGCGTCGCCGGAATTGGGCCGGACCAATCCTGGCTAACGGTGCGCTTGTGGCGTTTTCGAGCGACGGACAAATCGCAATTGTCGACGCAACCAGCGGAAACATCATGACGACGCAGCGCACAAATGCGGACGTCTATGTAACGCCGATTGTTGCCGGTGGCCGGGTGATCGTTCTGAGCGGAAAAGACGGGGTCACCGCGTTCAACTAGGCTGGAGGCGGTCCGGTCGCAAAGACCGTTCCCGCCCTGCCATGCGCTGAAGAGCATATGTAGCTTCCTGCGCCGAGACCGGCGTGGAGAGGTTTTAGCGGATTTCGGGGTTGGGACCTTTGTGAAGCCCGCGTGTCAGGAGTAACTGCCGTGGGCGCAACTGTCGCCATTATCGGACGGCCGAATGTCGGCAAGTCCACGTTGTTCAATCGTCTCGTCGGCAAACGGCTGGCACTTGTTGACGATACGCCTGGTGTCACAAGGGACAGGCGGCCGGGTGAGGCCCGCTTGGGTGACTTGCGGTTCACGATTGTCGATACGGCCGGACTTGAAGATGCGGACAAGAACTCTCTGGAAGGCAGAATGCGCCGCCAGACGGAGGAAGCGATTGACACCGCCGATGCTGTCCTCTTCCTGATTGACGCACGTGCCGGCGTTACGCCTCTTGATGCGCATTTCGCCGAAGTCGCACGCAAGACGACGCGGCCGGTTATCCTGCTCGCGAACAAAGCCGAAGGTCGTGCGGGCGAAAGCGGTCTATATGAGTCCTATTCACTGGGCCTTGGTGATCCCATCGCGATTTCCGCCGAACACGGCGAAGGGCTTTCCGACCTCTATGACGCTTTGAAACCGCATGTTGACAGGGTTTCGGAAGAGGAAGAGGCAAAACGGGACGAAGCCATCACAAATGTCGACGTCGACGAAGACGGCGAACTGATCGATGAAGAGGATCCCGCGGGAACAATAGAAAGGCCCTTGCGGGTCGCAATCGTTGGCAGGCCCAACGCCGGCAAATCGACGCTGATCAACAAGATGTTGGGCGAAGACCGCATGTTGACGGGACCGGAAGCAGGCATTACACGCGACTCGATTTCCGTCGACTGGATCTGGCGCGAGCGTCACATCAAGCTTTTCGACACGGCAGGGATCCGCAGGAAGGCGCGCGTTCAGGAGAAGCTCGAAAAGCTGTCCGTCGCCGACGCTCTGCGGGCGATCAAGTTTGCCGAAGTGGTTGTCGTGACGCTCGACGCCACAATGTCGTTCGAAAAACAGGACCTGCAGATCATCGACCTTGTCGCCCGCGAAGGCAGAGCGCTGGTCATTGCGATCAATAAATGGGACCTGATCGAGGACCGGGAAGCTGCCTGGAAAAAGATCCGTGACGCCAATGAACGCTATTTCAACCAGATCAGGGGCGTTCAGATCGTGACTTTGTCCGGAATACAAGGCCAGGGCATAAATCGTCTGGTCGAAAGCGTGTTCAAGGCCTATGAAGCGTGGAACGCACACGTATCGACGGCAAAACTGAACCGTTGGCTGGACCGGGTGACAGCTAATCATCCGCCACCTGCCGTTTCCGGTCGCCGTGTGAGGCTGCGCTACATGACCCAGCCAAAAACGCGGCCACCGCATTTTGTCGTGTTCTGTTCCCGGCCGGAACAATTGCCGGAAAGCTATTCGCGATATCTGGTGAACTCCCTGCGCGAAGCGTTCGACATCGAAGGCACACCAATTCGTCTGGCCTATAGAAAGGGGGACAACCCTTATGCCCCCAGGAAAAAGCGAAAAATACAATAGTCCTGGAGACCACAAGCCGGCCGATCGGCGTTTGGTTCAATCGAGCACAGCAACTGCTCAGTCTGGTTTTGAAGGAGTGATTTGATGATTTCCGAACGGCTTGCTTTTGCCGAAAGACTTGCAATCAAGGCTGGTGAACTTGGTCTGGACTATTTTCGGAAGCTCGACACGCTGACGATCACCCAGAAAGGACACCAGGACCTTGTTTCAGAAGCTGACAGGAACGTCGAAACGCTTATCCGAAAGGAACTCGCGGCAACTTATCCCGATGACAGCATACTAGGCGAAGAACACGGGATGGAGGAAGGGTCTTCCGGCTATGCCTGGGTGACCGATCCGATTGACGGAACGGCGAATTTTGTCACCGGCATCCCGCAATGGTGCGTCATCATTGCCTGTGTCCATCAGGGTCAGGTGATCGTTGGCGTGATCCACGATCCGGTTGCAGGTGAAACCTTCACAGCCGGAGCCGGTCAGGGAGCACTTCTCAACGGCAAACCCATAAGGGTCTCCACCAGCGAAAGCCTTGCCACCGGTTCCGTTGGTGTTGGCTTTAATGGCCGGACGGCGATCACGGACGCCGTAAATGTCGTCGGCGCGCTGGTGTCCAAGGGTGGTGTATTTTTCAGGAATGCCTCCGGTGGACTTATGCTCGCATATGTGGCGTCCGGTCGGCTGATCGGCTATGTGGAATCGCACATGAATGCGTGGGACTGCGTCGCCGGAATGCTGCTGATCAAGGAGGCTGGCGGCATCGTTATGGATCAGGACGTCAATCACGCGCTTTACCACGGCGCACGTGTTGTCGTTGGAGCGCCGGGCGTTTTCGCCGACCTCAAGGAAATCGCCGACAGTTCTTTTGCACCGCTGGAAGCCGCGGAGTAAGGGCAGGTCAAACGTGCTGGTCGACGAGCACAGGATTTCCGTCAGGATCGATCAGCACGAAACTCGCCGGCCCGGTCGAGGTTTCATCGGCCTCCGCCTCGAATTTGTGCCCCTTTGCCTTGAGCTCTTTCTGTAACTCCCTGACATCTTGATACTTTTCAATCTTGTTTGCACTTTGATCCCATCCGGGATTGAACGTCAGCATGTTCTTTTCAAACATGCCCTGAAAGAGACCGATGACGGTTTCGCCGTTCTTCATGATGAGCCAGCCGTCGTCGCCGGACCCGCCCATGTCCGAGAATCCCAGATCTTCATAGAACGCCTTGGACTTCTTGATGTCCTTGACTGAAAGACTGATGGAAAATGCTCCGAGTTGCATTGCGTTTCTCCCTGAGGTTGGGTGGCACGACCATGCTTTCAAATGCCTGCCGTCGACACAAGTCCCGCGCGGAAGAGGGAGTGGAAGGGCAGGGTGTTTTGGCTGCCTCCGGCGCTTGAAAGCTCTGTCGGCTTTCGCATCAAGGGTAAATTCGCATGAAGATCCTGTGCGAATGACGGTTCTTTGAAAAATATCCGATCCACACATTGAAGGGCGCCGGGCTATTCCGGCGAACTTTGATGTATTGATTGGAGACTGTCATGAATTTGGATAGAGCATACGAAACAGAAAACGAGCGCTTCGAAGACGCCGAAGATGGTGCGTTCGATTTCGATTTTGAAGAGCTGGATGGCGATACCGGCCTTGCGACCGACAAGGCTCATAGCGGCTGGAGCGACCTTGCAATGCTTGGCCCCGAGGTTCAGGCCACCCAGGGTTCGGATCTTGAACTGAGCATGGCCTTGATGGGCATTTCGGAAGCAGCACCGGACCGTATGTCCGATAGCTTCGCCCGGTTTGAACATTCTGCATTGGCACATGTGGAGACCATCAGCATGAATTGGGAGGAAATCTAAGACAGATTTCTTCCGGGGTCCGGGAACAGGTTTCTTGACCAGAATCCCACGCGGAACCGGCAGTGCTGTGGACAGGGCGCCATTCAACCAGGAAACATGGCCAGGCAGGGGCCATCCTGGGTGAAGAAGTCAAAAGGCTTTGTTGTCGGGATCGATTGAACAGAAGCAAACTTCCGGGCTGCTTGAAGGCGAACCCGGCAGGTATTTTTCAAAACCCGCTATAGGGTTCACACAGAAGTCCATTCCCCACTGACGCGATCAAAGAGCTCACCCGTCCGGTAGACGTCGGCGTTCACCAGCTCAACAAGCTCATCGGCAATCTCTGCCGGATGCGGCAGGTTCTCAGGGGTTTCACCTGGCATCGCCTTTGCGCGCAGACCCGTGCGTGTTGGCCCGGGATCCGCCAGATTGATCTTCATTGCTGTTTGAAGGCTCTCGTTCGCCCAGGTTTTTACCATGGCTTCGACAGCGGATTTGCTGATCGATTGAAGCCCCCAGAATGCAGTTCGGGTCTGGGCTTGCACGGCGGTCAGAAAGAGCGCGCGTCCTGCATCAGACTGCCGCAACAGCGGATCCAGCGACCGGATCAGGCGCCAGTTCGCAGTCACATTGACAGCCATGACCTTTTCAAAGTCCTTGGGGCTGATATGACCGAGCGGAGATAGAACGCCGAGCATGCCGGCATTGCCCACGAGAATGTCGAGTTTCTTCCAGCGCTCGAAAATGGCCGCGCCGAGCCGGTCGAGCGCGTCGAAATCCGTCAGGTCGACGGGAACGAGCGTCGTCTGGCCGCCAGCAGCCTTGATCTCGTCATCAAGGTCTTCAAGACCGCCCACGGTGCGTGCCACGGCAATCACGTGCGCACCGCGTTCACCAAGGCGCCTTGCCAGATGATAGCCTATGCCGCGAGAGGCGCCGGTAACCAGCGCAACCCGGCCTTCAAGGTCGTTTGTCATAGAGTTTCTCTTAGCCGACCTCAACGAGGCGCGGCGCGCTGACAAATTCCTGGTCCTCGGAGAGGTCCGTCAGGGGAGTGGGGTAGTCACCGGTGAAACAGTGATCGGTAAATTGCGGTGCTGCATCGTCCCGCCCATCATAACCCATGGACTTGTAGATGCCGTCCACTGAAAGGAATGCCAGGCTGTCCGCACCGATATAGCTTTGCATTTCCTCAAGGCTGTATTTTGCCGCCAGAAGCTTTTCGCGAACCGGCGTATCGATTCCGTAATAGTCGGAATAACGGATCGGCGGGCTCGCAAGCCGGAAATGCACTTCCTTGGCACCGGCTTCGCGGATCATCTGGACGATTTTCACAGACGTCGTGCCGCGAACAAGACTGTCATCGACAAGAACGACGCGCTTGCCTTCGATCTGTGACCGGTTGGCGGAATGTTTCATTTTCACCCCGAGCGCACGGATCTGCTGTGTAGGTTCGATGAATGTCCGGCCGACATAGTGATTGCGGATGATGCCGAGTTCAAACGGAATGCCGCTTTCCTGGCTGTAGCCGATGGCCGCCGGCACGCCGCTGTCGGGGACCGGAACAATGACATCGGCTTCGACACTTGTTTCACGCGCGAGCTGCTTGCCCATTTCCCGGCGCACGTCATAAACGCTGCGCCCGCCGACGATGGAATCCGGGCGTGAGAAATAGATGTATTCGAAGATGCAGGGGCGCGCTTTTTGTTTGCCGAAGGGGAAATATGACTGGATGCCCGTGGAGGTGCAGACGATCACTTCGCCGTTCTCGACTTCGCGGATGAATTTTGCACCGATGATATCAAGTGCACAGGTTTCCGAGGCAAGGATCGGCGCGCCGTTCAGATCACCGAGAACCAGCGGGCGGATCCCGAGCGGGTCGCGGGCTCCGATGAGCTTTTTGGAGGTGAGGGCGACTAGGGAATAAGCGCCTTCCATCTGCATGATCGCTTCGATGAAGCGCTCAATGATCTTCCCCTTCCGGGAGCGGGCCACCAGCTGCAGCACCACTTCGGAGTCGGACGTCGACTGGCAGATCGCGCCGTCACGGATCAGTTGTTGGCGAAGCGTGAGTGCATTTGTGAAGTTGCCGTTGTGACAAACCGCGATGCCGCCACCATCAAGCTCTGCGAAGAGCGGTTGCACGTTCCGCAGAATTGTTTCACCCGTTGTCGAATAGCGCACATGCCCGATGGCAGCGCGGCCGGTGAGGCGGCCGATCGTGTCGGCATCGGAAAAATGGTCGCCGACAAGCCCGAGATGACGTTCCGCCCGGAATTGCTCATTATCGAAGGTGACGATACCGGCTGCTTCCTGACCACGGTGCTGAAGGGCGTGAAGGCCCAGAGCGGTCAGAGCGCTGGCATCCTCGTGTCCGAGAATTCCAAAAACGCCGCATTCTTCGCGAAGCGTGTCGCCATCAACGTCAAGATGCTCGTGCACTTCCGTTCCGCCAGCCATGGCGAACACTCCTTTTTTCGGTCGGCAAGCCGCCGGACCGGGACATTGGTTTGCCCTGCTTTCGCGCGAAAGCAGCATTGTCATCCAGCACGCGGCAAGCGAACGCGGGATATATTCGTTTCGCAGTCTGCGCCGTTTTCGGCGTCAATTGTTGTCACTCGTCAGCTGCTCGAGCCCTTGCCGCTCAGCATCGCTGTATTCCGGTTCCTCCGACGGCGCGCTTGCGCTGCCGCCGGTCAAATCGGCATCGCGGATCCGGTCGAGGATCGCCTTTTCAGGGTCTTCCGGCAACACGGCAACCAGCCTTTCGCCGATCGACAGCAGGATGGGCCGTGATTTGGCATCCAAAACCCATTCCGGTTGCTGGTCTGTCTGGACAAACCAGTTGAAGAACATCATGGCGACCACAACCAACAGCAGCCCGCGCACTGCGCCGAATACAAAGCCGAGCGTGCGGTCGAGTGCACCGATCCGGCTGTCCAGAACGAAGTCGGAGATGCGCATCGTGATGTAACTGACGATAACCAGCGTCACGAGGAACACAGCGGCCGCTGAAGCACCGGCCGCAACCAGGTCGTGAGATATGTATTGTTTGGCGTACGGCAAGACCCGCTCGTAGAGCAGAAAAGCTGCTGCCGCCGCAGCCACCCAGGAAACAATCGACAACACTTCCCTGACAAAGCCGCGGATCATAGCGAGCACCGCCGAAATGAACATGATGGCCAAGAGCAGTCCGTCCAGTATGGTTATCGGCATGTTCCTGATTAGTCCCTCTGTCTGGCGCTCACAACGGAGCTGAAATCTCTATTCCGATCCAATGGGCATCTTGCTTCAAGAGGCCCCTGACGCACTAGCCTCGGCAGAGAGTTTGGCGACAAAGTCCCCAAGTTCCGAAAGGCCTGTCGCCCTAAACGATGATGCGGCACCGTCCTTGAGGTTTCCCTCAGGACAAATAGCCTGATCGAAGCCGAGCTTTTCAGCTTCCTTCAGCCTGGACTGGGCCTGAGCCACGGGCCGGATTGCACCCGACAGGCTGACCTCGCCGAAATAGACGCAATTGGCCGGAAGGGCAAGCCCGCTGAGCGATGATATCAAGGCCGCGGCAACGGCAAGATCCGCCCCAGGTTCGTTGATTTTAAGGCCGCCGGCCACATTCAGGTAAACATCATGCTGCGAGAAGCGGACGCCGCAGCGTGCCTCGAGGACCGCCAGGATCATGGAAAGCCGCGCTCCATCCCAACCAATGACCGCTCGCCGTGGTGTGCCGAGTGATGATTGGGCAACGAGTGCCTGAATTTCGATGAGGAGGGGACGCGAGCCTTCCAGCCCTGCGAAAACAGCGGCACCCGGTGTGCTCGTCGTCCGGTCACCCAGAAAAAGGGCTGACGGATTGGAGACTTCGACCAGCCCTTTGCCGGTCATCTCGAACACGCCGATCTCGTCGGTTGCGCCAAACCGGTTTTTCACTGATCGAAGGATCCGGTACTGGTGCGCGCCATCCCCTTCGAAATAGAGCACGGCATCGACCATGTGTTCGACAACACGTGGGCCTGCGATCTGTCCGTCCTTTGTCACGTGCCCGACGAGGACCAGTGTTGTGCCATTCTTTTTGGCGTAACGCACCATGGCCTGGGCGGATGCGCGCACCTGGGTCACTGTACCTGGCGGCGACTCGACCTGATCAGTCCATAGTGTCTGGACGGAATCAAGGATCAGCATCGCTGGCGGTTTGTCCGCTTCGAGCGTTGCAAGGATGTCTTCAACACTCGTTTCGGCGGCAAGCGCTACCTGTGCGTCGGTGAGGCCGAGGCGCTCTGCGCGCAGGCGTACCTGGCCAATTGCTTCTTCCCCGGAAATATAAACTGTCTTGTGGCCAAGGCGTGCAAGCTGAGCGGCGGCCTGGATCAGAAGCGTCGATTTGCCGATACCGGGGTCGCCACCGACAAGCAGAGCGGAGCCGCGGACGAAACCACCTCCCGTCACACGATCCAGTTCCGCGACCTTTGTCAGGATCCGGGGGGCTTCCTTGGATTCACCGGATAGGCCCACCAGAGGCACAACACGGCCCTTGCTCCGCGACGCCCGGCCGGGTCCTCCTCCAACGCCGCCGCCCGTCTGCTCTTCGACGATCGTGTTCCACTCGCCGCAGGATTCGCAACGCCCGACCCATTTGGCAGTGACGGAACCGCATGACTGGCAGACAAATGAAGAGGACCGCCTGGCCATGAATGCTCCTATCAGGTGAGGGGGCCATACACGCGGTGAAAGCGTTGCCCCAGGCTTGTCAGATATTCGTAATCGATGGTCTCGGCATAAGCTGCCAGATCCGCTGCTGCAACATTTGGACCCAGCATTTCCACAAATGCACCGCGTTTGACCAGATGATCGGGAATGTCGGTGACATCCAGGGTGATCATGTCCATCGAAATCCTGCCCAGGATCGGTGCCTTGTGTCCTTCGATCATGGCAAACCCGCCCGGCCTTTCGTCAGTGGAGCCGGCCCGGCGGAGCATGCCGTCGGCATATCCGGCTGCAACCACAGCATTCCTGAGCGTGCGTTTGGCCGTATGCATAGCCCCGTAACCGATCGTGTCGCCTGCAGGGACGTTGCGCACAATCATGATACGTGCCTCGACCTTGGCGACCGGCGTCATGGGGTTAGGCGTATCGTCGATCGCCTGACCGCCATAAAGCGAGATACCCGGGCGCACCAGATCGAAATGATACTCCGGCCCCATGAGAACGCCCGCCGAATTCGCAAGTGAACGCTGGATATGCGCATACGGTGCTGTGATCGTGCGAAAGAGATCGAGCTGGCGCTTGTTCATTGCGTGATCAGGGGTCGAACCGCACGCCAGATGGCTCATAAGCAGTGAAGGTACAAAGGGACCCATCAGATCGGCGTCGCTCAATGTGGCGGAAAACTCATCCGGCGAGAGACCGAGCCGATGTATGCCGGTATCGACATGAACCGCGGCATCAAATGACCGGCCCGCCGACTTGCACAGGTCGATCCAATCGCGGACTTCTTCCAATGATCCCAGAACGGGGCGGATGTCATTTTCCAGATAGTGATCGGACGTCCCCGGCAACAAACCGTTGAGCGCGTAAATGGTCGCATCGGGAAGCGTTTGCCGGAGAGAAATCGCTTCGGTCGGAACAGCGACAAAAAATGTCCGGCATCCTGCGTTGAAGAGGGCCTGGCCCGCCGGAGCCTGTCCCGTGCCGTATGCATCTGCCTTAACGGCTGCGGCGCATTCCGTGTCGCCCGTTAGTTTCCCTTTCAGGAACAGCCAATTCTTTGCAATGGCCTCCACGTCTATGGTCAGCCGGCCGCCATATAAATCGGCGTGAAACGGATCTTCATGAAGGGAAAGCATGGTCCAGGCTGGGCTCCGGCAACGGTATCGTCGAATGAATCGCCGCGCAGTCTAGCCTAGCGCGATTGATCGGTTCTATTTCAATTATGGAAAAGAAATGCGGCGTTTCAGCCCAAGCTGAGGTTTGGGCACTCATCACCCTTTTTGTACGAACACTGCAGGAATGGATCTGTCTAGTCCTGATACAGGAACTCAATTCCCAATTCATCCGTCCGCACCCAGCGGATCTCGCCGTGAAAACGAAGTTTTCTGCTCTCCACTTCAAGAACAATCTTTGCTTTTGCCTTCAAGCCTTTGGTTTTGGTCGCAATTCGACACCCGCCAGCGCTGATATCCTCAACGACACAAGGCTGGTGCTCCTTGTCCAGTTTCAAAATACCTGGCCACTTGCAGCGCTTCCTGGGGAAGATCCTGGCTTCCTCCCGCAATTTTTGCACCGGTGAATTCACGTTGACCCATTTCCAAAAAACATTCGAAACACTTCAAGTCTGATTACCCAGGGTAAATAATGAGGTTTAAAGATGATTTAAAATTGTCAATTTGAACAAGTTCAATTTGATGCAATTTTTCCAAATATCCCTCGCCAGAACCCACTTTGGTTGAGGCAAATTAATCGATTCTGAATTGAGATTCTAGAGAGTTCACCTGTGTTGCCAAGTGATTCCTGAACTGATCATCTTCACTCGTAACGCTCGGGAAGATGATCGTCTTCGGCGAGATCGGAGAACCGGGTAAATTCGCCCTGGAAGTGCAGGTTGGCGGTGCCGGTCGGCCCGTGCCTCTGCTTTGCGATGATCACTTCCGCCTTGCCCCTGGCCGCGTCATGCTTGGCTTCCCAAGCCGCATATTCCGGAGAACCGACTTCTGGTTCGGTTTTGGACAGATAATATTCTTCGCGATAGACGAAAAGGATCACGTCGGCGTCCTGCTCGATCGAACCCGATTCGCGAAGGTCTGACATCATCGGCCGTTTGTCGTCGCGTGATTCGACCTGGCGGGAGAGCTGGGACAACGCAATGATCGGAACGTTCAGTTCCTTCGCCAAAGCCTTCAGGCCGGTTGTGATTTCTGTAATTTCCTGGACCCGGTTGCCCGAATTCTTGGCCGAGCCGGAGAGCAGCTGAATATAGTCCACGACCAGCAGATCAAGGCCGCGCTGCCGTTTCAACCGACGCGCCTTCGCCACCAGAGAGGCAATCGAAATGCCACCGGTCTGGTCCACGTGCAAAGGCACCGTTTGCATTGTCTGCGCACACGCTGCAAGTTTTTCAAATTCCGCTTCTGTTATATCGCCGCGCCGGATTTTCGATGATGAAATCTCCGCCTGCTCGGAAATGATACGCGTTGCCAGCTGCTCTGCTGACATTTCGAGGGAGAAGAACCCGACAACGCCGCCATTGATTGTTTTGAGCGTGCCATCAGGCTGTTCTTCAGATTTGTAGGCCTGCGCGATGTTATAGGCGATGTTGGTCGCAAGGGAGGTTTTTCCCATTGCCGGCCGGCCTGCAAGAACAATTAGGTCGGACTGCTGAAGCCCACCCATGAGCTTGTCGAGTTCCCTGAGACCCGTCGATGTTCCGGAGAGCGCACCTTCGCGGTTATAGGCGGCATGTGCCATTTCGATGGTTTCCGTCAACGCATCACCAAATGACACGAACCCACCCTCACTGCGGCCCGTTTCCGCCAGCTCGAACAGTCTGCGCTCTGCGTCGTCGATCTGCTGCCCGGGCGGGACATCGATGGGAGCGTCGAAGGCGATGTTGACCATGTCCTCGCCGATCCGGATCAGGTTCCGGCGGATGGCAAGGTCGTAGATTGTACGGCCATAGTCCTCAGCATTGATGATGGACGCTGCATCGCCGGCAAGACGCAGAAGAAACTGAGTTGCGGACAGGTCCGCAATTTTTGCGTCAGCGGGATAGAAGGTTTTCAGCGTAATCGGCGAGGCGGTTTTGCCGGCCCGGATGAGGTGGCTGACTTTTTCATAGATGTCGTGGTGGGACGGCACGAAAAAGTGGTGCGGTTCAAGAAAGTCGGAGACCCGGTAGAACGTTTCATTGTTTACGAGGATCGCACCCAGCAACTGTCTTTCAGCCTCCGCGTTATGCGGTGCAAGACGCTGGATGTCTTCTTCCGTTTCGACTTTCTGCAGTGTGCCCTTCATCTCGTCCCCCGATGACCCAAGTTCACCCGGCATACCTTCTGACGGGGACGGTCTCAAGGTTCAAAAAGGCCTCTTAATGTTTCCCACCGCAATGTACAGATCAGCGGGGATAGACTCGAATCCCGCTTGACTCAAAACCTGTTTGAAGACTCAAGGCGCTAGATCTTAGTCATTGAAATCTATTGTCTTTTTTTAAAAGTAAATTGACGGTTAACAATTTGGACTGTTGATTCAAGACGTTGTCATGGACTTTGGATCTGCTGGTTTAGCGTGGTGGGCTGCGCCTTGAAAAGAATTGCTGGCAAAACAAAAAAACGGCGCTGAAACCAGCGCCGTTCATATTGTTGCCGGAATACTGTTCCAGCGGATCAGACGTCTTCTTCGACCGGAGCTTCAGCTTCAGCTTCTGCCTCCGCATCGGAACCGTCGTCGGTTCCTTCCGCGTCTTCTGCTTCTTCGTCTTCTTCAAATTCGAAGACATCCTGTTCCGGCGTGGTCAAATCCTCACCGGCTGCCTGGCGTGCTGCTTCGTCTTCGGAACGAGCGACGTTGACCACGACAGATACTTCGACTTCCGGGTGCAGGCGGATCAGAACCGTGTGCATGCCGATTGTCTTGATCGGAGTGCGCAGTTCGACCTGTCCGCGGGAAACAGTAAATCCGGCTTCCGTCAGGCCTTCTGCAACGTCACGTGTGGAAACGGAACCATAAAGCTGACCGGTTTCACCGGCAGACCGGATCATGACAAGGGCTTCGCCATCCAGTTTGGAAGCGACTGCTTCAGCTTCGCTCTTGCGTTCCAGGTTACGGGCTTCCAGCTGCGCGCGTTCACGCTCGAAGCGCTCAAGGTTTGCCTTGTTTGCACGAAGCGCTTTGCCTTGAGGCAGCAGATAGTTGCGTGCATAGCCGTCGCGAACGCGAACGGTGTCGCCCATCTGGCCGAGCTTGGCGATGCGCTCAAGAAGAATGATTTGCATTTTTGTCTCCTACTGTCCCACCGTCTGGGTGGTTAGAGACCGATTGTCCGCGGTCCCAATACGGATCTCCCGGGCGAACCCGGGAGGGCAGGGTTTCTAATAAGAAGCCTTAGCTGATGACGAACGGCAAAAGGCCGAGCAGGCGGGCGCGTTTGATGGCGCGTGCCAGTTCACGCTGTTTCTTTGCGGAAACGGCGGTGATACGGCTCGGGACGATCTTGCCGCGCTCGGAGATATACCTCTGCAGAAGGCGGATGTCCTTGTAGTCGATCTTCGGAGCATTCGAACCGGAGAACGGGCAGGTTTTCCGGCGACGGAAGAACGGGCGGCGGCTCGGAAGCTGTGCAATATCAACCATTGTCTCTTACTCCTCTTCACCACGGCGCGGGGGACGGCTGCCACCAGAGCGATCACCGCGATCGCCTCTGTCGCCGCGGTCACCACGGCCACCACCACGGCGGTCATCGCGGTCACGCTTCTGCATCATCGCGGAAGGCTCTTCGTCGAGTTCGTCGACGCGGAAGGTCATGTAGCGCAGAACATCTTCGCTCAGACCCATCTGGCGTTCCATTTCGGCAACGGCAGCATGCGGCGCGGTAATGTTCATAAGCGTGTAGTGAGCCTTGCGGTTCTTCTTGATACGGTAGGCAAGAGACCGAAGACCCCAGTTTTCGACTTTGCCTACAGTACCGCCGGCGCCTTCGATGAGGCCCTTGTACTGTTCGACAAGCTGTTCGACCTGCTGGGCCGAAACGTCCTGGCGCGCCAGGAATACGTGCTCATAAAGAGGCATAAAGATAGCCTTTCTTCGTGTTGACAACGCGGGATCGGCGCGGAGCCTCCTCGTAGCCCCGGAAAGGCACGAGAGTTCTAACGAGAGCGGGAACACGGGAAGTCGGATCTTTCAGAAGATCCTGGCAAACGCCCTTCCTTTCAGCCCCCGGCCAAATCCCGGATGAAGCGCGCTCTATACTCCGTTTTGGGGGAAATGCAAGCTCAAAGCGCAAAGGGCAATCTCCAACGGCGACAAATCGTCAGAAATTGTCCTGATCCACCGAACGCGCTAGAGCTTGCGCGGCGAGCCCAAAGCCACATCCTACGGAGGGAGGATGCCGGTTCCAATCGAGCTTTACCTTTGACTCAACTGTGTGCTTGCTTCCAGCGACGATGGCCCACCGCGCCTGCCAGAGCCGCCATCAATAGCAATCCGCTGGCAGGAAGCGGGACAGGTGTGAGCGGGACGGGCGTGAACCTGAGGCCGAAATCGCCTTCTCCAGAACCCGAAGGAACACTTTCGTCCCTCAAAATGCCTTCCGCATCTCCAGTGTCGGGGAATATGAAGAAATGCAAGACACAGCAGCCGCTTACGAGATCGTTGAGATTGTCACTACGGGAGACAAAATCAACAAACGTGATTTCTCCGTTTTTGACGTCCCAAATGCTTATAAAGGGAAATGAGTAGCTGTTAATCCCGAAGTTGTCGCTGTTGGTGAGGACTTCCACGCTGGTCTGGCTCGACCGGCCCTCGGTCAATCCCCGAACGATGCCGGTTACAGTGCCGCCGCCATGTACGTCCTTGTTAACGAAAGAAAATTCGAAATCATACGTAACCGCATGGGCTGGGTTTGTCATCGCGACTGCCACAATCGCGAAAACAGCTGCGGATAGAAATCTTCGAATTGCGTGTATCATACAGATTGCCCCAAATTACATTGTCAATTTTAGCGTGAAATTAATTTTATGCGAGTGGTGAGTCAATTGGAAAAACCAAAGGTTGAGCTGCTCGGTCAGGGCGGCGCGAATTTGATTTGTTGGAGAAACTTTACGGAAGAGGCGAGCGCATGGTCCTTCTGCTGATCGCCGATTGGTCTTTAAAATCGGGAGATTCGGCAAAAAGAGTTCGATTCACGGCTTGGAGTGGTTTCTAGGCCTTGACAGCGCGGGCAAGAGCGTATCATAGGCTCGCGCCAAGTTCGCAGTTGGCGCTATCGGGCCGACATTTCGCTTTCTTCCAAAAGCTGATGGTTTGCTTCTTGTACTGAAGCCGGCCCCACGCACGTTTTATGGAGGCGTTCCCAAATGACCATAGCATTCACGTTTCCCGGCCAGGGCAGCCAGACTGTCGGAATGGGCAAAGGTCTCGCCGATGCCTTTCCGGAAGCAAAAGCCGTTTTTGAAGAAGTTGACGAAGCGCTCGGCCAAAAGCTCTCCGAGGTAATGTGGGACGGCCCTGAAGAGGTCTTGACCCTGACCGCAAATGCACAGCCGGCGTTGATGGCCGTCAGCCTTGCCACGATGCGCGTGCTTGAGGCAAAGGGGCTCGATCTGAAATCGGCAGTCGCCTATGTGGCCGGGCACTCGCTGGGAGAATACTCAGCGCTTGCCGCGGCGGGGAGCCTGGATGTCGCAACGACAGCGCGGCTGCTGCGCGTGCGCGGTGACGCGATGCAAAACGCCGTCCCGGTGGGCGCAGGCGCAATGGCGGCTCTGCTGGGTCTGGATTTCGATGTTGCTGCCGAAGTTGCACAGGAGGCTGCACAAGGCGAGGTCTGCCAGGCAGCCAATGACAACGCGCCCGGACAGGTCGTGGTGTCGGGACACTTGGCTGCAGTCGAACGTGCAGTGGAAATTGCCAAGGCAAAAGGGGCTCGCCGCGCCGTAATGCTGCCGGTGAGTGCACCGTTCCATTGCGCGCTGATGGCACCTGCCGCCGACGCGATGTCAAAGGCGCTCGCCAACGCAGACATAAAATCGCCTGCTGTACCGCTTGTTGCCAATGTACTGGCAGCGCCTATCACAGACCCGGGAGAGATCCGGTCCAAGCTCGTAGAGCAGGTCACCGGAACAGTCCGTTGGCGCGAAAGCGTCAGCTGGCTTGCTGGCAATGGCGTTGACACCTTTGTAGAAGTGGGCACAGGCAAGGTACTTACCGGAATGGTCAGACGCATCCACAAGGAAGCGACGGGTCTTGTCGTTAACACCCCGGAAGACATCGACGCGCTTATGGAAAAGATTGTCGGCTGACGCTCGGACGAACAACCAAAAACAAGCCCTTGTCGGGCAGCAATTGATCAGGGAAGGACCCCAGATGTTCAGCTTGGATGGGAAAAACGCGCTCGTTACCGGTGCAACAGGCGGTATCGGCGAGGCGATTGCCCGCGCCCTGCATGCACAGGGAGCTACCGTTTCCCTTTCAGGAACACGCGCGGAGAAACTGGAAGCGCTTGCTGCAGACCTCGGTGAACGTGCATTTGTGACGCCCGCGAACCTATCGGATCGCGAGGCGGTGGACGCCTTGTTGCCGTCTGCCGAGGAAAAAATGGGCTCCGTCGACATTCTCGTGAACAATGCGGGCATCACGCGCGACAATATCTTTATGCGCATGAAGGACGATGAGTGGGACCAGGTCCTGGAAGTCAATCTGAGTTCCGGATTTCGCCTGTGCCGCGCGGCGATCAAGGGCATGATGAAACGCCGCTCGGGCCGCATCATCGGTATCACTTCCGTTGTCGGGGTGACCGGCAATCCGGGTCAGGTCAATTACGCCGCGGCGAAGGCCGGCATGATCGGTATGTACAAGTCGCTCGCACGTGAAGTGGCCAGCAGAAACATCACCGTCAATACGATTGCACCAGGCTTTATCGAAACGGCAATGACCGATGCGCTCAACGAAAAGCAAAAGGAATCAATTTTGACGAGCGTTCCGGCAGGCCGTTTGGGCACGTCGGAGGAGATTGCCTCCGCCGCACTCTATCTTGCCAGCAACGAAGCGGCTTATATCACTGGCCAGACGCTCCACGTCAACGGCGGCATGGCCATGATTTAAAAGGAAGTTTTGCCGAGTAGGCAAAAAAAATCCGGGCCGTTTGCAAGCGGTCGGGACTGGCTGGTAATGGTCAACAAAGTGTGTTACCAACCCGCCGATTGTAAAGAATTGCGTCGCTAAGACCGGTGATCCGGTACTGTGGCGCACCGACATCTTCAACACCGCGAGTTGGCGCCGCCGCGTTATGGTCGGGCAGGGGCAGTTTCGCGATAGACGAATAGACGAAAAATAAGGAAGTAAAAGATGAGCGATATCGCGGATCGGGTGAAAAAAATCGTTGTCGAACACCTTGGTGTCGATGCCGAGAAGGTTGTGGAAGGCGCAAGCTTCATCGACGATCTGGGCGCTGACAGTCTCGACACCGTTGAGTTGGTCATGGCATTTGAAGAAGAATTCGGCGTCGAAATTCCGGACACTGCAGCAGAGACTATCCTTACCGTCGGCGATGCCGTCAAGTTTCTGGAAGCAAACAAGTAAGGGTAAGCCCTGCTTGAATTCTGACAAATGACCGGGCCGGCGGGGATTGCCCCGCCAGGCCCTTCAAACGTAAGTGCAGGTGTATGAGGCGAGTTGTCGTAACTGGGTTGGGCATGGTGTCGCCGCTGGGCGGTAACGTCGATGTCACTTGGAAGAAGATCCTCGAAGGCAAAAGCGGGGCCAATAAGGTCACGAATTTCAAGGTTGATGATCTGGCTTGCCAGATTGCCTGCCAGATACCGCGCGATGCGGGCGAGGAAGGGGCGTTCAATCCGGATGACTGGATGGATGTCAAGGAACAGCGCAAGGTCGACGACTTTATTGTCTACGCCATGGCCGCTGCCGATCAGGCAATGGCTGACTCCGGCTTTAAGGCCGAAACTTACGAGCAACAGGCGCGTTCGGGTGTACTGATCGGATCCGGCATCGGTGGTCTTCAGGGCATCGAGCAAGGAGCGCACCTGCTGGCCGAAAAGGGGCCCAGGCGCGTCAGCCCGTTCTTCATCCCAGGCCGGCTGATCAATCTTGCCGGTGGTTACGTCTCCATTCGTCACGGTCTCAAAGGCCCGAACCATGCGGTCGTGACCGCGTGTTCGACAGGTGCGCACGCAATCGGGGACGCGTCCCGTCTGATTGCCTTCGGCGATGCTGACGTCATGGTCGCCGGCGGCGCTGAATCTCCGGTGTGCCGTCTTGCCATCGCAGGGTTTGCAGCTTGCCGCGCATTGTCCACAGGCTTCAACGACGCGCCTGAAAAAGGCTCACGCCCTTATGACATTGCCCGTGACGGGTTCGTCATGGGTGAAGGCGCAGGTGTCGTGGTTCTGGAAGAGTACGAGCACGCCGTGCAACGCGGTGCCAGGATCTACGCCGAAGTGATCGGATACGGACTTTCAGGAGATGCCTATCACATCACGGCACCGTCGTCAGATGGTGACGGTGCGTATAGGTGTATGGAAGCGGCTCTGAAACGCGCCAATATCACGCCCGCCGAGATCGACTACGTCAACGCGCACGGAACGTCGACACCGCTGGGTGACGAAATCGAACTTGGCGCCGTCGCCAGATTGGCCGGTGAGCATGCGGCGAACCTGACCATGTCTTCGACAAAGTCTTCTATTGGCCATCTCTTGGGCGCAGCGGGAGCCGTGGAGGCAATTTTCTCCGTCCTTGCCATTCGGGACAGCATGGCGCCACCGACCATCAATCTGGACAATCCGTCCGTTGAGACCGAGATCGACCTGGTTCCGCACAAACCGAAAGCACTGGACGTGAATGTGGCCTTGTCGAACTCGTTTGGCTTCGGCGGCACAAATGCATCTCTCGTTTTCCGTAAAGTTGCCGCATAGCCCTTTCAAATTCTCTCGAGCCGGCCTGATTCTTGACTCCCGGCTTGAGACATTGATTTTGAAAAATGGTCCGCTTGAGCCCATGTCAAGTTTCCGGGCTCAATCTTGGAGGTGTGACCCGATATGCGCATAAAGCCGAAAAGCCCGCGTGAAGCTCTGCAACCCGAGCCGGCACCGGCACCACCGCAGCGCTCCAGGCATGTGCGCAATCCCCTTGTGATTTTGAGCAATCTGATCATCACACTTGCTGTGTTTGGCCTCGCCGCAGTTGGCGGCGCGCTCTATTTCGGCAAACAGAAATTCGAAGAGCCCGGTCCTTTGACAGAGGAAGCGACGGTCGTGATCGCGTCCGGATCAGGCCTTTCAGGCATTACGAACAGGCTCGCCGGAAGAGGCGTGATCAACGACAGCATGTTTGACGAATGGGTCTTCAATTTGGGGATCCGCTTCTACAAAAATGCGACGGACCTGAAAGCGGGTGAATACGCTTTCGCACCGGGCGTCTCCATGCAAGAGATCATGAAAGACCTCGTTGAGGGCAACGCGGTCACGCATTCCGTAACCATTCCGGAAGGATGGACCACGGCACAAATCATTGCCCGTGTGCGGGAGCATCCAATACTTGTCGGTGAAATCACAGAGGTGCCGGAAGAAGGCGACCTGCTGCCGCAAACATACACCTTTGCACGTGGAACGAGCCGCCAGGACGTTCTTGAGCAGATGAAAAAGGCGCAGGAACGCCTGCTGGCTGAGATCTGGGAAAGACGGACTGACGATCTTCCGGTGGCAACGCCGGAAGAACTGGTCGTATTGGCATCCATCGTTGAAAAGGAAACAGCGCTCGCTGATGAACGCCCTCGCGTTGCAGGTGTTTTCGTCAACCGGCTGAACAAGAGCATGCGCCTGCAGTCTGACCCGACCATCCTCTATGGTCTCTATGGCGGTGAAGCTTGGTTGAAAGACCGCTCCGGCATCAAGCAGTCCGAAATAAATGCTGAAAACAAATACAACACCTATCAGATAGATGGGCTGCCTCCCGGACCGATCGGTAATCCCGGACGGGCCGCCATGGAGGCGGTCGCCAATCCGTCGCGAACACAGGATCTCTTCTTTGTTGCGGACGGGACCGGTGGTCACGTATTTGCCGAAACATACGAACAGCATCAGGAAAACGTTCGCAAATGGCGCCAGATCGAACGCCAGCGTAGGCAGGCTGAACAACAGCAACAGCAGGAAACGCAACCGGCGACATCCAATTGACGGGCGTCAGACACAACAAAGCCGATAAACCCGAAAGAGGGACGGCCCGGTAAACTTCCGGAGGGGCACATGGCACTTGCCAGCATGACAGGGTTTGCGCGGTCCCTCGGGGAAAGCGGACCGGTTCGATGGACCTGGGAATTGAGGTCGGTCAATGGGAAGTCTCTCGACCTGCGCATCCGCATTCCCACTGGTCTTGAAACGCTAGAACCGCAGATCAGAGAGCGCTGCGGCAAGGTTCTAAGGCGCGGCAATGTGACGATCGGTCTTGCGATGCAACGAGACCAATCCGAACAGCAGCTTCAAGTGAATGAATCGGCCCTGGACGCAGTACTGTCCACGATCGAACTTCTCAAGCAAAGGGTTCCGGACCTTGCGCCGCCCTCGCTGGATGGCATCCTGTCGCAAAAGGGTGTCTTCGAACTCAAGGAGCCGGACGACGATGAAGAGTTCCAGGCTGCGCTCCACGCCGCGCTGCTCACCACACTGGACGCCGCGCTCATCGATCTGGTCGACATGCGTCACACGGAAGGCCAGGCCATAAGTGACGTCGTCGGCGGGCAGATTGACAAGATTGCTGCCTTGACCGAGGCCGCAGAAAATCTACCCGCGCGTTTGCCCGAGGCGATCAAGGCGCGGTTGAAAAAGCAGGTCAGTGATCTTCTGGACGTTACGGACGGACAGCTTGATCCACAACGGCTGCACCAAGAGGCCGTTATTCTGGCGACAAAGGCCGACATTCGCGAGGAACTGGACCGGTTGCATGCACATGTTGCGGCGGTAAGGGACCTGATGAATAGCGGCGGTGCAATCGGGCGCCGGCTTGATTTCCTGGCGCAGGAATTCAACAGGGAAGCCAACACGCTGTGTTCGAAGTCAAATGACGTGGAACTGACGGCAATTGGACTGGACTTGAAGGCCGTTATCGATCAAATGCGAGAGCAGATACAGAACCTGGAGTAAATCTGATGTCCGATGCACCAGTCAGAACCACTGTCAGCGCGGATCAGGCGGATCAGCAGCGCCGGGGTCTGATGCTGGTGCTTTCGTCTCCTTCCGGTGCTGGAAAGTCGACGATTGCCCGCCTGCTTCTGGACAAGGAAGACAATCTCGAGCTTTCGATCTCCGTTACAACGCGGCCGCGACGATCCAGCGAAGTCGATGGCGTTCATTACCATTTTCTGGATCCCAAACGTTTCGAGCAGATGCGTGAGCACGACGAACTTCTCGAATGGGCGGAAGTTCACGGAAACTACTACGCAACCCCGAGGGGGCCGGTCGAGAATGCGATTGAGAATGGCCGCGACATCCTTTTCGATATCGATATCCAGGGCACGTTCCAGCTTTATGAGAAGATGCGTTCCGACGTGGTCTCGGTGTTCATCCTGCCGCCTTCAATCGCGGAAATGAAATCGCGCCTGTTTCGGCGCGCGGAAGATGCCGACGAAATCATTGCCAAACGCATGAAGACAGCAGTCGGCGAAATGCGGCATTGGTCCGAATATGATTATGTCGTAGTCAACGACGATCTGGAGCGCGCATACGAAAACGTTCGCGCGATCTTGAAAGCCGAACGCCTGAAGCAATTCCGGTCGCCAAAAATCGGACCTCTTATCCAGGGCATGGTTGACGATTTGGAAAACGAGCTGGACGAAAAGAACTGATCGAGCGGTTTTTGCGTGCGAGAGATAATTGTTGTTTTACAATGTCTTCAAACCCGCATCCGTCAATTCATAGCGAGACCTGAACATCCCGACGAGCCGCCGCTTCAGTTCCGAAAGCTGCGGATGGAGCCTGAGCCTTTCGTGAAAGCTCAACCAGGACGTATTTTGGGAAAGCGGTTCGTTTGAAAGGCGCACCAGACCTTCATGTTCTCCAATCCAGTCGGGCAAAACACCCATCGCCTCACCTGACTTCAAAAGGTTCAACAGGGCGACAGAACTGTTGACTGAAAACCGGCAGTCTATTCCGTTCAGGATGTGTTTGAGAACCTGTGCAGACTTCAGTCGCGCCCGTGCACCGCAATAGCCTGCCCACGATTGAGTGGCCCATGTACCGGGATTACGAGCCTCAGGATGCATGCGCAGATACCGGTCGGAGGCGTAAACGAAGAAATTTCTGTTACCCAGTTTTTGCGCGATCAAGTGCGAGTGACTGGGCTGGCGGTTGCCGATGGCGATATCCGCGGCGTTCCTGCTGAGGTCCCAAAATGCATCATCGGCGAAAAGCTCGATCCTCAGGCCCGTCAGGTCCGCGAGGAGCTCATCGGTTCTCCCGGACAAGAAGTGGAGTCCCCATTCGCCGAGCGTAATTGTGCATACCTGGAGAGGTGCTGCCGTCTTTTCAAGTTCGACAGATCGCCTGAAATTCGAAGCGCTGCGCGCCAAAGACTGAGCCTCTGCAACAAGACGCTTGCCCTGGTCGGTGAGCTCGAACCCGGTCTGACGCCGGTCGAAAAGGCGCAGCTCCAGTTGTTGCTCGAGTCGCGATATCTGCCTGCCCAGAGTCGGTTGGGAGACGTCGAGTTCCCGGGCCGCACCGCTCAGGCTTCCATGCTCCACAACACACAAAAAGGCGCGAATTGCATTCCAGTCAAAGTTATTCATTTTTGAATGATATCATTCAATATAATTCAGTTACATGTCGAAAATGCGCTGTCATTTTCCTTGGCGAGTTACCAGGGAGATCATTTTGTTGCGCAGTTGGATCAAACACTTGTTCCGAGGGCGAGCACGCGTACCACCGGCGGCTCTCTATCTCTCAAGCGACGAGAGGCATTTGCCGAATTGGCTTCGTCGGGATCTTGTTCCGGACGAAGCACGCAATGCCGGGGAGCAGTTTCAGCACAGGGCGAAAGAACCTGGCGGCGCTGCAGACTTAAGCAACCTTGAAAGCGTTCGCGAGCGCAGCGAATCCGGCAATGTCTATTTCTTCCGCGCGCGACGTCGGTTCTAGGCCGGCTTGGCGGATCAGGTCTTCGGCGTTGCTCGTGAGGGACTTCAGACTTGCGCGCAGCATCTTGCGCCGTTGGCCGAATGCGGCGGCCGTCACTTTTTCAAGTGAGGCAAGATCACAGGGCACGGGCGTATCGTTGGGGGTCAGGTGCACGACGGCGGATGTCACTTTTGGGGGCGGCGTAAACGCTTTCGGGCTGATATCAAACAGGATACCCCCTTTGCAGCGCCAACCTGCAAGCACGCCAAGACGCCCGTAGGCTTTTGAACCGGGGACTGCTGTGATCCGCTCGCCGACTTCCTTCTGAAACATGAGCGTCAGTGAAGACCAAAATGGTGGCCAGTCCGGCGTGGTAATCCAGTTGAGGAGCAACTGGGTTCCAACATTATAGGGAAGGTTCGCCGCAATCCGGACCTTGTCGCCGCCGGTGAGAACCACCGGATCCAGTTGCAGTGCATCTCCTTCGATCACGTCCAGCCGCCCCGGATAATGCTCTGAAATTTCTGCAAGCGCGGGGAGACAGCGGCTGTCCTTTTCAATTGCAACCACTTTCTTGGCACCTGCGGCAAGCAAGGCACGGGTCAGCCCGCCCGGGCCGGGGCCGATTTCCAGGACCGTGCAGTCCCTGAGGTCTCCGGCAGAACGGGCGATCCGTGACGTTAGGTTCAAATCCAGCAGAAAATTCTGTCCGAGCGACTTTTTCGCATTCAGGCCATGTGTGGAAATGACATCGCGAAGCGGGGGGAGGTCGTCAATCTGAGCCATTAGAGCGTTTCTGGATTCGCGAGCGCGTGTGCCAGACGCAGTGATGCAGTGAAACTGTCGATGCGCGCCTTGCCGGTGCCTGCAAGGCCATAGGCCGTTCCGTGATCGGGAGATGTTCTGACAAACGGGAGCCCGAGCGTGACGTTGACACTGTCGTCGAAACCGATTGTTTTGGCGGGTACAAGAACCTGATCGTGATACATGCCGATTGCACAATCATAAGTCTGCCGCGCAGGCGGATGGAAAAGTGTGTCTGCCGGGTGAGGGCCGGTTGCGTCAATTCCGAAGGATCGGAGTTTTTGGATTGCCGGCGCAATTATGTCCCTGTCTTCGCTCCCCATTGCTCCGTTTTCACCTGCATGCGGGTTGAGCCCGCAAACCGCAATCCTCGGCTGCGCGTATCCGAAGCGTGTCTTGAGATCATGTGCCGCTATTTGAACGGTTTCAACGATAAGGTCTTCGCTCAGACTATCCGGCACATCTTTAAGCGGGATGTGAATTGTTACGGGGATCACCATCAGGTCGGGACCGGCGATCATCATGATGGGCTTCGCAGGCTTGTCTGGCCAGTGTTGAGCCGCAAGCGCCCCCAGGAACTCTGTGTGGCCTGGAAACGAAAAGCCGGTCTTGTAGAGTGCCGCCTTGTTGATCGGGTTGGTTACAAGACTTGACGCTATCCCGTCTTTGACATCCTCAACACACTGCTCGATGGACGAGACAACGCTACCGGCTGTATCTTCCTGCTCGATCGCTGGTTTGTCGGAAAGCTGGGACCCCGTCTGAACCACGGGCAGGGACTTGCGAAACACAGACGGGGCTTCTTCCGGCGCACAGACCTCGAGCGGGACCTTGCGCCCGATGGTTTTCGCCCGCTGCCGCAGAAGCGACACGTCGGCTCGAATGTAAAACGGCGGCAGCTTGAGCGGTTTTCTGTCGGCCCAGGCAAGCAATGCGAGTTCCGGACCGATCCCGGCAGGTTCTCCCATACTTACCGCGACTGGCTTTTTTTTGGCGTCCATCCGTATCAGCGGTGGATGATCGTTGCTCGGCGACGAACATCCATGAGATACCTGCGGGACTGGCTTTCGCCTTCCTTCGCGCGCAGTTCATTCTCCAGTTCCGCACGTACGGCGATGTCCGAGGCGATCTCCCGTTTTCCGCAAATCGCAATCATCTCGAACCCGACAGGTGTCGCCGACGGTTTGGTCAGGCTGCCGGGTGACAAGGAGTTGATCTCTTCGCGCACATTTTCCGGAAGCTCCGTTTCCAGACGGCGACCGATCGGCTGCACCACAACTTCACTGTACTGGCCCAATATCGTTCCGGCATCATCACAACTGTTGAAAGCGGAGCGGATCTTGTTGCTCTCTTGCCTGCGCTTTGATTTGAAGCCGCCGGAAGAGTTTTTCGGAACAACCACGATCACGCGTTTGAGATCATATTCGACCGATTTTTGCCGCTCTGCTTCATCTTTTTTCTGAAGCGCGGCGATGATGTCGGACTCGTCAACTTCGATCTGACCCCTGAACCGTCTTTGCAGCAGCTGGTTCCAGGCAAGCTGCGCTTTCAGCCTGGCTTTCAGGGTCTCTGGCTTGACGCCGCCACTGCGCAACGCTTTCGAAAGCTGGGAAGGGGACATTTTCACGTTGCGGGCGATGTTGTTAAACGCGTTGTCGACCTGGGACGGGGCGATGTCGATCCCCATCCTGTCTGCCTCGGCAAGCTTCACCTGGTCGTCGATCAGTTCCTGCTCAGCCTGCCGTCTGGCAACTGATGCAGGTTTTCGCTGTGTGAGCGTGATCAGGCGCGCTCGCTGGTTAATGTCGTAGTCCGTGATTGGAACGTCATTGACGGTAACCTTGATGGCCGCATGAGAAGGTGTCGTTACCGGCGCGGCAAACGCCAGAACCAGGCCCAAAATTAACGGGACGAAACGCAGTCGCATTGTTCAACCATCCGTGCTGGCGAGAAGCCAAACCGAAGTTAGTGTTCTTGTGGTACGCTTTCTCGCATATCGCGATCACAAATTCAAAATATTACCGGCATGATGCTCAAATTGATGGCAGTAAAATGTCTCACGAAACATTGTGTACACATAATATCGTGAACGGCCTGTTTGAATTCTGGCAATCGAGAGCCGGAAACTTCTATCAGTTCAAAGCGCCACTAGATACTTGCGTGTTCCCGATGGTTCTCAGACCAATGCGGAAATAAAGCGTTCGGTTTACCGTGTCACCATCATTTCGGGAGCGGTCTTCGGCGAAGGAAACCGAAAGCGAAAACCCTTCGTCATCGTAGCCGATGCCCAACCCATCCTGAACGATATTCGAGTTCTCGATATCATAACGCATGGACCCGAATACGCGCCAGTTTTCCTGGAGCCGCAGGCTCGCCGCTCCGAGAATTTCTTCCCGCGGATCATCAATGCCGACATCGGGCTGCTCACCAAGAAAAGCATAAGCAAGCGAAGAAACAACGGGACCGTAAATCGCACTGGCTTGCGCCTGAAGGCGATTGACGGAGAAATCGTCCTTGTCAAAGCGTGCCTGAGCTCCGACTTTCACCCCATATTGCGTATCCAGGTAAAGACTGCCGACATAGTCCGACAGATCTGATGCCAGCCCCGAATCTTCGGTGGCACCAAGGATGTCAGGGACTGCGTAAGAGTTTTCACCCGCCAGTTGATAGGAGCGGCCAAAAAGTCCGCTCAAATAATAGCCGCTGTTAAGCTGGAGCTTGTAATTCAGTCCGACGTTGAGGCGCGTTCCACCCTCTGCGCGGTCGAAACCCGAAAACTTGTCGTAGTCGAAAAGTGTTGTCGTATCAAATACGATGCTCTGCGCATCATCGTTCGGCAATTCACCAATCCGTTGTTCATTCGGCCGGGCGACAATCTGGGCGATCGGCTCAAAAACCTGGTTACCTCCCTGGAATGTCGCAATGATTGGATAGCGATACTCAAGGCCGACGGCAGGCATGGCACGCCCGACGAAACTTTCGCCGGCAAGAGCGGTAACATCAGCGTCGGGCGATGCCAGGAAGAATAGGTCGCCGCGCATATAGGCAAAGGGCGTAAACGTCTGACCTAATGGGTCAATGAATGTGCGCCGCCAGTCCCCTTGCATGGACAGACGCGAGAAAGTTCCATCAACACCGCGGAACCTGGGGGTCGTCCCGCCGTCAATTGAAAACGCATCGGTTTCGTCACGGGTCAACGACGTGAAATTCGCAGCCAGAGCGAGCTCGCCTGCCAGAATGGGGTCGGAAAAGACATAGTCATAGTCGATGACCGGAAGAACGAGCGGCTGTTTGTCTTGTAGGGAGCTTCCGACCGGCGAGAATCCGTCTGCGTCGAAGTCGCTGTTTTCGAAGTCTTCCTGCGAGATCTGGAACGCATAGGCCCTGACGGACAGCAGGTTGCGCTCGTTTCTGCCTTCAAAGTAGATCTGGGACGGGTCACCACCACCAAAACTCGCCATGGAATAGTCCTGGAAGAATTGACGGTCACTCTTGTAGGTGACGTTCCATCCCAGGGTCCAGTCTTTGCTCAGGCGGAAGGACGCGGTTGAATTGACGGCGCCGCGCCACCGTTCGTCGGCCCTGGATGTCGTAAACTGGCTTGGCTGCGACTGGAAAAGACCTGCGGCGGAAAAGCTTACCTGTCCGGCTCTAAACCTTTGTCGATACTGCACGTCACCGAAGAGCCCCTGCTTTGTGAGAGGCGTCAAGGTGGTTGTCAGATCGTAATGGGGGCTCAGCGCCCAATAATATGGAACAGTTACGCCATAACCCAGCTTGTCATCCACGATGCCGCTCGGGATCAGAAAACCCGATTTTCGCTTCACGGACGGATCCGGCATCGAAAGATAAGGCAAATAGGCTATCGGCTTGCCATACACCTCGAAAGCAGCGTTTTCGAAGCGGATAATCTTTTCCTGCTGCTTGTGGATGATCTTTTCGGCGCGAACGCGCCATAGCGGCGGCTTGTCCGGCGGGTTGGTTGGCTTGGTGTAGACCGTATAGACACCATTCTCGATGGTGGTGACGTTGCTGCCCTCGCGCCGCGCCTTTTCGGCAAGGAAGCGCGTGCGCTTCGTCGTGTCGATCTGCAACGCGTTCGCAAACCCGTCAGCGAAGTCTTCCGAAAGCGTGAGTTCGGACGTGCGAACGACGTTCCCGTTGGATTCAATAAAAATCACGTTGCCGCTTGCGGTCAGCTGACCGGTTTTCCGGTCGAAAACGATTTTGTGGGCCTGTACGGTGTTGCCGTCGTAATAGACTTGAACGCTGCCTGTCGCGACGATGACGTCATTGTCGAAGTCGTACGTAATTTCGCTCGATTCGAGCAGGAGTTCCTGGTTTTGATCAACTTCGCCTGCAAAGCCGCTGGTAAGGTCCTGAGCAGCCGCACGGGAGGCGACGCCGTGCACAAGGGCTACCGCCATGGCGAACGTGCTCGCCGCCGCCAGCAAGCTGCCCCGCTTAACCCACATCTCTGTCTTCAGGAATGGCGGCAAAGACATCGGTCTCATCCGTCCTCCTGATGCAAGAGAATAGTCAACCCCATTAGTACTCCAAACACTCCCGGCGCCCACGCAGCCACAAGGGGAGGCACGATCCCGGCCCCCCCGAAATCTTTGGCCAGCTCGGTGAGAACGTAAAGCACGAACCCGGACAGGATTCCACCCAGAATCATGCTTCCGAGTCCACCAAATCTCGATACTTTAAGGGAAACTGCCGCTGCAATCAAAATCATAGCGACCAAAAGAAGCGGTCTGGCCAGCAGCGTCTGGTACTGCAAATTGTACCTATAGGCTGGTAAACCAGCGTTTCTCGCAAGCTCGATGAAGCGTGGCAGGTTCCAGAAAGAGATCGATTCAGGTGATCCGATGCTCTCCCGCACTTCAGTAGCGGTCAAGAAAGTACTGACCTGATATTGTCCATAAGGTTGTGGATCTTGTTCCGTTGTGTACACGATCGCATCTGACAGATACCAGATCTCGTCTCCGAGACGGGCTTGTTCAGCTTCGATCCGCTCGCGAAATGTGCCGTCTTTGTCGAAAGTGAAGACAGTCACACCGAGAAGTCTGGTTCCGCCATCCAGTAATTGCCTGGCAAGAAGAACGGATTCGCCGTCAAGTCCGTCCTGCCGGACCCACACTTCGTTGGTGTTTTGCAGCAGGAAGGTCTGATCGGAGCCGAACAGGCCTGTTGCGACCTCGTCCGACTTTTGCTGAAACCAGACTGCAGCCGGATTGTAAACAGTAATGGAAAAGATCCCGAGGAGGGTGCCGACCACGACGGCGGGCATCGAAAACTGCCAGACAGAAATCCCTGATGCCCGGGTGACGACCAGCTCCAGGGCACGGCTTAGCGTGACGAAAGCGGCGATCGAGCCAAACAGCACCGTAAAGGGAATGACCTGTTCAAGCAGTAACGGGACACGCAGCAGCGATATCAGGGCGACCCTGAGGACTGAAAAGCCTTCGCGATCACCACCTCGTCTGACGAGTTCCAAGACGTCGAACAGGAACATCAGAACGGCTGCAAACAGGAAAAGGCCAAGGATTGCCTTCAAAAACCTGTTTGACAGATAGATTGCCAGCGTTCTGCCAAGGATCATGAAGCGCCCCCGGCCTGCCGGCTGTTCAACCGGTTTACGACGGCTTCAATCCGGTCATTCACACCATGCTGCAACTTGCCGAGCCAGCGCGGCTGCGCGCGTTCTTCTTTGAAAATTGCAAAGATGGCGAGTGCCGAACCGGCAATGGGAACCAGATAAAGCAGTCCGAGCAAGAGGGGCGAAACGCCGGATATGGCGGTAACACCGAAACCGGACGTGCGCAGGATAACACAGCACGCAATGGCCCCAACGATCGCCGCACCGCGGCCTTGACGCGTTGTTCGGGCTTTGCCGAGGAATGCAAACACAATCAGGCCGAACGCGATCGCGTAGAGAGGCTGACTGAAGCGTTCGTGCAGCTCTTTCGCCAGCTTGTCCGGGTGTTTCAAAGCGTAGGCATCGTTCCGCCCCGGTGCCATCAGATTGGCAGTCGTGCGTTCGCTGGCCTTGAATACCGGTTCACCGGCCTCCGGGATCAGATTTGAAAGGTCGAATGCATAAGACTGAAAGCGGACGATGGAAATATCGCCTTGCTGTTTCGGACGGCGCTGGATTGTGCCGTTTTGCATGACCAGAAGCGTGCGATCCGAAGCTTCGATGATCTGGCCGGTGTCGGCCTGATAGGTGAAGGCGGTTTCAGCGTCACGCGTATCGTGCAACAGAAGACCGTCCAGCGTGCCGTTGCCTGAGCGATTGCGGATATGAAAGGTGAGACCACTTTCAACCGAGATAAACTTGCCCGGCTTCACGATGTTGGCAACTAGGTCCGCCCTGACACGCGTGATCTCCGTTCTCAACTGGGCAAGTCCAGTCGGAGCGACATAAAGAGACAAGCTTGCGATCAGCATCATGACAGCAAGCGAAAACAGCATCACGGGCTTGAGGACCAGGAACCGAGATCCGCCGCTTGCGTCGATGACAATGAGTTCGCTGTCTCCGGAAAGGGCATTCAAGACAAGGATCAGGGCAAGCATGAGTGCGAACGGCGCGACAATCATGATCAGGAATGGGAGCGCCAGCATGGTTATGCCGATGAACTGAACGATCGTCTGCCCCTTGGACGTTACAAGATCCAGCTGCCTGAGCGCCTGAGTCGCCCACACAACTCCGGTCATCGCTGCAATCGTTAAGGTGAAAGCATAAAATGTCCGGCGGATTATGTACCGTTCAAGCGTATTCATGTCTGGCCGGACCAGGTCCCCTTGAAAAAATGTAAAAAACGCCCCGACATCGAATAACACGTAATGTGGTGAACGCCGCATAAATAAGAATGGTTAATATGCATTAATTTTGACGGCTCTTGCCGAAAAGTTGTTGAAACGCCATGATTTGCGTACAAATCCAGGCTGTTTTCGCGCCACGGAAACGCCTGTTCATGCAAAGAAACAATCGGAAGATTATTGAAGGACCGACGAATGACCAAACTCGCTAAAGTCTCCTATTCCAAGATGGATGTGCCCAAAAAGGGCGTTGCCGTTTTTTTTGCCGACGAAAACCTCGGTTTTGGCAATACCGCAGGAGAAGCTGTTTCGGGTTTGGAAGGAGGCTTGGAGAGGGCAGCGGGCATTGCCGGGTTTTCAGGCAAGAAGAAATCAAGTCTCGACCTGATCGCGCCTTCGGGCCTCGGACTTGACCGTCTGTTGGTCTTCGGGATTGGCAAACCCGAGGATATGACGGATGAAGACTGGCGCGATCTAGGTGGCACCGTATTTGCCGCGCTGGCAAGAGCCAAAGCGGTTGTGGCTGAAGTCTTGCTCGATGGACCGGAAGGTGTCGAGATTTCCGCCAAGGCTGCGGCAGAGTTCGCCATGGGCGCCAAATTGCGCGCTTATGCCTTCGATACCTACAAGTCGAAGAAGAACGGCGGAGAAACCGAAAAAGACCTGAAACTGACCTTGAAGGTCGCGGATCCCAAGGCAGCGCGCAAATCCTGGACCAGTACTGAAGCGGTGGCGGACGGCGTCATCCTTGCCCGCGATCTCGTCAACGCACCAGCGAATGTCCTTGGTCCTGTAGAGTTTGCAAAGAAGGCAGCGGATCTCGAAAAGCTCGGTGTTGAGATCGACATTCTCACCGAAAAAGAGATGAAAAAACTCAAGATGGCAGCCCTGCTCGGGGTGGCGCAGGGATCTGTGCGCCCACCGCGCCTGGCGGTCATGCGCTGGAACGGAGGCAAGAAAGCCGACGCTCCGGTCGCGTTTGTCGGGAAGGGCGTTACGTTCGATACGGGCGGTATTTCGATCAAACCGGCCGGCGGCATGGAAGACATGAAGGGTGATATGGGCGGCGCTGCGGCGGTTGTGGGTGCTATGCACGCTGTTGCGGCCAGAAAGGCAAAGGCCAATGTGATGGGCGTTATCGGACTGGTGGAAAATATGCCTGACGGAAACGCGCAACGTCCCGGCGATATTGTCACGGCAATGTCGGGCACCACCATCGAGATCTTGAACACCGATGCCGAAGGACGCCTCGTTTTGGCGGATACGCTCTGGTATACCCAGGAAAAATACAAACCTTCGATCATGATTGACCTGGCAACCCTGACCGGCGCTGTTCTTGTGGCGCTTGGAAATCTTAATGCGGGTCTTTTTGCCAACGATGATGACCTGGCGGAAAAACTGCTGTCCTCGGCCAAGGCAAGCGGCGAGCCGCTCTGGCGCCTGCCATTGTCAAAGGGCTACGACAAAATGATCGATACGCCGAATGCCGATGTAAAGAACACCGGAGGCCGTTGGGCCGGATCGGTTACAGCAGCACAATTCCTCCAGCGGTTTGCAAACAATGTACCCTGGGCGCATCTCGATATTGCGGGCACGGCATTTGGTGCACCGAAGACTGACATTTGTCAGAGTTGGGCATCAGGCTATGGCGTGAGGCTGCTCAATCAGCTCGTTGCAGACCACTACGAAGGCTGATGCAAATCATCTGGCCAAAGAAAAACCCGCCATTTGGCGGGTTTTTTTACTCTGTTCGTTTGGCTCAGCAGGTTTTGTAGGTCTGGCAGGCCGTCGCCGGTTCGACAAGCATCCCCATTCCAAGCGTGGCTCCGGCAACAACGGCGACCAGCGCAAAAAACACAACAACACGCGCAATCATTCACAAAATCCCCTCTTTGGCCGGTTCGGGACTACCGCACACCGGCCACCCAGCAATGATCCTTGGATCTCTCCCGGGAACAAACCCTAGTCAATCGACATTTGCGAAGGGTTAATGATACGAGTCTTGTGGCCTGTCTATGTCGCAATTGCGATGAAATGGAATTGAGCAAATGCTGTTGCACGAGAGCATCACTTTAGTCCTGCCAAACTTGGCGCATCCCGTGTTCGTTCACATCGAAGAAAATGATGGGGTCGGAGCAGACAATGACCGTTGAGGTGATGTTCTACCATCTTTTGCACAGGCCGCTCGAATCGGCTCTGCCGCAACTTCTTCTGAAATGTCTGGAGCGGGATTGGAAAGTCGTTGTCCAGACCGGAAGCGAAGAGCGCTGCAACGCATTGGATGCTCATCTCTGGACATTCGCTGACGACAGTTTTCTGCCACATGGCACAAAAACGGATGGGTTTGCAGAGCACCAGCCGATCTATCTGACTGCGGAAAAGGACAATCCGAACAATGCCGATGTTCGGTTTCTCGTCGACAGGGCAGATCCGCCGCCGCTAGCCGGCTACACACGGGCAATCTACATGTTCGACGGCAACGATCAGAGCGCGCTGGAAGAAGCGCGAAATCGTTGGAAAGAGGCCAAATCGGAAGGGTTCGACATTGCCTACTGGCAACAGACTTCTGCCGGAGGCTGGGAGAAGAAGGCTTAAGAACCGATTGTGCATCCTTCACACGAGGATCAAGCGGATAACTTGTGGCAGCTCAACCGGCTTCTTCATACTCGGCTGAAAGTTCCAGCCATTCCTCCTCCGTTTTGACCAGTTTCTTTTCACAGTAAGCCCGTTCCTTGGCAAACTTTGTGGCCCTGTCAGGCTCAGTCTGAAAAAAGGCCGGATCCGCGAGCGCTTCGTCGAGCTTTGCGATCTTGTCCTGCAGCCTGGCCATTTCCTTTTCCGCCGCATCGATTTTCTGCTTCAGTGGCTTCAACTGGCTGCGCTTCTGGGCTGCCTCGCGCCGCTTTGCCTGTGCTGAAGCCTTTTCGGCTTCTTCCTCTGCGCGGTTCCTTGCTTTTTGAACCGCCTCAGGCCCTTGAAGGATCAAGCGCCGATAATCTTCCATGTCGCCGTCATAGGGTTCGACCCTGCCATCGGCAACGAGCCAGAGCCGGTCGGCGCAGGCCTCGACAAGATGCCTGTCGTGACTGATCAGCACGACAGCGCCTTGATAGTCGTTCAAGGCCATGACCAAGGCTTCGCGGCTGTCGATATCAAGGTGATTGGTTGGCTCATCAAGGATCAGCAGATGCGGCCCATCAAAGGTCGCGAGTCCCAGAAGCAAGCGCGCTTTCTCGCCGCCTGACAGGTCTTTCGCGGGCGTATCCATGCGGTCTGTCGGCAATCCGAACCGCGCGACCCTTGCGCGAACTTTGGCTTCCGGCGCATCCGGCATCAGCGCTCGTACATGTGCCACTGAGCTTTCCGATGGTTTGAGCTCATCGAGCTGGTGCTGCGCGAAAAACGCAATTTTGAGCTTCGAAGCCTTTTTGATGTCACCATCCATCGCGCCGAGGCGGCCGGATATGAGCTTGGCAAATGTGGACTTGCCGTTGCCGTTCGCGCCCAGCAGTGCAATACGGTCATCAGTGTCGATGTTCAGCGTCAGGCGGGACAGGATTTTCGTTTCCCCATACCCGGTCGAGACGCCTTCAAGCTTCAGGATGGGTGGCGCAAGTTGCGCCTGCGGGTCCGGAAACTCGATCGGTTTGCCGCTTTCTTCGGTCAATGCCGAAATCGGCTGAAGCTTTTCCAGCATCTTGAGCCTGGACTGAGCCTGCCGGGCCTTGCTGGCCTTGTAGCGGAAGCGATCGACAAACGCCTGCATGTGCTTACGCTGCGCGTCCTGTTTTTCCCTGGCCTTTTCCGCAAGAACCATGGCCTCACGCCGCTGCCTGTCAAAGCTGTCATATCCGCCTGAGTAGTAGGTCAGCTTGCCCCGTTCCAGATGAACGATGCTGTCGACAGCCTTGTTCAAAAGGTCACGGTCGTGGGAAATCAGCAGAACCTGGTGCGGGTAGCGCGCCACATAGTTTTCCAGCCAGAGCGTGCCTTCCAGGTCGAGATAGTTGGTCGGCTCGTCCAGGAGCAGAAGGTCAGGTTCGGAAAAAAGGACAGCCGCGAGCGCAACCCTCATTCGCCAGCCACCGGAAAAGGATGAGCAGGGGCGTTGTTGTGCGTCGGCGTCGAAGCCAAGCCCGGATAGGATCGAACCGGCGCGCGCTTCGGCCGTATGGGCGCCAATATCGGCGAGGCGCGTGTGAATATCCGCAATCCGGTCCGGATCGGTTTCGACTTCTGCCGCCTCGAGCAACCGGCTGCGTTCCGTGTCGGCGGCGAGAACAACTTCCATAAGCGTCTCTTCGGTCCCCGGAGCCTCCTGGGCAACCTGGCCAATGCGGGCCCGCTTCGGGATCTGGACCGATCCGGTTTCCGTTGAAAGATCGCCGGTAATGATCTTGAAGAGCGTGGATTTTCCTGCGCCGTTTCGGCCGACAAGCCCGGTTTTGGCTTTTCCCGGCAGCGTGACACTGGCCTTGTCGATAAGAAGGCGGTCAGCGATCCGGTAAGTGAGGTCTGAAATCTGCAACATGGCCGGATGTTTGGCGGAGCGCGGGCTGTGTTGCAAGTGGAAAGCAAAGGGGACAGCGATCATGTGGCAGGCTGTGGCTTCATTGCACTGCCTGCCACTTTGACGATCACTGTGTCAGGAAGGTCAAAATCTCCGTCAGGATACGATCGTGCTGTGCGACCCGCTCGGCATTGCCTTTGATACAGACGATTTCGTCACCCGGCTCGTGCTCCTTCAAAATGTCGAAGCCGTCCGGCTTGCACACGCCCATGAAGTCGAAGTGTCCGGCGCCTTCGAGTTCCAGGTGCGTTACGGAATCTGCCGGCAAGGCAGCCGCAAGTGCCCGCGACTCGACGTCCTGGTCCAGCATATCGGCGCGGCCCGACCCCAGCACGAGAATGGGCGTTTCAATCTGTTGAAGGCTCTTGCGGGAAAAGACCGGCGTGCCGCCAAGATCGAGGCTGATGACTTTCCGAATGCGCTCGTCCTTTCGCGACGCTGCCATTTCAACCCGGTCAGCTTCTGTTTCTGCGACGGACCAGCCCCTGAGCACCTCACAAACGACGAGGGTCGGTTCGCTTCCGCAAACGTTTTGATATCGTGCATTGTCGAATTCTGCACCGGCCAGAAACATCACGGTGAATCCACCCAGCGAATGGCCGGCCGCAAAAATTCTGCTTCTGTCGATGCGGGGACCATAAGTATCGTCTTGAAGGAGATGTGAAATCAGGCGGGAAACATCGACTGGCCGATCCCACAACTCCCGTGCCTGGGAGGGATCGCGCAAAAATGTGCTGGTGCCTGGATGGTTGATCATCGCAACGATATAGCCGCGGCGCGCCAGTTCCGAGGCGAGCCAGGCCTGGTTGAACGTGTTGCCGTACATGCCATGCGAGACAACGAGCAGAGGAAACTGTCCCTCTGCCATGACCGCATCCCGATCGGCCGGCGCCATTTGCCAGACTTTACTCTTGTCGGCGCGAACGTGCCTGTCTGGTGTGGTGGAGGGAAACCAGATGTCTCCGGAAAGAGGCCGATCGCTCCGTTTATCTTTCACGGTGATATCGGCAACGCCCGGCCCATAAGAAAGTGGCGTGTTTTCCAGGGCAGTGAGGTCGCCGCTGACGGCGAACGCCAAGGCAAGTGTGAGAGAAAGCACTATTGTCTTACGAAAGCTGGCAAGACGGTTGACTGCAATAGGCATGGGACCTCCGGTAACGATTGAAACGATGCTTACCTGTGGTCTCAACACGACTGTTGACAATTGGTGGAGCAGCCGTGCCCTGTCCTTAAACGTGATAAAGGACAGGACAGTCTCGCCAATCAGCCTTCGCACGCCGTAATGATCAGTATCCCGGTATCCTTTTTGCTCTCTGTTGTATTCCTGGGTCTTGGCCTGGCGGCCTTGATGTGGCGCTCCCTGCCGGCTCTCTCGAGGGGGCTTTTCGCGGGTCTCTTTGTCCTGCTTGCCATCGAGGCGTCTCTGGTGGGATTGCGGTTTGCGTATGGTATCTTCGATTTTCTCACTCTTCAGCGTGTGTTGCCTGTCTGGATAGCCCCAACGCTTTACCTGGCCTTTGCCGCGCTCACCGTGCCTGTATCCAAAGCCAAAAGGCTGATCCTCTTGAGCGGGGGTGTCGCCGTCCTGTTCTCATTTGCGGTAATGTTTCCGCTTCCGGTCGACGGATTTGTGGATGGCATAATCGGACTGAGTTTTGCGATTTACTGTTTCGCGTTGGTTCTGATCTGGTCGGGCGGTCCTGATCGGATGTCGCAGATACCAACCGGCCAGAGCGGGTTTGTTTTCAGGCTGCTGGCCATTGCAATTCTCGCTATGGCGGCATCGTTGGCGACGGACATCTGGATCGCGCTTCTATTTGCCCAGCAGATGCAGGAGAGCGCATCGCTTTTGATTTCTTATGCGAGCCTTGCGTTTTTGCTGGCAGCGCTCGCACTTGCCGTCATGACGCTGCGCCGGAAATCGCCACGGCGTCAATCGACAGCCAAACCGCGTGGGACCCCTGAAAAGGAAGCGCTTGTCGAAAAGGCGCGCAGGATCCTCACCGAGCAGCGGCTTTTTTGTGATGCATCGCTGTCACTGACGCGGCTCGCCCGGCGCACGGGGACACCGGACAGGGAGTTGTCGCTCGCGATAAATGATGTTGCCGGCATGAATGTCAGCCAGTTTGTAAACCGGGCAAGGCTGGACGAAGCCGCACGATTGCTGAGCGAAACGGATAAACCTGTTACCCGCATCCATGAAGAAGTGGGGTTCCTGACGCGCTCGAATTTCTACCGGGAATTTCAACGTCAGTTCGGTGAAGCGCCGGGTGCTTACCGAAAGAAAGCTCATTCCTCTTCGGCGAGCAATTCCAGGTAAAGCTCCGCAAAGCCGCCGAGAAGCTCATAGCAAAGGATGACTTCACGATCGTTCGGATCCCAGAAGGCGTTGTCTTCCTGGCACTCGGACGCTCGAAACGTAACGTTTTCCGGTAGGTCATAGAAGGTGTCGAGTTCGTCAGCGACCATTTCGAGCAGCGCGTTTTCCCGAAGTGAGGTGGCCAGTGTGCGCAACTCGGCAGGAGCATCGTCATATTCAATGCTGATTTTGCCTGCCGGTGTATCCTGATCCCGCACGAAAGGATCGGTGACATATTCCCAGGAATCCGCGGCCTGCTCATAGTCGATCGCACAGGTCTCGATGCGGTCGTCCGGCAGCGCGAGTTCTTCGGCAAGGTCCAGAAAGGCTTCTTCGTCCGCGCCCACCATCATGCACAACATGCGATAGCCGCGCTGCTGGTCCAGATCGTGAGAATCGTAAAAGACCAGTGCGTCATAGTCCTCTTCGGACATCAGGAACCAACCCGTCATCGCGTGATAAAGGTAAAGATCCATGTTGTCCGTATCGGCCGCGAGCATCGATATCGTCGCCAGATTGTCGACGGCGTCTTCTTCCTGGGCGAGAACGGGGAGTTCGAGTTCGGAGACAAGCATGTGCCCGCCTTCGTGATAAATCACAAAAAGCGTATTGCCGGCCACGAACTCAAGCAGTTCTTCGCGCAGATCCGGCTCCAGGTCTTGAAGCCGTTCCTCAAGGCCGGGATAAGCTGGTGCGTCGTCCTGCGCTATCGCTGGAGCCGCGTATGGCACCGCACTGATCGCCAATGTCAAAAACACGCCAACCGCGATAAAGAGTTTGATTGTCGGGGCCATGGGTCCAGCTCGCGAATTCGTATCTTGCCGATACTCATCGGCATTAGGTGTCAGTCTCGAAGACTATGTCCAACGGTGTTTCAATTCCATTAGCGTCCTCGTGTCATGGCGTATAACCTCGGCGTCTTGTGAAGCGACATGAAATTGTCATGGGTCAGCCCCCTTGCGGGCGCGGCGGCGCACCGTTATTAAGGCCGCGAAATTTCTGAAATTCCGGGCGCGGCAAGGGGCCGGCGCTCCATCGAGACAAGAAAGACGAAACCATGGCGATTGAACGCACGTTTTCCATGATCAAGCCGGATGCCACCAAACGCAACCTGACGGGTGCGATCACCGCAAAGCTGGAAGAAGCTGGCCTTCGGGTGGTTGCTTCACGGCGTGTCTGGATGTCCCTGCGTGAAGCCGAAGCATTCTATGCGGTTCACAAGGAACGTCCGTTCTTCGGTGAACTGACTGAGTTCATGTCCTCCGGTCCGACCGTTGTACAGGTTCTGGAAGGCGAAAACGCAATTGCCAAGAACCGTGAAGTCATGGGTGCAACCAACCCGGCAGAAGCCGCCGAAGGCACGATCCGCAAGGAATACGCTCTGTCGATCGGTGAAAACTCAGTTCACGGTTCGGACGCGCCTGAAACGGCGGCAGAAGAAATCGCGTTCTGGTTCTCCGGTACTGAACTCGTCGGCTGAAACTGCTGAAAACTGTCATTCGGGAAGCCGGTCCTTTGGGCCGGCTTTTCTTTTCTTTTCTGAAACACTGTCCTGATACATCCAGATACAAATTCTTACCAATTGACGGCTGCGGTGCGTGAGCGAAGCCATCATATTGGCGCGGTCGTGGTGCTGGAATCAGGAGAACACAATGCGTTTAACTCTGGCGCTCGCAGGCGCCCTGATTGCATTACCGGTCGCAGCACACGAAACGACTGCGTCCCTTGGCGGAGAAGAACCGCTTGAACACAAACACATGGCAGATGAGATCTGGGATATCCTCCTGCCGCAGGCCGAAGCAAGCGCGGACATTACCGTGGACGGCAATACGCGTCGGATCCGCGCCAATGGGTACCCGGACAAAGCACCCGGGCAATTTCCAAACCGCAACAATCCGCACGCCATTTCCAAAAAGAACTACAATCTGAAGGTACCGCTCAATCCACGCAAAAGGGGCGGGGCAAAGGATGCGCAGGGATCTGTTTTCGGCATAGCGATCAATGGTGTCGTGATGGACCCGGGAACGGCCGAGTACTGGCAGAACAATCGCCGGTCGGGATGGAATTACGAGGCGCTGGGCGGCGCCTGCAAGCTTGGTCTCGACAAGTACAACGCTCACGTCCAGCCCGATGGAACTTATCATTACCATGGCATTCCAACCGGCGTTGTCGCGGCCAGCGGTGGCCGTTCGGTGCCCGCGATGATTGGCTTTGCAGCCGACGGCTTTCCGATTTACGGCCAATACGGATATTCGGATCCGGAACGTAAATCCGCGATGAAAAAGCTGAAGAGCAGTTACCGGATCAAGAATGGCAATCGTCCGGACGGTCCGGGTGGACGCTATAATGGCAAGTTCACGCAGGATTGGGCGTTCGTTGAAGGTGCCGGCGACCTTGACCAGTGCAATGGCCGGTTCGCGGCCACGCCAGAATATCCGGATGGGACCTACCATTATATTCTCACGGACACGTTTCCGTTCATTCCGCGTTGCTGGATGGGAAATCCGGACGCCAGCTTTACGCGGTTGAAGGGACGCGGTCAGCGGCGAGGAAACCTTGAGGAAGGACAAAGCGGACCGGCGATCGACTTTGCGGCGTTCCAGAACAATGCGGAAATCGCGGCGCAGGTCATTCAGGTTCAGGGTGGCCACCCACCGCGGATGCGCCGCGGCGGCCCGCCACCGCGACACGACCAGCGCGGTCCGCGCCAGCAGCGAGGCGGGCAGGGCGGTGGCCAAGGGGCCCGTTCGCCCTGTAGCGGCAGCTGACGTTCAAGTCAGATAGGCGAAATGGAAGGGAGGCGCTTGACGGCGTCTCCCTTTGTTTTCCATAAGGCTTGGCCCTATTTTGAAATGCACGCCTGTTCCCGATTGGACGTTGTATGAACCAGCCGACACCAAAGAGCACCTTTTCAACCTGTCCACACGATTGCCCCTCGGCATGTTCGGTCGACGTGCACTTTTACCCGCATGGCGATGTGCGGCGGCTCAACGGGGCACGCGACAACACCTATACGGCCGGTGTCGTCTGCGCCAAGGTCGCCCGCTATCCGGAGCGGCTTTATCATCCGGATCGGCTGCTGACGCCGCTGCGCCGGGTCGGTAAGAAGGGCGAAGCACGGTTTGAGGAGATCTCCTGGGACGCCGCGCTCGATCTGGTTGCAGAAAAGTTTCTGGCAATTGAGGCTGAATTCGGCGCGCAAAGCATCTGGCCTTATTATTACGCTGGTACGATGGGACAGGTGCAGCGGGACAGTATCCACCGGCTTCGCCACGCCAAGGGCTATTCGCGCCAGTTCGACACATTTTGCACCAACATGGCCTGGACAGGATTCACCGCCGGTACCGGCAGGTTGGCCGGGCCAGATCCTCGTGAAATGGCGCAATCGGACCAGATCGTCATCTGGGGAACGAACCCGGTCTCAACGCAGATCAATGTCATGACCCATGTCACCGCCGCCAGAAAGAAGCGCGGTGCGCGGGTGATCGTCGTCGATGTGTATGAAACCGAAACAATGAAACAAGCCGATATCGGCGTGGTTCTGAAGCCCGGTACGGATGCAGCGCTGGCCTGTGCCATCATGCATGTGCTTTTTCGCGATGGTTTCGCCGACTGGGACTATCTGAACCGCTTCACCGATTGCCCGAAGGAGCTTGAAGCGCATCTTAAGACCAGAACGCCGGACTGGGCTGCCGAAATCACCGGACTTGACCCGACGCTGATCGAAACGGTCGCCCGGCATATCGGTGAAACGAAAAAGACGTTTTTCCGTCTGGGATACGGGTTCACGCGCTCACGCAACGGCGTTGTCGGCATGCACGCGGCGGCCTCGATCGCCTGTGTCATCGGTTCCTGGCAGTATGAGGGGGGCGGTGCGTTCCACAACAATGGTGGTATCTATCACTTCAATAAGGAAATGATCGAGGCGACGTCGCTGAAAGACCCATCCGTACGCGCGCTCGACCAAAGCCAGATTGGCCGGATCCTGACTGGTGACCCGGCAGCGTTGCTTGGCGGTCCGCTGGTGAAAGCGATCCTGGTTCAGAATACGAACCCGGTGTCCGTTGCGCCCGAACAGGAACTGGTCAAGGAGGGATTTGCGCGCGAGGACCTCTTCACCGTGGTCCACGAGCAATTCATGACCGAGACCGCGCAAATGGCGGATATCGTTTTGCCGGCAACGCAGTTCCTGGAACATGACGACATTTACAAGGGCGGTGGACACCAATATATCTCGCTCGGGCCGAAAGCCGTCGAACCGCCGGAAGGACCGCGGGAAAACCTATTTGTAATCAACGAGATCGCAAAGCGCGTTGATTCAAAGTCTCACCCGGGTTTCGACATGTCCGCGCGAGACCATATCGACTGGTTGCTGCAGAACTCAGGCCAGGGATCATTCGATGAACTGTATTCGGAAAAATGGCGCGACGTTCAGCCGGATTTTGAAACGTCGCACTTTTTGAATGGCTTTGGTCACAGTGACGGCAAGTTCCATTTCAAGCCTGCCTGGGGCAAGACCTTTTCGCCGAACAAACCCGACGGCGACACCGTCTTTGGGCCTTGCAGCGAGATGCCGGAATTGCCGGATCAGTGGGATGTGATTGAACTGGCCGATGAGGACCATCCACTGCGGCTTGCTACGTCGCCATCCCGGTCTTTCCTGAACACCACATTCAACGAAACCGAGACGTCGAAAAAGAGGGAAGGCCGTCCGGAAGTCTGGATCCGGCCCGACGACGCGGTGCGCTTTGGCATTGAAGACGGCGCGAAGGTCAAACTCGGAAACCGCCGAGGCGTCGTGACGCTTCATGCGCGCCACGTGGAAACGGTTGCGCCCGGGACGGTCATCTCCGAAGGCATCTGGCCGAACGCGGCGTTCGAGGATGGCAGGGGGATCAATACGCTCACCGGCGCAGACCCGGTCGCGCCCTATGGCGGCGCAGCGTTTCACGACACGGCGGTCTGGATCAAAGCCGCCTGAGTCGCTCCATCGTCTGACGAATATTCAGGGCACCCAGGTATTACGGGTGCTTTCAGACTTGTTGAGCGCATAGCGTGCACCCACCTGTTTTGGACAGGAGGGTCTCCATGTCCATATTACTTTGGGTCTCACGGCTTGCGTTGAGCCTGTGTCTCATCCTCGGCGTACTGGCAACAACAATGCAGAAAAGCGTCGCGGAAACACTCCCAAATCAGACCAGAATGGGAACCGGAGAGTTCCAGACAAAGTTCCAAGACAACCGCAATGTGCAACTGGAAGATCTGAATTTTTTGCCGGAAAAACTAAAGGAGCATTTGAAGATCCGGCAGAGTTGGGAAACCCGGGATTTCAATGTGTTCTCCAGGAAAATCGAACACAAGACTTATCTTTTTGTGGTGTTGGACCGCGGCGGTGCGCATTGGACCTCAACTGCGGCTCTTGTGCGTTGGCGGGCCAGCACAGGAACACCTGAACAGCGCGTAGACTGGAAACCACTAGTGTTACCGAGTTTACAAAGAAGAGCGGATGGGTGGTCCTTCATCGCAGGTGAATTCCATTTCATTTTGCAATGGAACGATCGCCTAAACGCTCTGCAAAATACCTTTTGTGGCGGCATGCGTCCGACGCCCTGTATCAGATACTCGTCTAGCATCTCATGGACACAGCAAGAACTCACGCTGATTGAGCTCAGGCAAAGAGCAGCGAATGAGTGGTATCCGGTCTGGAAATCCGGTCGTTGGCTTGCTGATCCAAGTCTTGAAGAACTAGATCCGAACTAAGGTGGCAGACCGCCCCACAAAAAAGCAGCGCATCCCGGAGGGCTACGCTGCCTGGCCAGACCCGACTGAAGGTTTGGGGCTCCCGGTTGTCAGGTCTGGTGTTCCGTCGAGGAGGGGGGCGCATCCGCCAGGCGGCCCTCTTCGGCCTTGTAGAAATACTGGCTTGCCACGAGCCACCCCTTGAGCGGACGAAGCATGGGAATGCAGGTCAGCAGGATCAGGGGAAGGGTTGTCACCAGATGGACCCAGTAGGGGGCGGTGAAGGCAATTTCCAGCCAGATTGCAAAAGCGACAGCCGGGACACAGCCGAAGCAGATCACAAAAAAGGCCGGTCCGTCCGCCGGGTCCGCGAAACTGTAGTCCAGGCCGCAGTGGCTGCATCCCGGTTTCAGTTTCAAAAAACCGTCAAAGATCTTCCCTTCGCCGCAGCGGGGACAGCGGCCTTTGATACCAGTCTGAATAGGGGGCAGCTTTGGCCAGCTCTGTGTTGTGGTCATGGACTTTCCAATCCTGATTGGCTTACAGGACTTTCCCGAAAGAACGAGTGGACCCCATCGCTTGTAAAATGATGGGAAGTGATTGCAATCAATGTAAAATAGAATGCATTCAAGTCAAGCGCATTCACTGCGGCAATTTGGCATTGCCGCTAGGCGAGATGCTGTTTGAATGTTCTCAGAAATAAACGGAGGCCTTGGCGGGGGAGGCTTCAATCGTTTGCGAGACAATGTCCAGGGCGTTTACGAGTTGCTCGCGGTTGAGAGGCCCGCCGAGACCCAGCCTGACGGCCTCTGACGGAGCACCGGCCACCGTGAAGGCATCAGCCTCGACCAGACCGATCGGCAGGTTGCGCAATTGACTGACAAACGCAGAGCGGCTCCAGCCCTGCGGGAGTGAGAGCCAAAGGTGAAAGCCGTTCTGGTCTGCCAGATAGTCGAGTTTCTTGAAGCGTTTGGACGCCAGAACCTGGCGCGCGGCGCTTTCAGACCGGATTTCCTCCAGCAGCGCGGACGCCGTTCCGTTTTCGATCCAGATTGTTGCCAACGCAACTGTGAGCGGCGAGGGCATGACCTGCTGTGTGCGGATCGCGCGCGAAAACTGCCAGGAGGCTCCACGACTTGGAGCAACAACATAGGCGAGCCGGAGCCCGGCACCGAGGGATTTTGAAAGAGAGCCGATATACCAGGTCAGTTCGGGCGCAAGCGCCGAAAACGGCAAAGGCGCGCTCGGGACGAGTTGACCGTAGGCATCATCTTCAAGGATCGCGACTCCGAATTTCCGGGCCACCGCCACAAGTTCCTGCCGGCGTTTATAGGGAACGGTTCTTGTCGTCGGGTTGTGCAATGTCGGATTGAGATAAAGCACTTTCAGGTTTCCTGCCCTACAGGCCGCCTCAAAAGCTTCGGGAACAATACCGTTTTCATCGGTGTCCAGGCCTCGCAACTGCAGATGAAGCTGCGCGCAAATCGACCTGATGCCGGGATAGGTAACGGCTTCGCACGCGACCTGGTCCCCGGGGTTTGCAAGCATCGCAAGCAGACTGGAGAGTGCGGCCTGGGCACCGGGAGAAAACAGAATCTGTTCAGCTTGCGGTGCAAGTCCGACTCTCTCCAGCCAGCTGGCTGCTGCCGTTTGATCCTGATCCGAAGCCTCCAGGTTTTGATATCGCAGTAACGGCACCAGATCTGCCGTCAACCTCGCGAAGCTCTCCTGCATCAAGGCCGTCAGGTCATGGGTGTCCGGCTCAGGCGGAAGGTTCATGGAAAAATCAGGTGCACATTCGCGCGCAGGACCTGCGGCTACACTTTGCTGAAGAAAGTCACGACGCGGGTCTGTAACGAATGTTCCGCTGCCAACCTGTGACGACAGGAAGCCGCGCCTGCGTGCCTCCGTGTATCCGCGGGCAACGGTCGTGAAATCGAGCCCAAGCAGTTTGGCCAGATGACGCTGCGCCGGCAATCTGTCTCCGGATTTCAGGCGGCCTGCCGAAAGATCGGCCTCGATGCTGTCGGCAATGGCGATGTAGCGCGGTGCGTTGCTGCTTGAAAGGTCGGGGCACCAGTCGGTCATGCGTGAGTGATACTTTCCAAGATTGACTGCATATTGACTGTATATGTGATTTGGATTGCATTGTCACCCCAGTTATAACAACGGCGCGGGCAAGTAACACTGTCTCGTCGTCCCGGCTCGCGAGGGGCTCGCGGAAAACAATCTGAACCTGAAGTCTAGATGCGGTCTTTGGGTTTGCTGTCTTTGTTATCCAACGATCAGTTCCGGTCCATGACCTCGACAGAGAGAATAGTCGGCAGATGCCTGGCGATTTCGGTCCAGGTTTCGCCTTCATCGAAGCTGGCGTAGATCGAACCGGAGTTCGTGCCGAAATAAAGTCCGGCGGGGTCCCGGTTATCGCCTGCCATTGCCTGGCGCAGCACCGTAAAGAAACAGGCGGTCTGCGGCAGGCCTTCGCGCTTTGCCTCCCAGGTCTCGCCGCCATTTTCCGATTTCCAAACCGCGGCCGCCGCTTCCGGAGGAAATCGCCCCGCAGCATCGCCGTTGAGCGGAAAGGTCCAGATCGTTTGCGGATCTCGCGGGTGGACGCGGATGGGAAAGCCGAAGGTGGAGGGAAGCCCGGCGTTGATATCGTCCCAGCTTCGCCCGCCGTCGGAAGATCGCCAGACGCCATGATGGTTCTGCTGGTAAAGCAGATCGCCGCTCCCGGGTGCCAGCATCATGTTGTGAACACAGTGGCCGGTTTCCCCGTCGCTGGGGGCGGCTGGATGAGAGTGACCTTCGCAGGCGGCTGCATTGGAAAGTCGGTTGCGGCGCTCCCAGGTCTTTCCGCCATCTTCCGTTGCGAAGATACCTGCGGCGGAAATCCCGATCCAGAGCCTGTCGGGATCGCCTGGGTCGGGGACGATCGTGTGCAGGACGAGTCCGGCTGCGCCGGGGTTCCAACTGCCGGATGAGGGATGGTTAGAAAGGCTTTCCACGTGGTGGAAGTTCTCGCCCTTGTCAGCGCTCGCAAGTAATCTCGCAGGTTTGGCCCCCGCGTAAAGCGTGCCGTGGGCGTCACAAAGCGACCAGATCTGCGTGAACGTATCCGCAAAAGGCAATTTGGCGTCCGTCCATCCGATCATCGCGGCAAAATCTGGGTCCTGCGCCGCCCAGTCATCAATCGTTCCCTTGGTGAGCTTTGTGAGTTTCCAGGAAGCCCCGCCATCTTGCGAACACCAGACGCCTGCGCCGTTCCAGTCGCCGCCACCACCGGCCCATATCGTGCCGCTCTCCGCGTCCCCGATGACGTGGTTGATCGGCCATCCATCGCAGAAAGGGCCCTCGACTGCCCAGCCCGATCGGTCTGCGCCGCCAGAAATCAGAAAGGCCCCTTTGGTGGTTCCAGTGAGAACCGTTAGCTCGCCGGTGCGCATCTTCGTATCCCTCCCGTGGGCACCCAACTTTAGCACGCCACAAGCAAGTTTGCCTCGGTAACCGCATTTTTGGCGGTATCCGTGGAGTGGAATGAAATCAATTTTTTTAGATTAAGCATAGAAAAATCGATTTTTTACAGATAAGGTTTGAGCTCGTTGACTGTTTCGAAGCGGGACGGATTGAGGTCAGGAATGCGGCGCGAACACTTGATTGCGGCTGGAGCTTACATTTCGCTGGTGATGACGATCGCGCCGGTTTCTGCGGACGGAACGCACGAACCGATCGGCGAGGATGTCTGGCAGCTGCCGCTTTTCGATGCGCATGTTCACTACAAGGAACCGGCATGGGACAGGTACCCCGTCAAAAGCGTCATTGAGCTTATGGATGAGAACGGCGTTGCCATGGCGCTTGTGTCGTCAACGCCTGATGAAGGCACAATCATGCTTTGGGAATACGCGCCCAAGCGCATTATTACCGAACTCAGGCCCTATCACGGGGCGGCCGGATCTTCCAACTGGACCAAATCTGATGGCATGGACGCCTACCTGGAAGGCCGGCTGGAGCAATATCCGCATGAAGGCATCGGCGAGTTTCATATCCGCCAGCTGGATACCTCCGATGAGGCCCTTTTCCGCAAGATCATTTCAATGGCGAAAGAGCGGGATATCTACCTTCACGTTCATTCTGGAACGGAGCCGATCCGCTGGCTTTACGGTCTGGATCCGGACGTCAAGATCATTTGGGCACATGCGGGCCTGGGAACGCCGGCGCCTAAGGTATACGCGCTCATGGAAGAGTTTCCTGATCTGCTCGCTGACACATCCTTGCGTGAATACAACATCCTCGGCAGGGGCGAGAACCTTGATCCACAGTGGCTGGAGATCATTTTCGACTTCCAGGACAGACTGATGATCGGGAGCGACACATGGGTCAACAGTCAGTGGGACAGCTATTCGGAAATTATAACGATGAACCGGCGCTGGCTGTCTAAAATGCCGCGAGATGTCGCGGAGAAGATCGCCTACAAAAATGCCGAGCGCGTATTTGGGCGCGACATTTCTCTGGAGCAGATCGGTACGCGCTGATGCCGGCCCGGATTGCCAAAAATGTTATTGCGGCCAGATCAGCCCGGTATCCGCTTCCTGGCCCGTGTCGCTCAGCACGCGTGTGCCTGCGACCTTTGCTTTCCCGGAAGCAACCAGCTCCAGTGCCTTGGGATAAATCTTGTGCTCGATCTCAAGAACGCGGGCCGCCAGCGTGTCCGGTGTGTCGTGATCGAGGACCGGAACAGCTCCTTGAATGATGATCGGGCCGTCATCCATTTCAGCCGAAACGAAATGCACGGTCGCGCCGTGCAGCTTCACGCCTTCGTCGAGCGCGCGCTCGTGTGTTGCCAGCCCCTTGAACGAGGGCAGGAGTGCCGGATGAATGTTGATCATGCGGCCCGACCAGGCGTTGACAAGATAAGGCGTCAGGATGCGCATGAACCCTGCAAGCGCGACCAGATCGATCTTGTGCTCCTTAAGGACATCATTGATCGCGCGTTCAAAAGCTTCCCGGTCGCCCGAAAAGTCCTTGTGGTCGACAACTGCGGTCGCAATATTGAACTCCGCTGCCCGCTCAAGACCCTTGGCATCCGGCCGGTTGGCGATCACGAGCGCTATTTCTGCCGGAAAGGCCGGAACCATCGCGGCGGAAATCAGAGCGCCCATGTTGGAGCCACGGCCCGATATCAGAACAGCTGTCCTTTTGCGGCTCATGCCGACAGATCCAGTGTATTGTCGAAAAGGACTGGCTCGGCACCGGCGTCAGTGATGTGTCCGATTGCGATGACCGTTTCTCCTGCTTCTTCCACAGAACGTGAAACCGCTTCAGCTTCTTGCGCCGACACGACGATCACCATGCCGACACCGCAGTTGAACGTGCGCAGCATCTCGTGCTCCGCGACACCGCCTGTCTTTGCAAGCCACGAAAAGACGCCCGGGACGCTGATTGACGCCAGATCGATGCGGGCCGAGCACTTCTCGGGAAGGACACGTGGCAGGTTTTCCGGAAGTCCGCCGCCGGTAATATGCGCAAGCGCCTTGATCCCCGTTGTTGCCCGCAGTGCCGCCAGCACCGGTTTCACGTAGATCCTGGTCGGCTCCATCAGAACTTCGCCAAGGGTTCTGCCACTCTCAAACGGTGCTGCATCGGACCAGGACAGTCCGGCAAGTTCCATGATTTTGCGGACCATCGAGTAGCCGTTTGAATGAACGCCGGAGGAGGCAAGTCCAAGGAGCACGTCACCCGTTTCAACATCTTTGCGCGGCAGGATTGATCCCCGTTCCACGGCGCCGACGGAAAATCCTGCCAGATCATAGTCGCCGTCGCCGTACATACCCGGCATCTCGGCGGTTTCTCCTCCGATCAGGGCCGCGCCAGACTGCTTGCATCCATCTGCAATCCCCGCGACGACATCGGTCGCGGTATCCACATCAAGCGCGCCCGTTGCAAAATAGTCGAGAAAAAACAGCGGTTCAGCGCCCTGGACAACAAGATCGTTGACGCACATTGCGACAAGATCGATACCGACTGTGCGATGCTGGCCGGTTTCGATTGCGATTTTCAGTTTCGTTCCGACACCGTCATTCGCTGCCACCAGGACGGGATCCTTGAAGCCGGCGCCTTTCAGGTCGAAAAGCCCGCCAAATCCACCGATATCGCTGTCAGCACCAGGCCGTGCCGTCGCTTTGACCAACGGCTTGATGCGGTCGACCAATGCGTTTCCGGCGTCGATATCGACACCGGCGTCGGCATAGGTGAGGCCGTTGCTTTCTGAAGGCTTGGAATGGCTCATGGCGGCTCCAGACTGTTTCGTGGCACACGGATGGAAAATGCATGCTCAACTGACCTTGCCGCGCATACAGCCTTACCGCCTTTTTCACAAGGGCTGGCCGCAGTCTTCACAGGCAAATCCACCTCTTGACCGCCGAGCGCCTGCCGACCTAAGAGCATTGGTGGCATCCAACCAAGACCCGTGCAATGTATAGTGCATGGATACCTAGTGCCGTTTGAGGGGAATGTTTATGACTTTACGCCGTCAGGTACAGTTCTGGTTGCTCTCCCTGGCTGTTTTCTGCGTGTTCTTATATATCTTTTCCAGCGTACTTCTGCCGTTTGTGGCAGGAATGGCGGTGGCCTATTTGCTTGATCCTGTCTGCGATCGCCTTGAAAAACTCGGCATGCAGCGTTTATGGGCCACGCTGACGATACTGTTCACATTCATTCTCGTGCTTGTCGTATTTTTCGTTTTGCTGCTCCCGGTACTGGGCAATCAGCTTGCGTCGTTTCTGGAGAATTTCCCGGACCTGGTGCGACGCCTCCAGGCTCTTCTTGCAAAATATTTTCCCGCGAATCTGGCGAGTCTTGCCGGGCTTTCTCCTGAAGACCTGCAGGCATCCATGACCGATCTGATCGGGCAGGGGGCCTCCGTGATCGGTAAACTGGCCCAGTCGATCTGGAGCGGCGGGCAGGCTTTGCTGTCGATCCTGTCCTTGTTCGTCATTACGCCTGTTGTCGCGTTCTATCTGCTCTTGGACTGGGACCATATGGTCGAACGCATCGATAGCTGGATCCCGAGAGATCACCTTGTCGAAATCCGCGCGCTTGCCTCCGAAATGGATGCTGCGGTTGCCGGGTTTGTGCGCGGACAGGTGTCGGTGTGTGTCATCCTTGGATTTTTTTACGCGATTTCGCTGGCGCTTGTCGGGCTTAACTTCGGGCTGCTGATCGGCATGGTTGCTGGTCTGGTGAGCTTCATTCCCTTCGTGGGGGCAGCGCTTGGGCTTGTTCTGTCGGTCGGCATTGCCATTGTCCAGTTTTGGCCGGATTGGCCATGGATTCTGGTGGTCGGCGCTATCTTCGCCGTTGGTCAGTTTTTGGAAGGCAATATCCTGCAGCCCAAGCTTGTCGGCGAGAGCACAGGCCTTCATCCTGTAACCCTGATGTTCGCCCTGTTTGCCTTTGGATATCTCTTTGGATTTGTGGGGATGCTTATTGCCGTTCCGGCTGCGGCGATGATCGGCGTGCTTGCGCGCTTTGGGCTGAAGCAGTACCTAGCAAGTCCGGTCTACAAGGGAATTGACCGCTCGACGACAGCGACCAAAGAGTAAGTGACACGACTATGGCGGAACCACCGCGTCAGTTACCGTTAGAGCTACCGCACGAGGCTGCTCTTGGCCGCGACGATTACCTGGTTGGTGCGTCGAACAGGGCTGCATTTGAGCTTTTGGAGCGTTGGCCGGAATGGCCGTCGCCAGTCGTGATCCTGGCAGGTCCCGTCGGCTCGGGAAAAACACATCTCGTTCGCGCCTTTGAAGACGAATACCGGGCACTGGTCGTGTCTGCGCACCACTTGCAGGAGTTTGCAGTCAAAGACCTTGTCGCGGCTCCCGTTGCGATTGTCGAAAACGCTCATCTCGGCGTGGATGATACGGCGCTTTTCCACTTGCTGAACGCTTCAAGGCAGGCCGGTAAAAACGTTCTGATAACCAGCCGGACATGGCCGGCCGCCTGGAAGATCAAGCTCCCCGATCTGATGTCGCGCTTGCGGGCCGCAACGCCCGTCGAAATACTGGAGCCTGATGACGAGTTGTTGCGACGTGTGCTCGTAAAGCTGTTTTCCGATCGTCAGATTTCCGTCGACATTGGCGTCGTGGACTATCTCGTCGTGCGCATGGAGCGCTCGCTTGATGTCGCAATACGCGCGGTTGAGGCAATCGACCAGGAGGCATTGGCAGGGCGCGTCAAAATTACCAAACCGCTCGCAGGCAGGGTTTTGGAAAATGTGCATAAGGGCTAGGAAATTTGCTGTGTGCGACATTGGTGTCATAGGCGCACTGTCGCTACCATGCTACTCACGCCGGGCCGAGCCGGTAGACGGGCCGCCTGTGTTACAGTGCGAGGATGGGGTTGATGAACGAAACGACTGATTTTTCGGATATCGTCGCTGCCTCGTCGGACCTGCGCGGAGAGGAAGAAACACCGGTTGAGATCGACCTCGCGCGCACGCCTGAGCGATTTATGAACCGCGAAGTATCGTGGTTGCAGTTCAATCTGCGTGTCCTTGAAGAAGCGATGAATCCGAACCATCCGCTCCTGGAGCGTGTTCGTTTTCTGTCGATTTCAGCGAACAATCTCGATGAGTTCTTCATGGTCCGCGTCGCCGGTCTGCGTGGACAGCAGCGCGCGGAGGTGACCAATCTATCTGATGATGGTCTGACTCCTACGGAGCAGCTCGAAAAGATCAGCGAAGCGGTGCGGAACCTGCAAGCCTCGCAACAAAAAATCTGGGGCGACCTGCACCTTGAGATTGCCGAAAAGGGTATTGAGATCGTTCATCGGGACGCTTTGAACGAGGCCGACAGGATCTGGCTGCAGGATTATTTCCTCGGATATGTGTTTCCGGTATTAACACCGCTCGCAATTGATCCGGCGCACCCGTTCCCGTTCATCCCCAATCTTGGGTTCTCAATTGTTTTCGAGCTCGTTCCGACATCCGGCGGGCGCGGCATGATTGCGTTGCTCAGGATCCCGAACCAGGTCGAACGCTTTGTCCGTCTGCCCGACAACGAAAACGGCGCTGCGCGTTTTATCGCCATTGAACGTGTCGTAAGCATGTTTATCGGCCGCCTGTTCCCCGGATATGAAATCCGCGGCAAGGGCGCGTTCCGCGTTATCCGGGACAGCGACCTGGAGATCGAGGAAGAGGCGGAAGATCTCGTCCGGCTGTTCGAAAGCGCGCTAAAGCGCCGGCGCCGGGGGTCGGTTATCCGGCTTGAAATCCAGGAAACGACGCCGCCGGCACTGCAGGAATTTGTCGCCGATGCGCTTGATGTCGGCAAGAGCGAGATCTTTCTGGCAAATGGCCTGCTGGCGCTGAACAATCTGTCACAAATAGTCGATCTGGAACGGCCTGATCTCAAATTCGAGCCCTACACGGCCCGCTTTCCGGAACGCATCCGCGAGCACGGGGGTGATTGCCTGGCAGCGATCCATCAAAAGGATATCGTTGTCCATCATCCTTACGAAGCTTTCGATGTTGTCGTTCAGTATCTGCGCCAGGCCGCACGCGATCCGAATGTCGTTGCGATCAAGCAGACTCTTTACCGAACCTCCAACAACTCGCCGATCGTCAAGGCCCTTGCCGAAGCCGCCGAGGCCGGAAAGTCCGTTACGGCGCTGGTGGAGTTGAAGGCCAGGTTTGACGAAGAAGCCAATATCAAGTGGGCGCGCGATTTGGAGCGCGCAGGCGTTCAGGTGGTTTTCGGCTTTATCGAGCTGAAAACGCACTCGAAACTGTCCATGGTGATCAAGCGGGAACATGGTCAGCTTAAGACCTACTGCCACATAGGCACCGGAAACTATCATCCGATCACGGCGCGCATTTACGAGGATCTCTCGTTCTTCACGGATGATCCGGGGATCGCAGAAGATGCGGCAAGGGTCTTCAATTTCATAACCGGGTACGCCGAACCTGACGAACTCAATCACCTGCTTGTGTCGCCGGTGAACCTGCGAAGCCGGATGCTGGAGCTGACAGAGGCTGAAATCGATCATGCGAAAGCGGGGCGGCCTGCCCAAATCTGGATGAAGATGAATTCTCTGGTTGATCCGGAGATAATCGATGCGCTCTACAAGGCCAGCCAGGCGGGCGTCCAGATTGATCTGGTGATCCGGGGCATATGTTGTCTGCGACCCGGCATTGCCGGTTTGTCAGAGAACATCCGGGTGAAATCGATCGTTGGCCGCTTCCTGGAGCATTCGCGGATCTTTTGCTTCGGAAACGGACATGGCCTGCCGTCGCCGGAGGCGCATGTCTACATCGGTTCTGCCGACCTGATGCCCCGAAACATCGACCGGAGGGTGGAGGTCCTGACGCCGCTTCTCACCGCGACGGTTCACGAACAGGTCCTCGATCAGATCATGGTTGCAAACCTGAAGGACAACGAACAAAGCTGGCGCATCTTGTGCGACGGCAGCCATGAACGTATAGAGCCGGGCGCGAACGAGGAACCTTTCAACGCGCACCGCTATTTCATGACCAATCCTTCACTTTCAGGCAGGGGCAAATCCTTGAAGAGCGACCGACCCAAACCGTTCCTGAAACGGCAAAAAAGAGGATAACATGGCCGGTCAGTTCAAACCTGCCCGTGGCCGTCTCAACGGGACTGGACCGGTCGCCGTTGTCGACATCGGCTCCAATTCGGTGCGCCTGGTGATATACGAGCGCAAGGCGCGCACACCGACCATGCTGTTTAACGAAAAACTGCTTGCAGGGCTCGGCAGGGGCATCGCCACGACGGGGCGGCTTGCCGATGAGTCTGTCGAACTGGCTTTTGGAGAATTGACGCGTTTTCGGACGTTGATCGAACATACCGGCTGCAAGGACCTCTACATCGTCGCAACGGCGGCGGCGCGTGATGCGGAAAACGGAAGCGAATTCGTACGCCAGGTCGAAAAATATCTGGAAGCGCCGGTGCGGATACTCGATGGCAGCGAAGAAGCCTTTTATTCGGCACTGGGCGTGATCGCCGGCTTTTGGCAGCCACGCGGAATTGTCGGTGACATGGGCGGTGGCAGTCTCGAGCTGGTGGAGATTGATGAGAAGAAGCCGGGGCAGGGGGCAACCATGCCACTTGGGGGGCTGCGCTTGTCCGAGGAGGCCGGTGGATCGATCCAGAAAGCACGTAAGGTAACTGAAGCTGCCCTGAAGGGATATGATTGGCCGAACCTTGCGCCGGGAGAACGGACCTTTTACGCCGTGGGTGGCACATGGCGCTCGCTCGGGCGTTTGCATCTCATGCAGAACGACTATCCGCTCCACGTGATGCATAACTACGAGATGAGCGCAGAAGAGGCGGTCGCGTTTTGCCGCAAAATCGCCGTCCCTAATCTCGAGGGCGTCGAACTTGCCGAAGTGGTTTCCAAGCAACGGCGTCCGCTCGTGCCAATTGGAGCCGTCGTGCTCGAACAGGTCCTGACTGCCATGAAGGCGGAGCGACTTGTCTTTTCCGCAACCGGTGTGCGGGAAGGACTGCTGCATGAAAAACTCTCACGCAGCATGCAGGAGCAGGATCCGGTTATCGAAGCAGCGCGCGAGCTATGTGTCTTGCGGGCCCGGTCACCGGCCCACGCTGAAGAACTGATCGCATGGACCGATGAATTCTTCAGGGCTCTTGAGATCGAAGAAACGGCAAACGAGAGGCGCTTGCGCCATGCCGCTTGCCTTTTGTCCGATATCGGCTGGCGGGCGCATCCCGACTACCGCGGTGAGCAGAGCCTGAATATCATTTCCAACGCGTCTTTTGTGGGGCTGGACCATGCCAGCCGCGCCTATCTCGCCGCCGCCGTCTTCTACAGGCATCAGGGCTTGCGGGAAGGGGCTCTGTCGCAGGTTATCCGGCGGCTGTTCACCGATCGGCTTCGAATTCGCGCAAAGGTTCTGGGTGCAACCTTGCGTGTCGCCTCTTTGCTGAGTGCTTCAATGGCAGGACTTTTGCCGAAGGTTCGGATCGAAAAAACCGCCAGTGGCCTGGCTCTCGACCTCGGCGGGGACCAGGCGAAGCTCGATGGTGAACGTTTGCGCAAAAGGGCAGCTCAGCTAGAAAAGGTTATCGATGCCGAGGTGCTGCTGCGTGTGCGATAGGGAGGCCCCTATTCGGCTGCCTGTTTTTTGATTTCGGCGGGAGCGGTCTGTGGCAGGGCGATGATTTGCCTGTCTTGGAAAGCAAGGGCCACCTGGCCGTGTTTGAGTTTTAAGGCAAGTTCGCCGAAAAGCTCGCGGCGCCATCCTTTCAAGGCTGCGACATCCGCCGCATCATCGGCGGCTATTTTTTCCAGATCGTCCACGGTCGCAATCACCTTGGCCGCCACGCCATTGGCTTCGCTGACCATCTTCAAAAGCACTTTCAAAAGATCAACTGCCGCAGCAGAGCCATCAGGCGCCTGACGGCCCTTGGGCAGTTTTGGCAATTTCTCTTTGGGAAGTTTCAGTGCGCGGTGTATGGCGTTCAAAATTTCGTCGGCGGATTTTGACCGTTCAAAACCCCTTGGGATTGTTCTGAGCCTGCTGATCCCGTCAGGATCTTGAGGTTGTTGCGCGGCAAGTTCGTAAATGGCGTCGTCTTTGATCACGCGGTTACGCGGGACATTCCGAACCTGCGCCTCGCGCTCACGCCAGGCCGCCACTTCCATCATGACCGCCAATTCGATCGGCTTTCTGACGCGAAGCTTGAGGCGCCTCCAGGCCTGTTCCGGATCGGCCCGGTAAGTTCCGACCGATGTCAGCACTTCCATTTCGTCGCGAACCCAGTGGCTGCGATTCTGCTCAGCCAGATTTGCTTTCAGGAACTGATAGGCATCGCGTAAATGGGTCACGTCTGCGAGCGCATAGTCCAGTTGCTTGTTTGTCAGCGGACGACGCGCCCAATCGGTGAAGCGGGAGGATTTATCTATACGGGCACCCGTTACCTTGTAAACGAGCTGGTCATAAGAAATGGAATCGCCAAAGCCGCAGACCATTGCGGCAACCTGCGTGTCGAACAAAGGCGCTGGAATCAGTTCGCCAAGATGGTAGATGATTTCGATATCCTGGCGGGCGGCATGAAAGACCTTCGTGACGTTCTGATCACTCATGAGATCGAAGAACGGGGCCAGGTCCAGACCTTCCGACAGCGCGTCGACGATAAATGCCATATCCGGCCCGGCCATCTGGATGACGCAAAGTTTCGGCCAGAAAGTGGTCTCACGGAGAAATTCCGTATCCACAGTAACGTAGTCGTTGGCAGCGAGCCGCTGACAGGCCGCGGCGAGATCTTTTGTTTTTGTAATCACATGCATGGTAACGTTCAGCTATAACCGAGTTCTGCCGCTTTGTCGCCACGAAATGGAACTTTTAGGCGGGAAGCGTCTTGTGGAAGCGCAATAAGTGCGCCTATGTTGATGGGTGCGGTGCGGTAGAAGCTTTGAGGGAGGAGAGGACCGGAAATGCGCAAGATTCTTGTGGTGAATTCCAAAGGCGGATGCGGCAAGACAACGGTCGCCACGAATCTTGCCGTTGCGCTCGCGATGCGCGGAGAGGATGTGGCCCTGGCCGATGCGGACCGGCAGAAATCGAGTCTGTCCTGGGTCAAGCGCCGCCCCAAGTCGCTTGCGAAGATCGAGGCTCTCAACTGGAGCAAGGAAGGGGCCATCGGCGACAAGGACAAAACCCTCGATGCGATCGTGATTG